>JAUJON010000075.1 GCA_030447595.1 Thermosynechococcaceae cyanobacterium YX3bin19
CGGAACTGAATCAATTCCGCAAGGCCAGCGCTTGAAAGTGAAGCTACCTTACTATCGCATTGCCCGCAGTATTGGCATTACCTATGAAGAGTGCGTCCGCTTGTTTAAGAGCCTTCAATCCGTCATTGCCTACAGCCGGGGTGGTCAGGTCACGCTGCTCGATCCTATCAAGCTAGAGATGCTTGCCGATGGCACGCTTGAAATCTAGCTCAGGATTCTGCTCAGACCCACAACAGTATGAGCTAGCTCAGAGACCTCCCAAACTACTTCAGGCAAATTGAGAGTAGCACCATCTTGGAGGGTTAAGGACATGACCAACACTACTCTCAACTTTCAAACTGCGCCAGGCCATCAAGTCCTGGCAGCGGCTGGCAAAAAAATCCTTCGCCCCGGCGGACGAACTGCAACAGAACAGTTGTTCCAGTGGGCTGAGTTTCAACCTGGTGAGACAGTTCTGGAGCTAGCCGCTAGCTTTGGTACCAGTGCAATCGCCTTGGCAAAGCGTTTTGGAGTCCGGGTTGTTGGGGTTGAGAAAGATCCTGACAGTGTTGCCCGTGCCCGAGCCAATATTCAGGCAGCAGGTCTAGTCGGTCAAGTGGAGGTGATTGAGGGAGATGTTTTCCACCTGGAGGAGATTCCAGGACAATTCGATTACGTCCTGGCAGAGGCAATTCTCACCATGCAATCTGCCCCTGGAAAGGCCAAGATCTTGCGTTCTATCCATAATCACCTGAAGTCGGGGGGCAAATTTCTTTCCCATGAGCTACTGGCTCGCACCCGCGAAACAGAGATCCATCAAGCATTAGCCCAAGTCATTCGAGTAAACTCGACGCCCCTATCAGAAACAGGCTGGATGAGCGCCTGTGCCACTGCAGGGCTGAAGGTGCAACAGCATCAGACAGGACCGATGGCACTGCTGGAGTTGCGGCAGATGAGCCAAGATGAAGGACTGGGGAATACAGCTCGAATTCTATGGAATATACTGACGCATCCTGCCATCCGCAATAGAGTTCTGGAGATGCACCGCGTATTTGATCGGTATCGGCGGGACTTAGGCTACATCACGCTGTGTGCGATTGCTGAACCGAGCCAGTCCGATTCATAATCCCTGCTCCTTTGACTTCTCGATCCAACTTTTGATTATCAAGAGGTCTATTGTTTATGGCGTCCACAACGACAAATCAGTCATCCTTTGTCATGCATCTACGAGAGCAGATTGAATATCCTCAGGCGGGGGTACTCAGCAAAGTTCTGATTAAAGCCCACTCCTGCCAGCAGACCCTGTTTTGCTTGGCAGCAGGGACCGAGATTGCTGAGCACACCTCAACCCGTAATGCCACGGTTATGGTGCTGGAAGGAAAAGGCACGCTGACGCTGGAGCGGCAGGAGGTTCCCCTGGAGATGGGGGTCTTTGTCTTTATGCCAGCCAACGCTCCCCATGCATTGCAAGCCGAGGAAAATTTGACATTTCTGCTAACGCTGTCCACAAACCCTCAAGATCCCTGAAAGAGGATTGTCTGCTTCCTTGAGGTAGCTCATAGTCATTCCTTTATCTCCTATGAGAGGGTCGTTCTGGTGACAAATTGATCAACGATGCTGAACACATTTACCCAACACCTCAACCTATCTCCAACTGAAGTAGAGACACTACTTTCACGTAACCTACAGGATGTGCTCAACTCACCTGTGCTTGAGCAGCAACTGGATAGCTTGGATATCCGTCTTTTGAAGCAGACCTTGCCCACCGCAAAGATTGTCCTAGCGAAAAAGCTACCACTCTTTTATGATTGGTTGCAAAACGAGCTAGGCGTAGAGCGGGTTCCAGATAGCCCTGACCATACAACCAAGTGGGTGATTAACTTTCTCAACAATCAGGAAAGCTTAACTCGATTGGTTGAGTTACACCGTCCAGTTCCCCGTCCAGCCTTGGAAAGTTCCATCCCTCGACTGGTGGGATTATTTGAGACTGTAGAGAATGTCCAGGCACGGCAAGAATGGCAAGCTGCAATCGCTGCTCTGTGCCTAGTGCTTGCAGTTGCCGCCCGTGAACAAGATTGCTGTCAAACGGCTGCCGCCTGATAGCTGGTGATGGCTCAAATTTCCTTGTCCCCTGCTTGAGCTGGAGAGAAGGTCTGTGGTTTAAGATTCAGGCTTCTAAGCACTTCATGTGCTGAGCGCAACGGCCAATAAGGTACCTCTACCCTTATCAGCCTGGACGCAGCTATTGCAGTCAAGATCATCGTTTCAATGTGTGGGATTCACGCTGTTCCTGTATGCAGTCAATCCTGAGTTCATTTAGATTCCTAGCCCAGCAAGGACCTATGAACGGTTCACAGTTTTTAATCGTTATCAGGATGCTGAATGATGGCACTGCTTATCACTGGCAGACGATTTATTCGAGATTTAGAAAATGCAGGTGCTCTCGGCATCTATGTACCTTTAGAGGGTGGGTTTGAGGGACGCTACCTGCGCCGATTACGGGGAGCGGGCTATGTAGTCCTGCCTGTCTCAGCTCCTGGGCTAGGGGATTTGCCGGCCTACCTAACCCAGACTCACGGTATTCGACCCCCTCATCTGGGTAAGAGCACCATTGGTTCGACGGATTGGGGTATCCAGGTTTATTTCTTGCCTCCTGTAGTCAGCTATCACATGGAAAGTTTGCCTCCCAAAGCAAAAGGATTGGTCCTATGGCTGATTGATGGCAAGAAGCTGGATCGCCAGGAATTAGAGTACCTCAGCATCTTGCCAAGCCTAGAGCCTAAGGTCAAGGTCGTCATTGAATTGGGGGGTGATCGCCAATTCCGTTGGCTGCCTCTCAAAGACTGTATCCACTGACTCAGTTCGTCTAGAGACGGAGTAAAGCTCCGGTTGGGTTTAAACGCATTATTGAAACATGAGCTAGCTCAGAAACATGAGCGAGGATTTCTGCCAGATTGAAGGTGGCACCAATGCAACAGCTTAGGACTGCAATTCATGTCAATCATAAATTTCAAAGTGTTCCCAACGCTTAAGAACTGAGCGATCTCTAAATCCACTGGGGGGTGATTGAAATGGCACCTAAACCAGAGACACTTGCCAAACTCTACCTTGAAGGAACTCCTGTAGAAATTTCTACAGAAACTAGGGCCGAACTGTGCGAGTTTATTATGAATCAGTTTCAGCAGCTTCCTTTTTCAGTTCAACCCTCAGGCTTCATGCGCTATGAAACTGTAGAAGAACTGTTTGCTGATCTTGAGCAGGGATATCTTTGGGTATCTGTTGAAACCTACGATACAGACCTCTATCCTAATCCTTTCTATGGATTTGCATTCTTGGCAATCCACGACTATGACCACTATTTGACCCATTCTGACTTCAGCCTCCAAGGGGAGATCACTGCTTACCAAGCGATTGCTGGTCGCGCTCCCAGTTTAGAGATTCAGAAGATTTTTTATTCCGAGATTGTCCTGAAGTCCGCTGCACATATCTATCTCGGTCATCCTCCTGAGCCTAAACTCGTTTTTGCCTAATCAACAGTCGCTGCTCAGCAGCGACTGCCCAATACACATCTGCTGGTTTACTTCCCCGTGAAAGAGGGCAACACTAAATGGAAGTATTTTCCATAAAAGAAACCCTAAGGAGAACACCAATATGATCACCCTCCTCGTCAACTTACTAGAAGCACTGTTAAATACCTTCTATCGCACTCGCCTCTACCCACGATTTTTTGTGTTGGAAACTGTTGCTCGTGTCCCCTACTTCGCCTACACTTCTGTCCTGCATCTCTACGAAACAATGGGTTGGTGGCGTAAGTCGGACTGGCTCAAAGTCCACTTTGCTGAGTCCTGGAATGAGCTCCATCACCTGTTGATTGCTGAGTCTCTTGGTGGCAATCGCTACTGGATTGACCGCTTTGTCGCCCATACAGGAGCCTTCATCTACTACTGGATCATTATCTTTGTATACGTGCTGTCCCCCCGGTCTGCGTATCGCTTTATGCAGCAGGTAGAAGAGCACGCCTATCACACCTATGACACCTTTCTCAAAGAGCATGGAGAGGAACTCAGAGCTTTACCTGCCCCTGAAATCGCCCTCAAGTACTACCGCGAAGGCGACCTCTATATGTTCGATGAATTTCAAACTTCTCACCCTCTGGAAGTCCGCCGTCCCAAGATTGAAAATCTCTACGACGTGTTTCTTGCCATTAGAGATGACGAACTAGAACACGTCAAAACGATGCTAGCTTGCCAGCAGCCTGATGCCCAGCAAACCTTCCAGAGTCCCCACACTGCTAACAGAGCCGTTCTACCTGAAGCAGCAGTGACTGCCATTAATGAACATACTGCTGACATTGCACAGCAGGCAGTTGAGGAAGAGCCAGTGGAGATGTCGTAGCAGCTATGAGCTAGCTCAAAGACTTGGCCTCAAATTCTTGTAAGACTGGAACCATGACGACTGAGAAGGCCGAAGCCATGACCAACGTCACGTTTAAACTCCAAACAGCCCCAGGCCATCGCGTACTGGCAATGGAACGTAAGCCTACTTGTCTTTGCTGTGGCCATCCTTTACTCCGCCATGCCCGCTGGCAAGGAATTTACTGGTTTTGTCCTCACTGTTATCAGGAAATGCCAGTCCTAGAGCATCAACCTCACCCTTGGAAAGATAAGGCGGTAATTGTGGGAAAAGCTCTTGCCACCTCCATTTCACAGAGACTGAAGCAACCTGCATAGCTGGTTAAGGGAATCCCATAGAACCCATAGAAACAAGTATTCAACCTATAAGGTAACGTTAACGATGACTGACTCAGGTACCATTCCTGCCGCCACTGTCCACCTAGACGTTCGAAAGAGAGCTAAAGGCAATACCCAAGCCTGGTATCAACCAACGCTTTCTCCGGAGCATGGGGTTTATATAGTGTTGCTGGTATCCTTCCTGACGGGAGCGGCGGCAGCCCAAAGCTGGACGCTGGCAACGACGCTGGCACTGGTCTGCGCCTTTTTGGGATTTCAGGCAGAGCACCCCCTGGTACTGCAACTAAAGCAACGCCGGAGTCTCAAGCCTCGATTTCTGGTGTGGGGTAGCTTGTACGGGACTGCATCCCTGGCGATCGCCCTTTGGCTCTATCTTCGTACTCCCGTACTGCTGTGGATCTATCTAGGAGCGATCTCAGCGCTCCTGGTAGATGCCGTTTCTGTGTGGCATCACGAGCAAAAAGCCATTGTCAATGAATTGATTACCTTTGCCGCTGTTTGTCTGTCAGCACCGTTAGCTTATGCTGTCACGACTGAAGCTCTCTCCCCCCTGGCAATGGGGCTGTGGGTACTCAACACCCTCTACTTCGGCAGCACCATTTTTGCGGTCAAGCTGCGCAAGCCGAAAACCAGCTCCCTCCTGCCAGCGATGATTTACCACGGGGTTGCAACGCTGATGGTTGCCCTGCTCTGCTGGTTTGACTGGCTCCCCCTCGTTCTTGCTTTGGCCTTGGGGATCGCTCTTCTCAAGTTTGGCTTCGTGGTCTGGCAGCAGGCTTGGTATCGCACAACCAAAATTCAACAGGTGGCAATGCTCGAGACCGTGAGTGCCTTGAGTTTTCTCATCCTGGTTGCCCTCTCAGTCCTACCGGTGTACTTAACAATTCCTTAGGTGAATCTGTCTAGCACCTTTTCAGGGGAGTGTGTCCCACCAGCACCTCAGGCGTTTAGGTGATTGGAGTATTCACAACAGGCCCTTTAAGCAGGTGGTGGTGACGGTTAGGACGGTTAGCCGCGATGGATATCAACACAATCCCTCAATCAGCGCCAAAATATCAAAACTGGCTGAAGTGAAGGTAAACGATGACTACTAGTGGCAGGCTTGAGTGTCGATATTTAGGTTGGGGGGACTTTAACCAGTTTCGTCAAATGTCCTTGGCGGACTGTGAAGCCTTGATCTACACCACTCCTATTGGTGATGCCCCGGTTATGATTCGCGGTTTCCTGAATTGCATTCGCTCTAAGGAACTAAAAGGGAGATTGCCTGAAGAATTTTCTGAGAATGACCTAGCAGCAGTCATGGTAGAGATGGTGAGAACTTTACCGGACAGTCTGATGGCAGAGTTCCATGACTGGTTTCACAGTTCACAAAAGGTTTCTTCGGATGCCGTAGTTGTTGCTGCTGTTATTAGTTGGTAGGTGAAACAGCATTTTTACCGCCAGCACTATGAGCTAGCTCAGAGTCTCAATTGAGTATTCCTGGCAAATTGGGAGTATCCCCAACTTAAACGCCGTGATGGCAGATTTGTTTTGGATTAAATCTGATTAACAGAATTAATCAATTCTTCCACAAGTTATGGAGGTTTAGCCATGACCAATTCCACACTGGTTAATGCTGATACTACAAAGGCTTCTAAAAGGTGCTCGCTCAGCCTCCCAGCTTGGCTGGTGTTGATCTGCATCGTTGCCTTTACTGCTTTGCTGGCAGCAGGAGCCGTAATCTGGAAGAATGCCCCTCCCCTGCCAGAAGTCATGCGCTCTCCCCAGCAAGAAGTTGTCCTGACGCAAGCAGACATTCAAGCCGGGCAAGAAACCTATCTAGCTCGTGGTGGCCAGCACATTGGCAGCATCTGGGGACATGGCAGCTATCTCGCCCCCGATTGGAGCGCTGATGTGCTCCACCGCTGGGGCTTAGCCACCGCTGGCATGTTGTACAACGCTCAGCCTGATTTTTCTCAATCAGACTTAGAGGCTCTACCCGCGCCAGAACGAGCCAGTTTAGAAGCAAAAGTGAGTGAACAGTTCAAGACCAATCGTTACGATCCGCAAACCCACGAACTTAGCCTCACCAATGAACAAACTCAAGGCTTAAAACAGGTCTTCCAAGATTATCAGCAGCTACTAGCCCACGGCTCCAAAATCCACTCCATTCCAGAGGGTTGGTTCAACGATGCTACCCAAATTCACAATGTTACCGCTTTCTTTGCTTGGACTGCTTGGGCAGCGGCAGCGAATCGACCGAATGCACCCTTTTCCTATACTGCTAACTGGCCTGCTGATCGCCTGATCGGCAATCAAGCCCCAGGGCAGTTTGTGATTTGGTCAATCGTATCGATCATCATTCTCATTGCTGGTATTGGAGTCTTTTTGTTTGTCTACCTGGCTCAAGAAGAGGAAGATGAAGTCCAGCTTATTCCAGCCCGTCCTGCTATGCGAATTCCTACACCCAGCCAGAAAGTGACCTCACTATTTTTTGGCTTGGTGATGACCCTATTTTTAGTGCAAATTGTGATGGGGATGTTCACCGCTCACTATGCCGTGGAAGGGAAGGGTTTTACGGTATCCCACTTGTTCAATTTCTGCCCTATGCTGCCTCCCGCACCTGGCACCTGCAACTAGCGGTGTTCTGGATTGCCACTTGCTGGCTGGCTGCTGGACTTTACTTTGCCCCTCGCTTCGGTCATTTCGAACCCAAATATCAAGCACTGGGCAATACGGTTCTTCTCATTGCACTAACCGTCGTTGTCGTTGGTTCGATGATTGGTACTTGGGAGGCAGTAACGGGAGTTCTAGACGTTAAGAACAGCTTCCTCTGGGGACACCAGGGCTACGAGTACATCGAATTAGGACGGGTTTGGCAATTGCTGCTGATTGGTGGTATGACGTTTTGGCTGTGGCTGATGTACCGTGCTTTCAAGCCTGCTTTGCAACAAGAAAAAGTCCCACCGGCTTGAGCCATTTTTCCTCTACAGTGCGATGACGATTCCCCTGTTTTACTCAGTGGGTTTGGCCTATACCAATCACACCCCTAAATATTGCCGAGGATTGGCGCTGGTGGGTGATTCACCTGTGGGTGGAAGGCTTCTTCGAGGTCTTTGCTACAGTTGTCATTGCTTACCTGTGCAGCGAGCTGGGTTTCTTGAAGAAATCCTCGGCTTTGCGTGCGACCTACCTGACCACGATTTTGTATTTAGGTAGCGGTGTGATTGGAACATTGCACCATCTCTACTTTTCCGGTACGCCGTCCTTTATTGCTGCTATGGGAGCAGTCTTTTCCGCCTTGGAAGTGGTACCCCTGACGCTGATTGGTTTCGAAGTGTTGAAGACGCTGAAACTTTCTCTAGAAGCCGAAGGATTTTACCGCTGGCCCTTACGCTTTTTTATCGCCACCTGTTTTTGGAACTTGGTTGGTGCAGGTGTCTTTGGCTTTTTGATTAACCCGCCGATTGTCCTGTACTATTCTCAGGGACTGAATACGACTCCAATTCATGCTCACTCTGCCTTGTTTGGGGTCTATGGCTGTTTAGCATTAGCGCTGATGCTATTCGCCTTGCGGGAATTTGTGCCAGAGGATGCCTGGAACGAGAAGTGGCTGCGCTTTGCCTTCTGGACCATCAACGGAGGTTTAGTTGGGATGCTGGTTTTGGGTCTGGTTCCGAATGGCTTCTACCAACTGGCGGTATCAATTAATCACGGCACCTGGTTTGCCCGCAGTGCTGAGGTGCTTAGTAGTCCTTGGATGCGGTGGACGGTATGGCTGCGGATTCCGGGGGACATTGTGTTTGCGATCGGGGCGTTGGCGATGTTTGTATTTACAGTGAGGGCCATTATTGCCGTCTTCCGCTTTCCGGTTCAAACCACTCGGCCAGAGTTAACCGCTGCTGAGCGCTAATCAATCCGTATAAAGAGCGAATCAAACAACCGCTCTTCGTGTTGTCCTGCTTATTCAAGTCCTAAAGCTATTGAGTAAGCTGAACTTAGAGCAAGAGCAGTGGTGGATTGTCTGTCCTCGCACTCCGAGAAAGCCCCTTGCACTCAATGTCCAACTGGTTGAGGGCCGAGACGCAAAGTCAACTGAATCTGTAGCAGGAGAATTCTTATGGTGGATATTTATGAAATGGGATCAAAAGAAATACAAGACCTCTTGCAGCAAGTAGGACATGGTCATCTTGGCTGTGCACTCGAAGGGCGTCCTTACGTTGTGCCGATGCACTATTATTTTGAAGACTCAAAGATATACTTATTCACAACTGAAGGGATGAAGACCAAGTACATTGACGCGAATCCGCAAGTGTGCCTACAGGTCGAAGAAGTTCACGATCCGCTGCACTGGCGTAGCGTTGTCGTGACCGGACGCGCCGAGCGCCTTACAGAGGAGCAGGATGTTGATCGCGCTATGCAGCTTGTCAAAGAGCGTAATCCAGCCCTTGCACCTGCCATCAGTAGAACGTGGACTGACGCCTGGGGACGTGCAAATGTAACCGCAATTTACCGGATTCATCCGAGCGAGATAACCGGAAATAAAACCGCTTGAGTCAGCACGCAGCGGGAATAGGGTTATAGGCAGCAGTTCCAGGTTGCGATCGCCGAGTGGTGAAGCCGCTCTGGGGCTAGGTCAGTTGCAGATTCTCGTTGCAAGGAGCTGATCGGCGGCCAAATCCTCACCCATGCAGGTGTTGCCACTGCTGATTCAGCTATTCGGGTAGTGATTGCCCACCTAAGCGGACTGGGAGATCGCTCTAGGCCTGCCAGCCGTGGAACTGTAAAGCCCCTCAATCTACAGAGTAATGCTTATGATTGAACAACTCTTCTTTGCTCCCTCCAACTGTGAACAGGGTGTGAGCACAGCCCGTCGCCCGCGCAAGGGGGTGATTGTTGGGGCAGGTCAGGTTGGCATGGCCTGCGCCTATTCCCTGTTGATCCAAAACACTCTCGATGAGATGGTGCTGGTCGATATCAACCAAGAAAAACTGAAGGGCGAGGTCATGGACTTGGTTCACGGACTGCCCTTTGTCGAGCCAAGTTTGGTCAAAGCTGGCGACCTCGCCAGTGGAGATGGGGATGGTGCCGATGTTGTGGTCATCACCGCTGGAGCCAAGCAACGGCCTAGGGAAAGCCGCCTAGACCTGGTGCAGCGCAACGTTGAACTATTCAAGCGCTTAATTCCTGAAGTTGTGCAGCACTGCCCTGAAGCAATTTTGCTGATTGTCACGAATCCCGTTGACATCCTGACCTACGTCTCCCTCAAGCTTTCTGGCTTGCCGAGTACTTCAGTGATAGGTTCAGGAACTGTCCTGGATACAGCTCGCTTTCGCTACCTGCTAGCTGAAAAATTACAGCTAGACCCCCGCAGTCTACATGCCTACATTATTGGTGAACACGGTGACAGTGAAGTGCCGCTCTGGAGCAAAGCCAACATTGCCGGAATGCACCTTTGCAATGGCGACATCGCCGACTGTGCTCCAGCAGATCGGGAGTTCCTCAATCACCACTTTGAGCAGGTCAAAAATGCAGCTTATGAAATTATCCAGCGTAAAGGAGCGACTTCCTACGCCATTGGCTTGGGCGTTACCGAGATTGTCAAAGCAATCTTGAGAAACCAAAACCACGTGTTAACGGTCAGTAGCCTGGTTGAGGGTTTCCAGGGCATTTATGATGTCTGCCTCAGCCTCCCGACCGTGATTAACCATCAAGGCATTGGCAGGAAGATCAATTTGGCCTTGACTTCCACAGAAAGCAAACAGCTCCAGCAGTCGAGTGAAATCCTCTCCCAAACCATTAATCAACTGCGCTTTTGAATGCTGGCAAGATTAAGCTAGCTCAAAGACCCAATTGAGGATTCTTGGCAGAGTGAAGGTAGCACATCAGAAGGTCAAAAGATATGACCAACGCTACCCTCGACTTGCAGACCGCTCCCGGCCATCAAGTGCTCGCGGCAGCCGGTAAAAAAATCCTGCGACCCGGTGGGCGGGCCGGGACCGAGCAGCTATTCAGGTGGGCCAATTTTCAACCGGGTGAGGCGGTACTGGAACTAGCCTCCCGCTTTGGTTTAGCTCATGAGCTAAATAACCCAGCCGCAGCTGTTAGCCGGGGCGCACAGCAGATCGATGAGGTCTTTCAAGAATTGCCTGCTTGGGGACTCAAGCTAAATCAGCAGCTAACCGGAGAGCAACTAACTTTTCTTGCTGACTTGCAGCGAGACGCGATCAAGCACGCTAAAACCAAATCTCAGCTTGTTCGTTCAGGCGATATACAGGACAACCCATTAGCTCAAAGTGATCGGGAAGACGAGGTTACTGATTGGCTGGAAGCACAGGGGGTGACGGATGGCTGGAAACTTGCGAGCGTCATTGTTGCAGTAGGATTGGATATCCAGTGGCTCAACACTGTTTTGGAACACTTGCCCGTAAATACTCTTGATGATGTTCTAGGGTGGCTGACAGTAACGCTAACCGGGGTAGGGCTGTTGGATGAAATTAAACATGGTTCCAAGCGCATCTCTGATTTAGTTAAGGCGATGAAGGAGTATTCATATTTAGACCAGGCTCCTTTACAGGAAATCGATGTACACGATGGACTAGAGAGTACGCTGACCATCTTGACTCATAAGCTCAAGGGAAATATTGTCCTGACCCGCGAGTATGATTCAAGTCTGCCGCGCATCTACGCCTACGGCAGTGAACTGAACCAGGTATGGACGAACTTGATTGTCAACGCTATTGATGCGATCGCTGGAAACGGACAAATTTGGCTGCGAACTTCCAAGGAAGGTAATTACATTCTGGTAGAGATTGCTGACAATGGAGAGGGCATTCCACCTGAAATTCAATCTCGCATTTTCGAGCAGTTTTTTACTGTCCCAAACACGCTAGTGCAAAGCTACGCACTTTCAGTGCGAGACT
>JAUJON010000076.1 GCA_030447595.1 Thermosynechococcaceae cyanobacterium YX3bin19
CCTTGGCGAGCTGACTCCGTAGAAATAACATTTGGTAGAAACTGTTCACCATACTACGCTCTCATTAGTAATTAGGTTCAACTCTGAAGAAGAAAAAGTCTGTAGATACTGGCATCGATGGCAATTTTTGGATAGCGGCTGTCAATACTTATTTCAGAACGGTGAATGCCAGAGCTCGCACCGTTCTCTATCTTTTCACCGATGATGTTCAAATATTCTTTCCAAAATTCGGTTTCGCCCACGGCAGGGCAGCCCTTGTGCGATTTTCAGAGGCAATGACGAGCAGTTGGAAAGCATTGGGCATGATATTGAGTCACTATATCGTTTCTGGCAACTTCCTTCGTCGTTGTTGAGGAGACAGGAAGAACGCCTGTGCGCGGAGACTAAAAAACTGAAGAGTGCGTGAGACGGATTGTCTCCCCGGATGCCACGTTACAATGCCATTCAGGGCGATGGATTGCATGGCTTTCCTCCTTGCCTGAGACCAGTTCGGTAAGGAACCTATGATAAGGGCCTCACTTTGCGTCAGGGTCAAGGGGAGGCAAAAAAACTCGCAATTCGATTCGTTATTCTGAACACAGGATTCTTAGATGGGCAACTTGATATGACTAGTTCCCTGCTAGTAACTAAGCTGCACCCCCCATCCCTCCGTTCACCCCTGGTGCAGCGAAACCATCTCCTGGCGAAATTAAATCAAGGGTTAACCAGTAGGCTGATTTTGCTTTCGGCGGCGGCTGGCTTTGGCAAAACTACTGTATTGAGTGCATGGGCGCAGCACACTCAACTGCCCATCAGTTGGCTGGCCTTAGATGGGCGAGATAACGACCTGGCTCGCTTCTGGACGTACCTGGTGGCGGCGTTGCAGGGGGCGGAAGGGGCAATTGGGGAAGCCACCCTGTCCCTGCTGCAATCCCCTGGGCCCTTCGACTTTGAAGTGCTTTTGACCCCCCTCCTGAATGAGCTGGCCCAGCTCCAGACAGACTTGATTGTTGTTCTGGATGATTACCATCTGATTACAACGTCAGTTATTCATGATGCCTTGACGTTCTTTCTGGAGCATTTGTCGAACCAGGTGCATCTGGCGATCGCAACTCGGACTGATCCCCCGCTTCCCTTGGCTCGATGGCGAGGTCGTGGGCAATTGATGGAACTGCGAGCCGCAGATCTTCGCTTCACGGAAGAAGAGGCTACCACCTTTCTGCATCAATCCATGGCATTATCGCTCACTGAGGCCCAAGTAGCGACCTTACAACAACAAACCGAAGGCTGGATAGCCGGGTTACAGCTCGCCATGCTTTCTCTACGAGATGAGTCCAATCCGGCAGCATTGATTGACACCTTTGGGGGCAACCAGCGATACATCCTGGATTATTTAGTGGAGGAAGTTTTAGAACGCCAACCGCCACCGCTTCGGACATTTTTGCTGCGAACGTCGATCCTGGAGCAGATGTGTAGCTCTCTTTGTGAAGCCGTTGTGGGCGAAGATGCGGTCGATGGAGCGGATAACCTAGAGCAGTTGGAGCGGCAAAACCTGTTCGTGGTGCCACTGGACCGCGATCGCATCTGGTATCGATACCACCACTTGTTTGCTAAGTCGCTGCGGCACCTGCTGCAACGGACAGACCCAGATCTCGTACTAATCTACCACCACCGCGCCGCCCAATGGTACGAACACCAGGGACACATGGTCGATGCTATTCATCACGCCATTGCTGCCCAATCCTTTGAATACGCCGCCCGTTGCATCGAACAAGAAATGCAGACGAACGAGAATCCTCGCCTGGATGCAATTGTTCTGCGAAGTGCCCTGGCAGCATTGCCCATTGAACTGACCCAGTCGCGTCCCTGGCTGCTGGTTGCCAAGGCATGGGTGGGATTTACCTCCTCCCAGTTTGCCGAGGCGATCGCGGTTATCCAAATCCTCGAACAATTACTTGATGAGAACCCGCCTACAACTGAAAACACGGATCACCTCTGGGGACTAGTCGCCGCCCTTAAAGGAATGAAGGCTCGTCAGCAGGGACAAACGGCAGACTCGGTTGCATTGATGGAAAAAGCGCTGCAACTGTTGCCGCAGAACTATTCCTGGTTGCGATCACTGATCCTGCTCAACCTGGGTGTCACGTACTTTGTGGCCGATAACTACGAGGCTGCCAGGCGGTTACTGCCGGAAGTCAGCCGCATTGGTAGGGCGCGAGGAACGGCTGATCCTGCGATCGCGGGTCTTTATTTGCAGGCCCAGATCCTGGCACTACGGGGTCATATGGATGAAGCCACTTCACTCTGCCAGCAAGGCTTAGACCTGGCAACAGAACGTCGCTGGCTAGCAACCTATGCCGGAGTGTTAGTGCAGGTAGCACTAGCCGACTTACTGCGAGAGCAAAACCAACTAGAAGCCGCTGCCCAGCACCTAAGTCAAAGTATTGATCGCGCCATTCAAAATCAGCAGCCAGGACTGATGATGGGCTACATTACCCTGGCCCGAGTGCGCCTGGCGCAGGGAGACTTTCAGGCAACATGGGCTGCAATTCACGCGGCTGAACGCTGTCAGCCCTGGCTCTGGCCAACGATTCTTTCAGTGGAAGCCTGTAAGGTCAGATTGCATCTGGCGGAGGGAAATTTGGATGCGGCAATGGCCTGGGCCAAAAGTCATAATCTGGATGTCGAGGATGAATTAGGCTATAGCAAAACCAAACAGTTCTCGATTGGTTCCGAACTCGAATACTTGACCTATGCCAGAGTGCTGCTGGCTTACGGACAGCAGCCGTCATCCCCCGCTCATTTACAAGCTGCGCTCCGATTGCTAGCGCGATTACATGAATTTGCCAAAGATGGAGGACGAACTATTCGGGTAATGGAAACGTTGCTTTTACAGGGGTTGGTTTTACAGGCTCAGGGCAACCGGGAGCGCTCATTAGATGCCCTGAACCAGGCATTGAATAGTCCCCGTCATCGGAATTACAGCCGTCTCTTTTTAGACGAAGGGAAACCAATGGCGGAGTTATTACAAACCGCTGTCTCAAACAGTGTTCACTCTAAAGAAGTGAAGTGTTTGCTAGCTGCATTTAGTTCAGCTTTACAGAAGAAAACTGCTGCGGGCCAACTGCTAATTCAGCCTTTGAGCGCAGCTCTCATCGAGCCGCTCAGCAATCGTGAACTAGAAGTATTGCATTATTTGGCGACTGGAATGACAAACCAGGCGATCGCAGATCAATTGTTCGTCAGCCTCGCCGCAGTCAAATGGCACGCTCGCAATATTTACGCCAAGTTGGAGGTGAGTAATCGCACCCAGGCAGTCGCAAAAGCCAGAAAACTGGGGATTTTGTCGTAGCGGGACCCACAATTGCAAAACTATTCTTTCGGCTAGTGAACTCCAGGTGAAATCGCACCACACTGGAATAACTAGGGGCTAGGCTGACTAGAGGGCAATTGTATTGCTATCAATCGATCAGGTGAGCATACCGACATTGGAAATCATCACCAAGCGATTTCTTCTACGAGACTTTATCCCGGCAGATGAAGCTGCATTTTTAACCTATCATGCTGAGCCTGGCTATGCCGAATTCTGTGCGCCAGAAGAAGTCACCCCAAACTTTACCCGCAAGCTACTTCAACGGTTTAATCAGTGGACCATCGAACATCCTCGGCGCAATTATCAGCTTGCTATTGTCGATCGCCGCAGTTCTGAGCTGATTGGTTGTGGGGGGCTACGCCGTGAGGGATATGGGTCTGAACAAGCCGAACTGGGTGTCGAGTTGGCACCTCAGTTTTGGGGGCGTTACGGCTTTGCAATTGAAGTTGGAAAAGCTCTGATTGAATTTGGGTTTCGTGATCTGGGATTGACCGAGATTCGTAGTATTTCTATCAGCGCCAACTTGCGGGTGTCCCGATTGCTAGAGCGGTATGGATTCGTTTTAATGGGCACACCGCCTAGTCCTGCTTGGATGAGGGCACGAGGATGGCATCAAACTGAATGGCAGCTTACGCGAGAAACATGGGAAGAAATATTAGGAGCGAACAGGAGTGGGCTCAATGGAAAAGCAAATTGTTCATCTTTTTGTATTCAATACGCTTGCCGATTGGGAAACGAGTTATGCAATCGCGGGAATCAATATTCCAGCATTCCAAAAACGGCCCGGGCACTACCGGGTGCAAACGGTTGGCTTAAATGATGAACCTGTGATGACAATTGGGGGTGTGACAATTCTCCCCGATATTACTCTTGATGAACTAGAACCCAGTACCATGCTGATTCTGCCTGGAGGAGAAGCTTGGGATGAAGTCAAAAATACTGAGATTCTGGAGTTGGCAAAAGCTTTTCTGGAAGCGGATATCCCCGTTGCGGCTATCTGTGGTGCGACTGCAGGGTTAGCACGCGCCGGACTTCTAGATGAGAGGCCCCACACCAGCAATGCCTTGGAATACTTACAAGCAACAAACTATCGAGGCGCAGGCTTCTATCGAAACCAGTCTGCTGTCACGGCTGGTAATCTCATTACCGCGAACTCAACCGCCCCACTTGAGTTTGCCTACCACATCTTCAAAAAGCTTGATCTCTACGATGCCGAAATCCTAGAAGCCTGGTACGGGCTCTTCAAAACGGGTGATGCCTCATACTATTTCACGCTGCAACAACTGACAACCCAGCCCACTTCTTAGTTCGAGGATCAAGATGAAAGCAATTGTACGGGAACATTTCAACGCAGAACTTCAAAGAGCAAAAATAGCTATTGCTGAGCAAGACTTTGAGACCGCTTGGAAAGCTTTTGCAACGGGCTCATATTCTAGGACAAACTGACGCGATCACCCATGCTATTGCCCACTGGCAAATGCTGAAGCTTGCCTGGAGACAGCGAGATTTCGAGAAGTGGGTTGGGCAACTCTTGCCAACTATTGTGGCAGTTCCCCTGACACTTCTGTATGGACAAACAAGAACTTTGAGAGGTGGCAAAGCCAATGTTGATGCCTCAGAAAGAACGCCAATTCCAGAAGATCTTCAACAAATTCTGAATCAGTAGTGTTGCATCTCTAAAAGCTCCAGAACTATCCTTCTAACTATCCATTGGGTCAGGGACGAAATCGAACCTGAGAGCGACTTTGAAGATACAGTCGCAATCAATGAGGTTTCACAATGGAATGGACATTTGGATGGTGGCAGGTCTCGGTTCAACGAGTTTATCCAACGACCACGGAGCTATCTCAAACTTACAATCAAGCAGCTAACCGGTGGCATCAACATCTCCGTCTTCTGGGTTACAGCCATGCTTATCGGGAATTGTGGCGACGCTTCAAAAATACCAACCTCCTGCCGCAGTCAAAAGACAACTTAACCATTTGTGATTGTGGCATTGGCACCGCAGCATTCAGCCTTGCATTTGCGCAAATGATCAATCCAGCAACAGAGATTACGGGAGTCGATATCTCATCCGAGATGCTCAATACAGCCCATCGGCTCCTGAGTCAGGCAAAGATTCGTCACCAAACCTTACGGAGTGATGTGAAGATATTGCCATTTTGGCAGATGAATCTTGATGCCGTGATCAGCGCTCACATGCTGGAACACCTAGCTGATCCAACCCAGGGGATTACGGAAATGGTGAGAATTTCACGTCCTTTGAGCGCACCGTTAATTGCCGAAGTTGTAACTTGCTCTGGGCTGCCGGGTTGGTTGATTCAGCAGCATTGGGGAACCCGATGTTTCAATCGAAAGAGTTTTTCAGCCTCATGCATGAGGCAGGATTAATTCGTCTTCAATTTGTGCCATTCCCCATTGATTAGCTCCACCTCACCAGCTTTGCTTGTATTGGCTTCAGGAGGGACGCAATGTTTCTAAAATTCTGGCGATTAATTAACGCCTATCTCTCGTGGCGCTGTTCATGGGTTTGGAGTTTGCCCATGTTCTGGAACCGCCAGCCAAAATGCAGTATGATGGGTCACTTTATGTGATGGTTCAAAATAGCCTATACCGCTATTTTGGGGCACCGAGTCCAGGTGCATTCATCACGGTGGGAGCAGTTCTTGCTGCGATCGCCTTCACCGTTCTGGTGCGGAAACATCGGACTGCTTTTAGGTGGGCATTGGCGGGTACGCTTTGTCTCGTGATCGCATTTCCCCTAATCTATTTTCTGCAGATCGAACCGGTCAATGTTGTCATTGAACAGGCAAATCCAGGCGCAGTTCCAACGAATTGGGAGCAGCTTGAGAAACCAGTGGGAATACGTCATGCCGCTAACTTTGGTCTCAGTTTGGCTGGCTTCAGTGCATTTGCTTTCTGAACTGGTTGAAACACCCACGAGTTATTTTCGGGATTCTGTTCAACAACCCAATGACCCAACTGTGATAGTAGTTGATTATCTCAAACACAATGGGCCTGGGAATGGGAGATATGAATGAGAATAAGACCAATCAAATGCGGGAGCAAGTGAATGCTGTCTACCGCTCAGAGTCGCGCCGAGTCTTCGCCACTCTGATCCGCTTGCTTGGAGACTTTGACCTTGCTGAAGCGCTGGGGACGAAGCCTTCGCCACGGCTGTGGAGCAATGGCCATGTAATGGAGTACCCACCAACCCACGAACATGGCTCGTCTCGGTGGGCCGTTTCAGAGCGATTGACACCATCCGCCGTCGCAGCCGCTTTCAATGATTCGCTCGCGGAACCTGCTCAGAAACTTGATCAAGGCACAGCTCCCCTCGCAAGGGCTGATGCCGTGGAGGTCGAGGACGACCAGCTGCGACTGATCTTCACTTGCGCTGCCATCCAGCTCCTTATCGCCGAGCACGCAAATCGCGCCGACACTACGGGAAATTTGCGGCCTCAAGACCGAGGAAATTGCCAGCGCGCGTCTCAGCGCTCCCGCCACCATTGTTCAGCGAATTGTACGCGGCAAGGCGAAGATTCGAGATGCGCGAATTCCCATGAGGCACCATCGATCACCGATCTGCCCGGGCGGTTGGATGCCGTGCTGTCGGTCATTTATCTCGTGTTCAACGAGGGGTACTCCGCTTCATCGGGTGAGTCGCTAACCCGATCCGAACTCTCAGGCGAAGCGATTCAGTTCAGGCATCTGCTGATTGAGCTACCACCCGACTCAGAGGCAATGGGTCTGCTTGCCTTGATGCTGCTACAGGAGTCGCGGCGCACCGCCCGCATCTTCCAGAGGGCGACTTGATCCTGCTAGAGGACCAAGACCGTTCACTTTGGAATAGAGAACAGATTTCTGAAGGCAGGGCGCTGGTTGAGCAGGCACCAGCTTCACAGCGGTTTGGCATGTATACGATTCAGGCTGCGATCGCAGCGATCCATGCCGCAGCACCTAGCACCACGGCAACGGCCTGGACCAAATTGTGGCCTGGTATGATGTGCTGGCGCAGGTAGCTCCCTGCCCGTCGTTGACCTGAATCGAGCGGTGGCAGTAGCGATGCGCGATGGTCCCTTAGCGGGATTGCAGCTCGTTGATGACATCTTGGCGCGTGGAAATTCTGGCCGACTACCACCCGCACACGCAGCGCGGGCAGATCTGGGCGTCGGCGTCTGGGAAGAACAACCGACGCCAGAGGATCCTATCTCCAGGCGCTGGCGCTCGTGAAGCAAGAACCGGAGCGCCGTTTTCTGAAGGACGCCTGCGCGAATTGATCTAAAAAAATTTTTACACCACTGTCGATTTACCGGTTTGCCGAACGACTACTGAACGAAGGCGACGATTTCAGATCAAATTCTGGAGGTAATGATGAAATTTATCTGCCTTGGATACGCCGGACGAAACGCAGTGGAACGAGCGTCTGAAGTTGAGCAACCGTTTCGCCGGAGAAATGCTTTGCCTATGACGACGAGCTGCGAGGAGCGGACACTTTATTGGAGGAGAAGCGGCCCAAAGTATCCGGAATGCCGCGACGCTGCGATACCGAAACGGTAAGGTCACGGTCACGGATGGACCCTACGCCGAAACAAAGGAGCAGCTTGGTGGCATCCTACTGCTTGAGGCCAGAGACCTAAACGGTTCCGTTGCAACTTTACTGAAAGGCACGCGAGTGCTAGCTTTCCCCTGATTTTATGGATTTAAGTCTTGTTATGTTCATTTTTTTAAATTGAGTAGATTTTTGGGGTAATTCATATTTATTATTATTTTTGATTAAGTCTTTATTCAAATGTTTGAAATTACTTTGAGGATATTCTAGATATAATTAGTGATTATATTCAAGCGTATTTTCATTGATGTTCTGATGTTAGTAAAGTAATCGTTTATATCCATACAGTAAATAAGAAGCTCATAGTTTATATTTTTACGATCAATAAACTTATAAAAAAATTACAATACGAGACAAAACCAATGTTTAGTGGCGAACGGTCTAGAATAGGTATGGACGGACAGGCCGAATATCATGAACTGTTATATAGGATTGAGAACCAAAATCCGTTTCCTTCTTATGAAATGACTTGCGCCATCAGGGCCATAGAATCACGTGAAAAAAATCATCTATTTTATGATGAGATAGCTGTAATATTAACTACTCAAGACGTCATTCAGTTTATTGATGAAGCAGATTTAATTGATAGTTCTAGGCCATATATAGCAGTACGTACCAAGTACTATGATAATTTTTTAGAATCAGTATTTAACAATACATGCCAGCTTATTAATCAACTTATAATCTTCGGCTGTGGAATGGATTCTCGAGCTTTTAGACTAGAGTTTTTGGCAGATAAAATAGTTTATGAAATTGACCAGCCAGAAGTTATTAGAAAAAAAAATTATCGCATGGGCGAAATCAAGCGAAGACGTACTAATCATCATTTTATTGAAGCTGACTTAACACAGCTTGATTGGGTAACTTTATTGATTGAACGAGGATATAGATGCGATTTACCTTCTGTGTGGATACTTGAAGGTGTCTCAATGTATTTTCATGAGCAACAATTTAGATCAATAATTTCTAATATTGATAGAAATGTTGCTCCTGGAAGCTACTTAGGTATGGATATAATCAATAAAAAAGCAACTGTTGGTAGGGACAACCTTTGGCTATCTGGATTTGATGATCCTGAGGAGTTATTAAACGGTTGTGGATGGAGTACAACTGTTATTCAGCCTGGGGAAGAAGGGGCATGTTTTGATAGATTTATTCGTAAGTTACCTTCTCGTGAGGTAGCTGATGTTGAACGAGCTTTTTTCGTCACGGCTCAAAAGTGGTAATTATTTGCTTGATTCTGAAGAGCTACTTTTACCGAAGACATAGCCTACTACACCACCTACTATTATTGTTACCGTTGATTGGTACCATCCTCTTTCCTCTTTTGGCGAATTAGGATTAATGAGCATACCTAAACAAGACATTGTTATTAATGCGATTATTGCCGCAGAGAAAGTATTAGTATATCCATCCTTCTTTCTTTTATAAGCTGTTTCTGATTTCTCTAGTTCCCGTTTATGAGCTGTTTCTTGCTTTTCTAGTTCATGTTTATGAGCTATTTCTTGTTTCTCTAGTTCATGCCTATGGGCATCATCATCTCTTTGTTTTTCAAGTCGAGCATTTCTTTCCTCCAGAGTCTCACTTTTACCCTCCCATTTAACTGAATCTGGGGGATATCCCTTATTACGGAAAAAATCCTCAGTTGAGAAAGCAGGTAATGCCTTGGATGGAGAAGACTCTGGGTCTCCATCTCCAGAGTCAGGTGTTTGTGAGATAGGGCGATCCATAATGATTCTCCTCCCAAGACACTATCCTTAGTAAGCTTGAGCCCTTAGAAGCCTATTTTGGTATAACAAGTTCCTTCTTGACGACGTTGTCTTTATCAGAAATCGTCAGTTTTCCACCTTGTTTACTTTCTTCTTGAGCTATGCCGTACAGAGCTAATCCAGTTCTTAAGACTTCTGCCATGCTTTTACCAGACTCGTCAACTATTTGCTGCAGCAGTTCATATGCCTCGGCAGATAAGTCGAGATTCAAGCGTTTTTTGCTCTTGTCAGATGTTGACCTGGTGCCAATTTCTCCAGCCAGCTGATTTTCAGGTACCGACTTTTGAGCATTAGGCATTGTAAATGACCTCCATTGAGTGTAACTGTTGGAATGCCTGGGAGATAACAAACTCCAGCCCAAGCTATACATATTTTATACTACATAAATTGTGGAAATTAACCACATGCTGATAAAGGATAAACTTATTCTGCTGCAGCAGGAGAGTATTAACTTTGGTAGTAACAAGGAACTTTTCTCAGCTTCCTCTTTAGGCTTGGACGGTGAAACAACCGACGAAAGTGGCGCAAAACCAGCGTTTTTATAAGATTAAACTGCTCTTGCGCTTGTCTTAACCGATGTCTATACCTGTGTAAGTCTCGATTTACGTACCACAAACCCTGGTACCTATTTGATAGGTGATGGTTACACCAATAACGCTGAGCCCTCGTATATGCCATAATTTCCTCCGTAATTTGCAATGGTGTTCTTTCAAACGTTTACATAAATATTGAGATTTATTTGTTTATTCTATATGTAATATATATGTATTTTTTGTGTAAGTCAACCCTAGATAGTCATAATACCTCTAGAGGAGTACTCTCTGTTAAGTGAAATCTGTTTTGAAACAGGGAGCGCGTGGTCACCTCTGCATGCCGGATCTGACTTTTCATCCTGGACTAGGAGCAACGCTCATAGGGGTCTTTCACCTGTGTACAGGAGGTGAGAGAGTCGGAGGGTTGATGAGTTTCCGAGGGAGTCTCTTTCCGTAGCTTGCCAAACCCTAAAGAGTACTCTGTTAGGGTTGATGCGCTCCCTCTACCAGCAGGAGAACCTGCACGCGTTATTCGGACTATTTCTGGCTCCGGTAGGCTCTCCCTTACCTCAGTACTCCCAGCTCAAATCGGCAGGAGCCCTCAGCCGGTTCCTTAACCACTATGGCTGGCCGGCTCGTCGGGAGTTTCTGCAAGGGGTC
>JAUJON010000077.1 GCA_030447595.1 Thermosynechococcaceae cyanobacterium YX3bin19
TAGATTCTGTACTGGGTAGCTCTTAGCATTACCAGGAATTGGGTTTATGATAAGAATCTAATGAAATTCACGGCAGCAATTACCAGGGGGGAAATTACAAGTCTGCTGTAGTACATCTGGTGAGCCTGGCGACCGACGCGACCAATTCATCTGGGTTGACTGGTTTAGCCACATGCAGTTGAAATCCTGCTGCCATTGCTCGACGGCAATCTTCCGCTCTAGCATAAGCTGTGAGGGCAACAGCAGGAATTTTCCCCCCTTGGGCTGGCGATAGTGCCCGGACTTTTTGAATCAGGCTATAGCCATCTTCTCCGGGCATGCCAATATCGCTCACCAGTACGTCAATTTGAGCTTGATCGAGGGCCGCGATCGCCTCGCTCACTGATGCCACTGCTGTCACCTTGGCCCCACATTGCTCAAATACAGTACTGAGTAACTCCAGCGTATCGGCCTCATCATCCACCACCAGCACTCGCAGACCATCTAGTGCCAAGAAGGGTACAGTTTGACTCTGTGATCTGACCAAGGGAGTCTCCAGCTTTAATTCGTCCCTACCCGCTAGTGGCAGGCTGACGGTAAAGGTTGCTCCCTGCCCTTCCCCTGGACTGTCTGCCTGGACGGTGCCTCCGTGCAGCTCCACCAGGTAGCGCACGATTCCCAGCCCGAGACCGAGACCACCATAGGACCGCGTAGTGGTACTATCTGCTTGCAGGAAGCGCTCGAAGACATAGGGTAAAAATTCCGCACTAATCCCTTTGCCGGTATCAATCACTTGAATCTGAACCCAGGTTCCCACCTCTTCCAGCCGGACCTCGACTTGCCCCCCTTTAGGAGTAAACTTAATCGCGTTGGCAAGCAGATTCCAAACCACCTGCTGTAGGCGATCTGGGTCTCCCATGACGGCCCCTATCGGAGAAGGAAATACCAATTCCAGCGTGATTGCCTTGCTTTGAGCTGCCGGACGGACCGTATCTATCGCTGCTTCAATGACGGGCACCAGTTCACAAGGGCTCAGATTCAACTGAAACTTACCCCGGATCACCCGAGAGATGTCCAGGAGATCCTCGATGAGTTGTGCCTGAGACCGAGCATTCCGCTCGATTGTTTCTAGGGCCCGAGCCGAGGTTGCCGGGTTCAGCCTGCGGGTCCGCAGCAGTTGCACCCAGCCCAGCATAGAGTTCAGCGGTGTCCGCAACTCGTGAGACAGCGTTGCTAGAAACTCATCCTTCACCCGGTTCGCTGCCTCAGCCTTAGCGCGGGCTGCCTGTTCTGCCTGCAGGAGCTGCTCACGCTCTACTTCTGCCTGCTGGCGGGCAGTCACATCGGTATGCACCCCGATAAAGTGCGTCAATTCACCCCGCTCATCCCGGACAGGGGCGATCGCCAGCTCATTCCAGAAAGGGGTGCCGTCCTTGCGATAATTCTTGATGATGACTTGGCAGTGGCGCTGCTCGCGCAAGGCCAGACGGATTTGTGCCCGGGCCTGCGGGTCCGTATCGGGTCCCTGTAAAAAGCGGCAGTTGTGCCCCAAAATCTCATCCTCGGTATAGCCTGTCAGCCGTTTAAAGGCAGAGTTGTAATAGATCAAAGGATAGTCGGCTGTCTTCGCGTCAGCAATCACAATCCCATTGAGGGTTTCTTCCATTGCCCGGTTTTGCAACCGTAGCCTCTCCTCAATCTGCTTGCGCTCTGTGACATCGCGCATGATCTTGACAAAGCCCCGCAGTGCTCCCTCTTGTAAGGGCGTGACAATGCCACTGGCCCAAAAGCGGCTACCGTCTTTACGGACGTGCCAGCGGTCATCTTCCGCTCGGCCTGTTGTCCGTGCTGTGTCTAACTCTTTTTCAGCTTCGCCGCGCTCAATGTCTTCCGGTGTAAAAAAGCGAGAACTATACTCACCAATAATCTCTGCTGCTGAGTAACCTAAAATTCTTTCTGCTCCGGTATTCCAACTGGCAACTCGTCCGTCTAAGCCCATTAGGAAGATGGCGTAGTCCGGCAGTCCCTCAACTAACAAGCGGAAGTGTTCTTCACTTTGCCGCAGCACTGTCTCAGCCCGCAGTCGTACAACTGCCTCGGCTAGCACGTTAGCGATCGCCTGCAAGAAAGTAATGTCGTCCTGGGTAAACCTTCGCCGCCGGGTTGTGCAGACACTAATGACTCCGAACGGTTGGTCCTGACCCTGGATAATTACACTCACACTGCTCACTATTCCGTACTCGCGAAACAGTGACGGGCAATTAAATCGCGCTTCTGTCCGCAGGTCTTCAACGATGACCGGCTCCTGAGAACCTAAGGTGTACCCAGCGTGGGAATCGGTCTGACCGTCGGCGATAGTCTGCCCGACCACCCCCGGCTCCCAGCCTATACCTGCCCGAATTAGCAATGCATCCTTATCAGACAGGTGTTCCAGAATCTTGCAGTACTCTACCCCCAAAGTAGAGGCCACCAGGGAAACGGCTGCCTGCATCAATACAGATAGCTCAGTACTGCGGAGTGCCTGTTGACCCAGTTCTACAACCACTGCCTGCTGGTGGAGCCGCGCTTTCAACACCGACTCCGCCTTTTGATGAGAGGCGGCAAGGACGCTGATCAGCAGTGCCAGCAAAATGTATATAATCAGCCAGACGATTTGATGCCAATCTACTGATGAGACTGATGGGGTAACCGGGATAATAAAGTAGGCGCTTGCTAAAGCGGTCAGGGTAGTCGCCAGCAGCCCTGGCCCGAAACCGCCATACCCAGCACTCACCATGACGGCGACAAAGAATAGCAGAAAAGGGCTTTCAATCTCAAGCAGAGGGTCTACCAACAGCGGCAGGAGTAACGCTTGCAGAGAAGCGATCACGGCAACCCCGTAGCGTAGAAGCTGAGAGCGCGTTAATATGAGCATCTCCTAGCCTCCAGTGCCGTACCACGAGCAGCATTGATAGAGGAGATTCCTTTCATGCTCTGTCTATACCCAAACCCAACTATTTGCAGAAGCTAGCCAATCCCCCAGCCGCTGGGATAATCCAGCGGTCAACTTGCGAAAGAGAACTTAGAGTAATCTATTCGATAGAGTCTGTCTGAGACATCTCCCGCAAGTCAGGATCAGTAAAACGCGTTCGGCTTTAATGACTGGGATACTGTTCCAGTGTTTGCAAGCTGACAACCCGACGATGATAGTCTTTCGCCACACCCAACTCGTTGAATGAACTGGTATGAGACACGAGCTTCCCCACAGGGGTGATGTTTGGTCTAACCACTACAGGTAGAGTTAATTGATACGACAAAAACTAAATATAGCGTCAATAATCCGCTAATCTACACTAACAACTCCATGACCTGAAACACCTATGTCCTTTGTCGGCTTGCATGTTCACAGTGACTACAGTCTGCTCGATGGTGCCAGTCAACTGCCGGAATTAATTGAACGCGCTGTCCAGTTAGGAATGCCGGCGATCGCCCTGACCGATCATGGGGTGATGTATGGGGCGATTGAGTTGCTGAAGGTTTGCCGGGGCAAAGGTGTCAAGCCGATCATCGGCAATGAGATGTATGTGATCAACGGAGATATTGAAAAACAGGAGCGGCGGCCCCGGTATCACCAGGTGGTCCTAGCAAAAAATACCCAAGGCTACAAGAACCTAGTGAAACTAACTACAGTGTCTCACCTTAAGGGCGTGCAGGGCAAAGGAATTTTCTCCCGCCCCTGTATCAATAAGGAACTACTGGCCCAATACCACGACGGCTTGATTGTCACCAGTGCCTGCTTGGGGGGGGAGGTTCCCCAGGCTATCCTCCAAGGGAAACCAGAGATTGCCCGCCGCGTTGCCCAGTGGTATAAGGACCTGTTCGGCGAGGACTACTACCTAGAAATTCAAGATCACGGCTCCCCGGAAGACCGGATCGTCAATGTGGAAATTATTAAAATTGCCCGGGAGTTAGAGATCAAGGTTCTGGCGACCAATGACTCCCACTTTATTTCCTGCTACGACGTGGAAGCCCATGACGCCCTGTTGTGCATCCAAACTGGGAAGCTAATTACGGAAGACAGCCGCCTGCGCTACAGCGGGACGGAATACCTCAAGTCTGCGGAGGAAATGGCCCAGTTGTTCCGCGATCACCTGCCGGAAGCTGTGATCCAATCGGCGATCGCCACCACCCTGGAAGTCGCAGACAAAATCGAACCCTACCAGATTCTCGGCGAGCCTCGCATCCCCGACTATCCCGTTCCCGCCGGACATACTGCCGATACCTACATGGAGCAAGTCACCTGGCAGGGCCTTCTGGAGCGGCTGAATCTCCAGTCTCGGGCTGACGTAGACCCCACCTACCGTCAACGGCTGGATTACGAACTGAAAATGATGCAGCAGATGGGGTTTTCAACTTACTTCTTAGTCGTCTGGGACTACATTAAATACGCCAGGGATAATGCCATTCCCGTGGGTCCGGGCCGTGGTTCGGCAGCAGGTTCGCTGGTGGCCTACGCCTTAAAAATCACCAACATTGACCCGGTGCATCACGGACTACTGTTCGAGCGGTTTTTGAACCCAGAGCGCAAATCCATGCCGGATATCGATACCGACTTTTGCATTGAAAAGCGCGATCAGGTGATTGATTACGTCACCCGCAAGTATGGAGAAGACCGAGTAGCCCAGATCATCACCTTCAACCGCATGACCTCTAAGGCTGTTTTGAAAGATGTCGCTAGGGTACTGGATATTCCCTACGGGGAGGCCGACCGGATGGCAAAGCTGATTCCGGTATCTCGGGGTAAGCCCGCCAAGTTAGCAGTGATGATCTCGGAGCAAACTCCCGCCCCGGAGTTTAAAGAAAAGTACGACAAAGACCCGAAAGTACGCCACTGGCTGGATATGGCAATTCGGATTGAGGGTACGAACAAGACCTTTGGCGTCCACGCCGCCGGAGTCGTGATTGCCTCTCAGCCCCTAGATGAAATCGTGCCGCTGCAATGTAACAACGACGGCTCGGTCATCACCCAGTACTTCATACATCTGGAAATGCTGGGGTTTATTAAAGATGGACTTCTTGGGCCTGCGGAACCTGACAATGATCCAAAAGACTGTGGATCTGATTAAGCAGACCCGCAACTTCGAACTCGATGCTGATCAAATCCCGATTGACGATCTGAACACCTTCAACTTCCTAGGCCGGGGGCAACTGGAAGGTATTACAGTTAGAGCCCCGAGATGCGCCAGTACGGGATCTGAAGCCCTCGAATCTAGAGGATATTTCTTCGATCCTGGCGCTGTATCGCCCCGGTCCCTTGGACGCTGGCCTGATTCCTAAGTTTATTGATCGCAAACATGGCCGGGAAAAGGTCGATTACCCCCACCCACTCCTAGAGCCAATTCTGGAAGAAACCTATGGTACGCTTTGCCTACCAAAGGGAACGCTGATCAACAAGCCGGATGGCTCCTCTGTTCCCATTGAACAGGATCCACTCAGGTGATGTGGTACTGACATCGGATGGAAAAAAGTATGGCCTGCAAAGGTTACGAAGCAATGGCACAGCGGCGTAAAGGACATTCTGAAAATCACACTGTCCAGTGGTACCGTAATCTACACCAGTAAGCACCACAGATTTTTGACCCCAGAGGGAGACAAGTTTGCCTATGAGCTAAAACCAGCCCTGGCAATGAAAAATGCTCACATCAATAGCTCTGCCCTTTATGAGCAATGGCTTGTCTCCCGGAACACTAAGAAACTACGGCGTAATGGAGCTTATGTGCTTGGACTGTTGCTCGGAGATGGAGACCTCACTGCTTCAACCCCTAACATCGCTTGTGCGACAGAAGCAAGTGCTATCTGACGTGAATCTGATTGCTACAACTTGGGGTGGAGAAGCCAAGTACTACTTCAACACAAGATGCTGGTACGCCTACGCCAAGTTCAATACTGCGCCTCGACTAACTCCCTTAACGCAGTTCATGGATCACCTCTATGGCGGTAGAGGATGGAAGGTTAAATCCTTAGAGAAACACTTACCAGCAGATATTTTTCACTATTGTGAACAGGGACAGGATAAACCTCCTGCGAGGACTGTGGGATAGTGACGGATCTTATAACCAAAAACTTATTTATTTCCGAAGTTCATCCCCCAAGTTGCTACAAGACGTTGGTTTACTGCTGAGCAGTCTTAAAATCAGCTATTCCATTGCCAGCAACTATGTGTTGATCGCTGACCGTACTCGATTTAATTTGATTTTGGGGAGGGCAGCATTGCATGGAAAACCTTATCAAGAAATCTCAAACAACTATCTTCCAATTCCATCAGCATCGTTTGCCGAAGCACTTGTCACACCTCTAGGTAGTACAGACCGGGCAACCAGGAAGACTGCGAAGGACGCTCCAGAATGGAATTCTGTTTAAGCCCAAGGACTCACACTATAAAGCGAAGCTCGATGGTTGGGATGACTTTTATTATCAGCTCTACGCAACTACTTATCTGCAAGACGCCCGGCCTGTTTATGTTATCTCCATTGAGGACTGGGGTAGTGAGGACTGTTTTGATCTGCAAATGGAAGATCAATCCTCACCCTATTTTCTAGCCCATGGAATAGTTACCCATAACTGCTACCAAGAACAGATCATGAAGATGGCCCAGGATCTGGCTGGGTACTCCTTGGGTCAAGCTGACTTACTGAGGAGAGCCATGGGCAAGAAGAAAGTCTCGGAAATGCAAAAGCACCGGGAGATCTTCATTAAGGCTCCGCCAAAAATGGCGTGAAGTCTAAAATTGCTGAAGCTCTTCTTCGAGCAAATGGTGTTATTTGCTGAATATTGCTTCAATAAATCCCATTCCACTGCCTACGGCTACGTCACCTATCAAACCGCCTATCTGAAAGCTAATTACCCTGTAGAGTACATGGCGGCACTGTTAACGGCCAACAGTAGCGACCAGTCCAAAGTGCAGCGATATATTGCCACTTGTATCAGCATGGGGATTCAGGTAGAACCGCCGGATATCAATCGCTCTGGCGTGGACTTTACCCCGCTAGCAGCCAGTATCTTGTTTGGGCTGTCTGCTGTGCGCCATGTCGGGCAGGGAGCAATTGAGGAAATCCTGGCAACCCGTGAGAGGGAGGGCGAGTTTTACTCTTTGGCAGATTTGTGCGATCGCGTGGACTCCCGAGTCGTCAACCGCCGGGCCCTAGAAGCTTTAATTCATTGTGGGGCGCTGGATTCCCTAGAAAAAAATCGTAACCAACTCCTGCACAACCTCGACCCGGTCATTGGCTGGTCTCAGGGCCGGGCTAAAGATCGGGCGATGGGCCAGGGCAATTTATTCGATCTATTCGGTGGCAGCACCGCCCAAACTCCCTCGACCTTTGAATCTGCCCCAAAGGCTCCCGCAGTGGCAGATTTACCCCAAAACGAGAAGCTGCGCTTAGAAAAAGAACTCTTGGGCTTTTACATCAGTGACCATCCCCTCAAGGCGGTTCAACAGGCTGCTCAGATCCTGGCACCGGTAAATTTGCTGGATTTGGAAGACCAGCCGGAAAATACTCTGGTGAGTGCGATTGTCCTGCTGACGGAAGTGAAGCCAATTGTCACCAAAAAAGGCGATCGCATGGCGATCGTCCAGCTTGAAGACCTCACAGGTAAAGCAGAAGCCGTGGTTTTTCCCAAAAGCTATGAGCGGATCGGCGCTTATATTGAGCCCGATCGCCGCCTGATGGTCTGGGGCAAAATTGACCGCCGGGATGACCGAGTACAGCTTATTTTGGAAGATGCTGAGCCCATTGAAGAAGTCCGGCTCGTGATGGTGGAACTGACTCCCCACAAAGCAGCGGATATTGAAGAACAGTACCGGCTCAAAACCGTTCTGCTGGAACAGGGGAGTGAAGGGGCAGCTAAAGTTCCAGTAGTTGCGGCCATTACTAGCCAACATCAACGCTCCTTTGTCCGGCTGGGTGCCCGCTTTCGAGTAGAAAACGACCAGACTACGGTTCAGGCACTGATGAGCGCAGGGTTTCAAGCTCACGCCGCTTCTCTGGCAGCACCCTAGATCGGTTTATCCTCTCCCTAGCCCTGAGCCTGTGAGCGATGACCCAATCAATGCTCCTGCCGCCTCACCATCTAGGGGTCTTGAGAAGAAGTACCCCTGCCCGTATTTGCATCCTAACTGCTGAAGGTGAGCAACTTGACTCGCTGACTCTACCCCTTCAGCCACCACATCCAGTTGGAGACTGTGAGCTAACGTTACAATTGCCTGGACAACCCCGGCATTGCCTTGATGGGTACCCAAAGCTTTGACAAAGGTTTGGTCAATCTTTAAAGCATGGAGGGGAAAATTTTGCAGGCGGCTCAATGACGAGTAGCCGGTGCCGAAGTCATCCACGTATAGCTGAATTCCTGAGCTTCTGAGTTGCAATAGTTGCTCCATAATAAAGCCAGAGCTCTCCATAAACATGCTTTCGGTTAGTTCCAGCTTCAAAACACTGGCTGGCAAATTGACCTCCTGAAGCACTCGCTGAATCTGCTCAACCAAATCGGGTTGCAGCAGTTGCTTGCAAGAAAGATTTACACTAATCGCTAAGGCCAAGTCCTCCTTGAGGGGAAATATCCCTGAGCCAGTGTTTTGGAGACCGATCTGCCTTTGCCAGGTCTGCATCTGACAGCAGGCTTCTTGCAGCACCCACTGCCCCATAGGCTGGATCAGCCCCATCTCCTCAACCACCGAAATAAATTCTACTGGATGCACCAATCCCCGCTGCGGATGGTTCCAGCGTACGAGTGCCTCAAAACCCACAACTTGACTTGTTGCCAATAGCACAATGGGTTGATAGTGAAGCACAAATTCCTGATGTTCAATTGCTTGCCTGAGATTGGTTTCCAACTGCCAGCGGTTAACAACGCGAGTGTGCATCGCCGTGTTAAACACTGCACAGCACCCGCCCCCCAATGCTTTAGCTCGGTACATTGCAGTATCAGCATCGCGGAGAAGGTCTTCGGGTTGGTGATAAGTCTCCGCGCAGCCCACCACAGGTGACGACCTGCAGCCGGCTCAAAGCAATGCCGATGCTGCGTGGTAAAACTCGTGCCCTTTAAGGCTAAAGGGACGCCGTACCAGTTGTTTTTGAATTTGCTCCACTATCGCCATGACATCACTCAGGTCTTGGATAGTCTCCAAAATGATTGTGAACTCGTCACCTCCCAAACCGAGAATAGCGTCGCCAGGGGCTCTGGTGACAGGTTTTTAGACGGTGGGCGATTTCAATCAGTAGCTGGTCCCCAGAACCATGACCGATGCTGTCATTGATCATCTTGAATCGATCGATCGAGCAAGAGCCGCAAACAGGTCGTCTTGGCACCCTGCACGTTGGAGGGCATCTAAACGGTTCATAAACAAGCTGCGATTGGGCAACTGGGTGAGTCGTAAAGTTTGCTGTTCTAGTTCAGCCTCACGCTGTTCAATGATCGCTGCCATTTGATCAAAGGCAAAGCTAAATGGGCCTAGTTCTCCTGGATGATGAAGCTGGCCGGTGCGGGCGCTTAGGTCTCCTGCTGCAATTTGCTGTACTGCTCGCCGCTAGGCCTGCAGGGGGAGCAAAACAGGTTGCCGCCGATCCAGGCGGTCGTGATTGCTAAGAGAGCGGCGAGTCCCAGTCCTGCCAAATTACGGTTCAAATGCCGACGGTTAAATTTGATTGAAGGGAGTATCCTGCCGATACTGATCGCCGTGTACAGTTCAGCATTGTCGCTGCTGCCCAAGGGCATAAAGGGCGCAGGCGGATAACGCCGTCAAGGCCGCGCACCTTTCACTCTGGCCCCCGCCAGATGTTAATGATTGGCGCCTCTAGAATAACTTCCAGCCCCTGATCCGCTTGCATGGCGGACAATCAGGGTGCCGCGATCAATAACGTGAAGCACCGTCTCACCCTGGCAGTGATTTTTTTGCAAGCCGCCAGTTGATCAGAACCAAGCAAATCCAGAAAGTTGACTACTGATGGTAATATGGCCTGTCCTATTGAACAGTGGATAGCTGAAAACAATCCCTGGTTTGCTAGAATCAAATGGGTCTGGTAGCTGGCAACGGTGAAGCTACGTCTTTGCACTACCTGCTGGAACCAAATTTGATCAGTCAAATGATCTGGCTGATGAAGCGTAGCCAGCGCTACAAGAACCATTGCCATCGGCCTGCACTACGCTTAAGCCAGTTATGGACGGGTAGTGCTTCTTAGTATACCCGTTCCCGCGACACTTCGCTGGGTCGTCACTATTTTCCAGGTAGAGTCCGGCTAGGCATCGAGCAGTTGGCGTGAGCCTGACAGGTTATTCTTCGCGTCCTGCGTTAGGCGGAGCATCCGGCTAGCATCTTTCCGCACCTTCCTGGGTTATTTCCAGCTGGTGTTCCTGCAGGTCTGTGTAGAGGGTTAGCCTTAATGTCGGAACTACGCAAAGAAAGATGAGAAAATCAAGCAAGCGTGACGCCGATAAACGAAAAACCGCACGAGTTACTCTCCAGCAGGGGTGAAGAAAAATTACCAGTTGTACTGCAAAATCTATCTGCCCATCCTATACTGACCCCAGTGCTAAGAAATCATTGCCGAGGACCTACAACTTTATCGGTGAGGTAAAAAAGAGCAAAATCGCCAGCGCGAGAGAGTGAAGCAGTGGTTAGAGTTAGTGGCTCCCCATCAACCCCTGGGATTCTCAAGTCTCAATCGGTTCTAAAACATGCCCTAGCTAGCACTCCGAGGTTGCTCAGGAAATGCTGGATCTTGTCTCTTGGCCTTTGATTATGTCTATTCCCTGCACCCAATCTTAAAGGATTTTAAGAAGCCTTTGCCAGAAGCTATTTGAAAGGTGCCCAAACAGACCTGCCAGAAGTCATAGGGCAATGTTCAGTGCTTCCAGTAACTTGGTTCCGTCCTAGCATTGCAAGCTGCCACCGCCCTCAAGGCATTAAGTCCACGAGGGTAGAAAAGACGAATAAACCGTCAGAAAATTGCTAGAACGTAGGAGTTGCCAGGATTCTGCCGTGTCAATAAGCCGTAAGCGATCGCACTCGTACCATAAAGTAGGTACATTAGCAGCGCCAGCACACCTTGCTGCGTAGTACAGGACTAGAGTCAATCGAAACAGATCGTCAACCAGTAAAACTCCAGTTCCTAAGGCAGAGATACAATCAGACACTTAAAGCCAGCAGCAGCAATAGGGCTGAACTGTTCAACCAGAAGATTGAACGATGAATGAAGAGTTGGTTCTTGCTGGCGGTCAATAAATTTTTAAATCCGGGCATTCCTCAATCAATATCGTTGTCAAAAGAACTGCTTTGACCTCACAGGTATGAGTACCCCAAGTGCCTTCCTGCAACGGCTCAATCAAGCTAATTCATTGTAAGGCCTTATGCTACCGAGGGATAAAAGGTGATTTGCCCTTTAGTCCGGGTGATGGCGCCTTCGCGTTCCAGCCGAGACAGGGTTCGGTAGAGCACCTCCGGGGTCAGACCCAAATCACCGGCAACTTCTTTGAGGGAGCGGTCAAATCTGACGGTTGTTTCACCGGGTTGAGCTTCAACCAGTAAGTAGTGCAGTACGCGATCACGGGCAGACCGGAGGCTGCGGAGTTCCAGGCGCATCTTCAGGGACTGGCTTTTTCGCAGCAGCCGCTCGATAAAGTCTTCAGCTAAGGCCGGATGGTTGTTTAGTGCGGTGCGTAACAGCTGCTTCGAATAGACTAGGAGGCGCGACGGTATCTCAGCGATCGCATCGCAGCTATAGACCTCAAAGAACAACGCTGATTCCGCAAAACTTTCCCCTACTCGTGCGACCTGAAAAACCGTTGTTTTCCCTTCACGAGTGTTGCGGTCTAGCCTGAGGCGACCCATCTCAACCACAAACATGGCTTGGGCAGGGTCTCCTTGATGGAAAAGGACCTGTCCGGCACTGAGTTCCCGGCGGGCGACTGCAGCCTGCAAAGTGATTGGGAGGCTGTTGGGGATCGAGAGATTCATAGACTTCACTCCTCTCAGTAGCAGCGTCATTACCCTCACACCAAAATTCTTAAAGCTGCAAACCTCTGGGAAGGGCTTGTGGTACACCATCCAAAGGATCTGACAATAGTTTTATGAACTGCCTCGTAGCTTGCGAGTGTTCACAACCAGGCTTTCAGCAAACCCATCAAACCGCTCAGAGAGTTTCTCATCCAATAGCTTTCCGTCTGGACCAAAAGCTTTCCAAACTTGTCCAATGGCGATTTGCTCGGGAATCACCCAGGCATGGACCCAACGCATAATCAACCGCAAGTCATTCAAGGCATTGCTGTTAGACTGACCCCCTAAGACGCTGATGAGTCCCGTCACCTTATCCGATAGGTGTTCAAAGCTCATCAAATCCAGTGCATTCTTCAGTACCCCACTGACGCCACCGTGGTACTCTGGGGTTGCCAAAATTAAGCCATCTGCCTGCTTCACAGTTTCCTGCAGCCGCTCCACATCTGGGTAGCCAGGATAGTCATCGCCTCCGTCGCAAAAGGGTAGCTTTAGAGTTCGCAGATCGAGCAGTTCCACCGAGGCACCCATTGCTTCTACCCGCTGGGCCGCAAGCTCGAGGGCTCGATATGTAGAAGAATTGGACCGGAGGCTACCGCCAATGCCGACAATCTTGACCATAAAACGAGTTCCTTAATCGGTTGATAGATTTGTGAATGAGAGAAATGTTGTAACAGGGATCGTTGGGGCGCTTGGCAGTAGTGTCTCCGTAGGAGATAGCGCCCCAACTTTGAGGCATCGATTAGGCCAAGTCGAATAGCAGTATCTCCGCCTCAGTGCCAGTGCTAACTTCTAGACGCTTTGCCTCTGTCACTGCCACCCCATCCCCGACTTTAAGGGCATAACCGTTTAAGGTGGCCTCACCTTGGGCGACCTGTAGCCAGGCATGCCGCCCCGGCTCTAATTGATGGGAGACGAGATCGCCTGCTGCCAGTACCGAAGTGTACAGATCTACATCCTGATGGATGGTGACAGCGCCATCCCGGCCATCTTTAGCGGCAATCAGCCGGAGCTTACCCTGCTTTTCGGCAAGCGGAAAGTGCCGCTGCTCGTAACTTGGCTTTAACCCTCGGGTATCGGGAACGATCCAAATTTGCAGGAAGTGAACCGGCTCGGTTTGGGAGTGATTAAACTCACTGTGGGTGATACCAGTTCCTGCACTCATGCGCTGGGCCTCACCGGGAGTGATCACTGCGCCAGTACCTAAACTGTCTTTGTGCTCCAGGGAACCTTCCAGCACGTAGGTAATAATTTCCATATCTCGGTGGGAGTGGGCACCAAAACCTGCTCCTGGAGCAACGCGATCATCATTGATGACCCGCAACGTTCGAAAGCCCATATGCTGCGGATCATAGTAATTGGCAAAGGAGAAGGTGTGATAACTGTCAAGCCAGCCGTGATTGGCATGGCCTCGCTCATCACTGCGTCGTAGAGTAATCATTGTGTCCTCCACAGGGTTGGTAGGAAGTAATGATCTTCCGGTTATCGTTGGTTAGTAATAGTTTAACGTAGAATTATTTAATATTGAATTAATGATCCGGTTAAACTGGGACGGATTTCTCTACTCCTGTCTGCCCAGGCGACGGCATAGCCGACCCAGTTCTTCCTGCTCAGACTCAGTGAGAATGCTCATCTCCTCCTGGATAGTCGCGACATGGAAGGGGAATACGTCTCGAATCAGTTGTTCCCCTTCTGGGGTGAGGCAGACCCTGACACAGCGGCGGTCCTCGGCCTGGCGATCGCGTTTAACTAGCTGCCGCTTCTCCAAATTGTCAATGACCATCGTGATGTTGCCACCACTTTTGAGGAGCTTTTCTGCTAGCTCCCGTTGCATCATTGGCCCTAAGTGCAATAGAGCTTCCAGAACCCCAAACTGGCTCACCGTTAATCCAGTCTCAGCGAGGTGGCGGTGAATGCGGTTGCAGACGGATTCAGTAGCTCGCACCAACTTAATATAGGTATCTAAGGCCCTGACTTCGTCTTTTGTACCTTGGTATCGAGTTCCCATCAATCAGTTTTTTTGCATTAATTCAACTGTGAACAGAAGACTGGTCCTCTAGCCCTTTTGGCAGGTCATCCCTTCTCAGCAAGCATTCAACATCAAACTATTCAATGTTAACTTGTTTGAGGTGACGGGAACTGAGAAAGGCAAGGTAATTCGGATGGACTAGCCCTCGTCCCGAGGTAGACGGGTCATGATCTAGGGTTGGTCGAATCAGAAAGTACTCGGTTCAGCGTTTTATGTTGAATGGGATCTCGCTACTTAGTAGTATCAGCACGGGTACCTGTAGCTTTCATTGTCCTCACAAGATCCTCAAGTTTTTCGACTACTTTCTAAGTCAGGCCAAGTTATTTAGCCACTCAAAGTGGTTCCAGAAAAACTATTGGCCTTCACCCGGTAAATATCCTGACAGAGGTACCTAAAAAATGACTGCTAAAGGTATCGATTTAACAGCACCAACAATTGTTGAACAAATTGAGAGTGCTCTAGAAACTTACCCTGACCATCCATATCAGCGAGCTTTTGCAATTCCTGACTTACGGCAAGAATTAATTACTTATGTTCTGAGCCGAATTTCGAGTTGTGATGTCGCTGTTGATAAAAGTAAACAGCTATCCCTCAACTTCAAGACTCTGACTTCTCCAGAAATAAGGGGATGCTTGGAAGCTCTAATTTACCAGGGTATTCGGCATATCCTGAATGAGAATGAAGAACGACTCAGCCATCAAATTCCCGAAGAATTTGACTCAGAATTTGCTTCCTCCTACTGGTTTTAGTTTGATCTTTCTTTATAGGGTCAAAGTGTTGCGATTAAGCACGAAAACGGAGTAGTACCTGTCTCCACCTTTGGGGAATGTTGAGCTTTTTTGTGTTGCCAATGGTGGCAATGGTAGCCACTGCTTTTACTCGCTCGCAGCTCTATAAGACCCTGCACTTTGGCTTAACAGTGTTTTATAAGCAGAAGATTAGGAGGTTAAAAAATGCCTGTTCTCCACCCGTTCAAAAATCT
>JAUJON010000078.1 GCA_030447595.1 Thermosynechococcaceae cyanobacterium YX3bin19
GCCCCGCCTCGTGCCCATGCTCAATGCCACCGCCCCACCGGAGCCGCCGGTGGTGGGAGCCCCTATTAGCTTGAGCATCTTAGTGTCTCATCGTAAAAACCTTACCCGACGGTTAATTGCCCAATCAGGCGTAGAGCTTTTCAACAGCAATCCCTCGCTCCACAGCTACTTAGGAGAAGGTTCGCAGACTATCTAAAGCATCAATGGCTGCCCGCGCATTGTTTAAGGGATTATCAGAACCTAACTGCTTAGCCAGGACGTTACGAACACCGGCCAACTCAAGTACAGTTCTAACCGCACCTCCAGCAATGACTCCGGTTCCAGGGGCTGCGGGCCGCATCATCACTTTAGCGGCTCCTCCCCAACCGTTCGTGGGATGGGGAATCGAGTTCACTTTTGTCAAGGGAACATCAACCAGATGTTTCTTCCCATCGGCAACACCTTTCTTGACAGCACCAATGACATCACTGGCTTTGCCAACACCCACACCCACTTGCCCGCGCTCATTGCCGATAACAACGATCGCGCGGAAACTGAGCTTTTTCCCACCTTTGACTACTTTGGAGACACGACTAATCTGGATTACCCGCTCTTGCGAGTTGGTATCTTTCTCTCGACTGCGGCTGCTTTTATTCCGGTTTGCCATAACACTTGATCCTGAAACAATCTTGAAGTACGGGCGCGCTTTAGAATTCTAAACCTGCTTCTCGAGCAGCCTCTGCTAGAGCTTTGACTCGACCATGATAAAGTTTGCCACCCCGGTCAAAGACGACTTGCCGGATCCCCTGCTCCAGCGAGCGCTGTGCTACCCGCTTGCCCACTTGCATGGAAGCCTCGCAGGTCGCACCAGAGTTTAGTTGAGACTTCAAATCTGCCTCAACTGTTGAGGCAGACACCATGGTTCGCTGTTCGGTGTCATCGATTACTTGAGCATAGATGTGCTGATTAGAGCGGAAGATTGCCAATCGAGGACGTTCCGCCGTACCTTTAACCTTAGTACGAATTCGACGATGTCTGCTGTGGGTCAGTTCCTTACGACTCAGCTTCATTACTTCTTACCTGCTTTACCAACTTTACGTCTGACAAACTCGCCAGCATAGCGAATACCCTTCCCTTTGTAAGGCTCTGGAGGCCGCACTGCGCGAATTCGGGCAGCAGTGTTTCCCACCACTTCCTTATCAATACCGCTAACTAAAACATTAACGTTTCCTTCTACAGCAACCTGAATTCCTGCTGGAGGAGCAATTTCAACTGGCTTGCTATAGCCAACGTTCAAAATCAAGTTCCTACCCTGGACCTGGGCCCGGTACCCCACACCCTGAATTTCTAAGCGCCGCTGGAAGCCTTGGGATACCCCTTCAATCATATTAGCGACCAGGGTCCGGCTCAGCCCGTGGCGCTGACGCGCCGCCCGAGATTCATTGCGCCGATTCACCTGCAAAGTGCCGTTTTCCTGCATCACAGATACTTGCGCGGGTACCACTCTTGAGAGCTCTCCCTTAGGACCCTTGACGTTAACCTGCTGGCCCTCAACGGTTACAGTAACTTGCGCCGGAACAGGTATAGGGCGTTTGCCAATTCGAGACATGATGAACTCCTTACTGCTGCAATTGCCTTACCAGACGTAACATAGGACTTCACCGCCAACACCACTGCGGCGAGCATCTCGATCCGTCATGATGCCGCTGGAAGTAGAAATAATGGCTACGCCAATTCCTCCAAGCACTCGAGGAAGCTCCCTGCGGTTGGAATACACGCGTAAGCCCGGTCGACTAACTCGCTTCAGCACTCGAATAGTAGGCTGGCGCTGTTTGCCTTGGTATTTCAAAGCAATCACTAAATTTCGCTTTACCGGTTCGCCAACTTCTTCAAAGTCTTTAATAAAACCTTCTTCTTTCAAGACTTGAGCAATACTACGCGTCATTCTGGTTGCCGGAACTTCTGTGCTCTGGTGCCGCGCTAAGTTTGCGTTACGAATGCGGGTCAGCATATCTCCAATCGTGTCATTTGTCGCCATATGATCCTTGTGTCAACCTCCTTTAGCTGTCCCGAAAAGGCATACCCATTTCTTTTAAAAGGGCACGGCCCTCTTCATCAGTGCTGGCAGTCGTGACAATCGAAACGTCCATGCCACGAATTTGATCGATACTGTCATAATCAATTTCCGGGAAGATAAGTTGCTCGCGCAAGCCTAAGGTATAGTTACCTCGACCATCAAAGCTTTTGGGACTGACACCGCGGAAGTCGCGAATCCGGGGTAGGGCAAGACTAATGAGTCGATCCAGAAAGGCATACATTCGGTCAGAGCGGAGAGTGACCATTATTCCTACAGGCATGCCTTGACGGATCTTAAATCCCGCGATCGCCTTCTTAGCTCGTGTGACCACTGGCTTTTGACCAGTCACGATCGCAATTTCATTTAGAGACGCTTCCAAAGCCTTTGCGTTTTGAGAAGCATCTCCCAGGCCTCGATTAATAATGACTTTGACAAGTTTAGGAACTTGATAGGTATTTTTATACTGGAACTGCTCCATCAGTTTAGGAACGGTCGTTTCTTGATAAAGGTTTTTCAATCGTTCTGTCATAGATGCTAAATCCTGTACTGATCTGGTCCAAAGAGGGATTCGAGAAGCGAGGAGTAGAGCTAATAAGCAATACTGACGATAAACCTCTCTTTAACGATCAATCACCTCTCCAGTCTTCTTGAGCTGACGCACTTTCCGGCCTGCTTCATCCAAGGTGTAGCAGATGCGGCTTGCTACATTTTGCTTGGTCGAGTAAAGCATGACGTTTGAGCTGTGAACTGGAGCCTCCACGGTGGTGATTTGCCCTGATTCACCTTCCTGTTGCGGTTTAATGTGTTTGGTCTTAATATTGACTCCCTTGACGATCACCTTGCTCATCTCTGGAAAGACTTGCAGTACTTCCCCAACCTTGGCTTTATCTTTGCCAGCGATTACCTGAACCGTGTCGCCCTTCTTGACGTGCATCTTGTAGCGGGTCGAGTAGACCCCTTCTGCGATTGTTTTGCCATCAAAGCACCTCCGGCGCTAGTGAAACAATTTTGGTAAAGTTCTTATCCCGCAGTTCACGGGCTACCGGCCCAAACACCCGCGTTCCTCGAGGATTACCATCTTGATTAATTAGAACAGCCGCATTGTCATCAAACCGGATACTCATACCGCTATCGCGAGTAATGCTTTTGCGGGTACGGACAATCACTGCCCGAACTACGTCAGACTTTTTAACCGGCATGTTCGGTGTGGCATCTTTGACTGTGGCAATTACCACATCCCCTACCCCGCCGTAGCGACGATTGCCACCCAATATTCGAATACAGAGCAGCTTTTTAGCGCCGCTGTTGTCAGCAACATTTAGGTATGTTTCAGGTTGAATCATAACGGTACACCTATACTTGGGGGCAGTAGCCAGGATATCTGCAATCATCCAACGCTTCGTCCGACTAAGAGGGCGAGTTTCTGAATCCGAACGCGATCACCGACACGACAACGGTTTTCTTCATCATGAGCCTTAAACCGTTTTGTTCGAACCATAGTCTTGCCGTACTTCGGATGGGGCGCCCGATTCTCCACAGCAACAACAACAGTTTTGTGCATTTTGTCACTGACTACAAGACCAACTCTTTCTTTAACTGCCACGCCCTTACTCCTCTTTCACTACAGACTGATCAGCTACCTTACTTGTGGAACGCTGGCGCTCCTGTTCAACAGTCATTAACTGAGCTAACTGGTGACGCGTGTGCTTAAATAGATGTGGTTTAACTGTTTGGCGTGTCGCTTTCTGCATTCGCAGTTCAAACAGTTGCCGCTTTAAGGTCTGAATTTGTTCATCCAATTCCTGGTCGCTCAGATCCCTAAAGTCTTGAATTTTAGGTAAAGTCATGGCCTACGTTCCCTCAGTTTCACGCATGATAAACTTAGTTTTGATGGGCATCTTAAAGGCCGCTAAACGCATTGCCTCACGCGCTGTTGCTTCCGGAACGCCTGTAATTTCATAGAGAATTCGCCCCGGTTTGACAACGGCGACCCAGAACTCAGGGGCTCCTTTTCCAGAACCCATGCGAGTTTCAGCAGCGCGCATTGTCACAGGCTTATCCGGAAACACGCGGATCCAAATTTTGCCGCCCCGACGAATATATCGAGTCATAGCGCGGCGACCTGCCTCAATTTGACGAGAGGTGACCCAAGCAGGTTCTAATGCCTGAAGGCCAAACTCGCCAAAGTTTAGCGAACTACCTCGGGTTGCCACCCCTTGCATGCGTCCGCGCTGTTGTTTACGAAACTTAGTTCTTCTTGGGCTTAACATAGTCTTGCTGTTATTAAATTAAGATAAAAGGCTAAAGACATGATTTTGGCTCAAGCTTAGGCTTCGTCTCCACGGTCCCCGGAGCGGTCCTCGAACTGCTGCCGTCGCCGCTGTTGCCGACGGCGAGGCTGTGCCTCTCTCGTTGCAGGTTGCTCCTCTTGACCAGGAATTACTTCCCCTTTAAAAACCCAAACCTTAACACCCAGAATGCCGTACACCGTGCTGGCAGTGTAGTAGGCATAATCGATATCGGCTCTGAGAGTGTGCAGTGGCACACGGCCTTCACGCGTCCATTCAGTCCGGGCAATCTCTGCGCCATTCAGCCGACCTGCTACCTGAATCCTAATCCCCTCAATCCCAGCCCGCTGAGCCCGCTGAATTGCCTGACGGACTACCCGCCGAAAGGACACTCGTCGTTCTAGCTGTTGGGCGATATATTCAGCAATAAGGGCAGCTTCAGCATCAACCCGAGCTACTTCCACGACATTGATACGAACTGGGCGCTCACTGCCCAATTCTTTTTGAATGCCAGTTCGCAGAGATTCAATCCCTGCGCCACCCCGCCCTACCACAACCCCAGGCCGTGCAGTCCGAACTTCTAGGTCGATCTGGTCTGCCTTACGCTCAATATAAACGCCGGAAATCCCTGCATTACTAAGCGCCTTCTCTACATAATTACGAATCTTGTAATCCTCCTGGAGAAGCTCTGGATAGCGATTCATATCGGCAAACCAGCGGGACCGATGTTCTTGAGTAATCCCAAGACGAAAGCCAGTTGGATGAATTTTTTGTCCCACAAATGCGCCCTCATACAACAATAACGAGCAGTTGATTCCTAAAACGCTGCTTACGTTTCAGCCAAAGCTGGAGCAACAGCAACAGTGATATGGCAAGTCGGCTTGCGGATTTGATAAACCCGACCTTGAGCTCTAGGTCTAAACCGCTTAAGGCTAGGTCCTTGATCGGCATAAGCTCGGCTTACAACCAGAGTTGCCGGGTCCAAACCATCATTATGTTCAGCGTTTGCTACCGCAGAACGAAGCACCTTCAGGACTGGTTCACAAGCGCGGTAGGGCATAAACTCTAGTAAGATTAACGCCTCACGATAAGAACGGCCTCGAATCTGATCGAGAACTCGGCGCACTTTGTGAGGTGACATTCGAATGTAGCGGGCAGTTGCCTGGATACTACTAGCTTCTGGGTTAACTTTAGTTATTTGTTTAGCCATATTTATGCCTTAGTAACGCGCTTTTTTATCCCCTTTAGCGTGACCCCGGAAGGTGCGAGTCGGCGCAAATTCACCAAGTTTATGCCCAACCATCTGTTCTGTCAGAAAGACTGGAACATGCTGCCGCCCATTGTGAACTGCAATAGTGTGCCCGATCATTTGCGGTAGAACCGTGGAAGCACGGGACCAGGTTTTTATCACTTGTTTTTCGCCCTTAACATTCAGCGCTTCAACTTTGCTAAGAAGATGATCGGCAACAAAAGGGCCTTTTTTCAGGGAACGAGCCATAGTTAGTTAACCTATTACAATTAAAACGACAAGCCTCAGGAACCTCAGCTATTAACCGCTAGGGTGCTGCCCTAACAGTACTAAGACTCGCGACCACCCCGACCCCGCTTAGAGCTCTTACGGCGGCGACGAACTATCAGCGCATTGCTGGGTTTCTTGCGCTTACGTGTTTTATAGCCTAATGTGGGCTTCCCCCAGGGAGTAACAGGTCCACTTCGACCAATAGGGGCGCGCCCTTCTCCCCCTCCATGGGGATGGTCGACGGGATTCATTACAGAACCTCTTACTTCTGGCCGCCGCCCTAACCATCGCTTGCGGCCTGCCTTACCAATGCTGAGGTTGCTAGCGTCAATATTTCCAACTTGGCCGATTGTAGCGTAGCATTCTTTACGAAACAGCCGCACTTCACCCGAGGGCAGTTTAAGCGTCACAAAGTCTCCTTCCTTGGCAACAACTTGAGCCATTGCTCCAGCCGCTCGGGCTAGCTGCCCTCCGCGACCTGGAATAAGTTCAATGTTGTGAATGCCAGTACCTAGAGGTATCTTGCTTAACGGTAGAGAATTACCAATTTCAATCGGGGCATCAGCACCTGACTGAATTAGCGTTCCAACTGCTAAATTTCGAGGATGAAGGATATAACGCTTTTCTCCGTCATAGTAGTTAATTAAGGCAATCCGAGCATTTCGATTAGGGTCGTACTCAACTGTGGCAACCTTGCCAATCACGTTTTGCTTATTACGATGAAAGTCAATGACCCGATAAAGACGTTTGTGTCCTCCTCCCCGCCGACGGCTAGTAATTACGCCTCGGTTGTTGCGTCCCTTTACCCGATGCCGGGAATGTGTCAAGGATTTCTCTGGCTCTGTATGAGTGAGCTCAGCAAAGTCTGACACTGATTGTTGTCGAGTACCAGGGGTGTAAGGTCGGTAGGAACGGATACCCATAATGTAAGTACCTAAAGGTAGAGGTTAGCTTTAGAAGCAATACAGCTTAAACTTCTGGAAATAAAGTAATGGAGTCACCAGATGCCAGAGTTATCAACGCCCGCTTATACTGGGGGCGCTGACCCCCAAAACGCCCAACTCGACGTTTCTTACGGGGTGGATTTTGCGTATTTACCCCGATAACGTTGACCTGAAATAGCTCTTCAATCGCAGCTTTAATCTGAGGCTTGGTTGCTCTGGGGTCAACTTCAAAGGTGTACTTGTTTTCCTCCAACTGGATGGTGGCTTTTTCTGAGATGATGGGGCGACGGATCAGGTCTGCAAGGGTACGAGGAGCATACTTAGTCACCGTAAACCTCCTGAACTTTGGCAAGGGCAGATGTTGTGGCAATAATTTTGTCGGCAGCTAGTAGGTCATAGATGTTGAGATTATCCGCTAGAGCCAGCTTGAGGGTACTGATATTACGAGCGCTCAGGTAGACTGATTCCTGCTTTTGGTCCAGGATTAACAGGACTTTAGCTTGGGCTGCAACTCCCCAGCGAGAGACTGCCTCAACTAACGCTTTGGTTTTAGGTCGAGGTAGTTGCTCTATAAATTCTTCAACCACAATTAAGTCACTAGTCCGGCTTTGAAAAACCGTTCGGAAGGCTAGACGGCGCTCTTTCCGGTTTATTTTCACCGAAAATTCTCTGGGCTTGGGACCAAAAATTACGCCACCGCCACGCCATAAAGGAGAGCGATTAGATCCAGCACGAGCACGGCCTGTCCCTTTTTGCCGCCAGGGCTTACGTCCTCCACCCCTAACCTCTGCACGAGTTTTTGTCGAAGCAGTACCTTGGCGGGCATTAACAAGCTGCCGTCTCAAGGCTCTATGAACAATATGAGCAGCATTCGCTTCGTTAACAACCTGCAGCTCAAACGTTGCTTCACCTGCCTCATTGCCGTGCCAGTCTCGTACAACACAGTTAACCATAACGCTTCTCTATTTCAACATCTGTAGTTATGCTCCGAAAGCTAGCTCTTGCTACCTACGGTTTTAGCCGGAACAATGCTCAACAAAGCACCAGGTTTACCTGGTACAGCACCTTTAATCAATAACAAGTTACGCTCAGGATCAGTACGGACCACAGTTAGCTTGCGAATCGTTACTTGGCTCCCCCCTAAACGGCCTGCCATCTTTTTGCCAGGGTACACACGTCCTGGCGTTGTGCCAGGACCGATAGAACCAGGGGCACGGTGGTTTTTTGAACCGTGAGCCATTGGACCACGCCTAAAATTGTGTCTTTTTTGATAACCGGCAAAACCTCGGCCGATGCTAGTACCAATTACATCTACTACTTGTCCTGCACTTAGGCGATCAACTGTAAGCTGCTGACCAAGCTCAAAATCACTGGTATTTCCAATCCGATACTCTTTGAGATGGCGCATGGGTGCAGTACTTGATTTATTAAGGTGACCCTGCTCAGCTTTACTAAGAGCTTTTGCTTTGACCTCGTAATATCCAACTTGGATTGCAGAATAGCCATCTGTTTGCTGAGTTTTAAGCTGGGTTACATGGCAAGGACCCGCTTGAATAATCGTCACAGGAATCGCCTTTCCTGTTTCGTCAAATACTTGGGTCATACCAAGCTTAGTGCCGAGAATGCCAACAGACACGGTGACTGATCTCCCTATTTTTAGACATCCTAAAAAAATCAGATTAACTCAATTTCTTAGGATCTGGTCTACTTGAACGTTTTGACAGACTTGTGTTAAGAAGCCGCTTCAGAGTACCTGGAGCAGCTCCGCGGCAAAGTTTGTCGGTTTCTTAAAGCTAGCTTTGAAAGAAAGCAGGAAGCTTTAGGCAGGCAATGATTGCCTTTTAGGCACCAGGACTTGAGCAGTAGATCTGCACAGTATCCTTATCGGCGACAGTTAAATAGTATAAACGAATTACTCAATCACGTCTAGTTGAATTAGAGCTGCTCGCTAGACTACCCTCAAATTTTGCCTTTGCTTGAGTTTAGTAAGTTTGCTTTACGGCATATCTACCCAACATCAAGGTATACCTAAAGACAAAATAGTAGTTGAGCTACTACTACACTGACGTTATGGAAAAGCCCTGCACAGAGATGGGCTTACCCTGCGGTAACTGATTACCCCTGGGCGGATTAATATTTTTTCAACATCTGCATAACGCAACGTATCATTTTAGAAGGTTGAACCCTCAATTTTTATGTCCCTAATCATTATTGGTAATCAATTTGTTCGTGACCTTGAAAGCTCTGGTGCGCTTGGACTTTATGCTCCTCTTGAAGGAGGGTTTGAAGGCCGCTATCAACGACGGCTTAGGGGGGCAGGCTACTTTACCCTCTCTCTTTCGGCCCCTGGACTAGGGGATTTGCCTTCTTATCTCACCGCAGTTCACGGCGTGCGGCCTGCTCACTTGGGCAAGAGCGATCTCCGCACCTATTTTCTGCCCCCACTAGTTAACTACTACCTGGATCATCTGCCAGCAAAAACTAAAGGGTTAGTCCTGTGGCTGATTGATGGTAAGAAATTAAACCGCCAGGAGCTTGAGTTCCTTTGTCTCCTGCCTAGCCTAGAATCTAAAGTAAAAGTTGCCATTGAGCTAGGCGGCGATCGCACGTTTCGTTGGCTGCCGTTGAAGGAAACCCTCATCCCAGCCTAATTTGCTTAATCCTGGCCAAATTGTAGCTAGGAGAACTAGCATATAGGGGTGATAAATCTGTACCAACCCTTAGATTCTTTGCAAAAGGGGCACTGGTTCAAATTAATTTGTGGAGCCAGCCTGCAACATCTGCCTGCCATACGAAATCTCACCCTGGTCTACACCTTGGCAGGAGCTGACTGTATTGACGTTGCAGCTGATCCTGCTGTTGTGCAAGTCGCCCGAGAGGCTATCACCACGGCCCAAAATTTAGTCGCAAAATCAGGGCAAAAAAACTTTAGTTTTCAAAGTTCACCCTGGCTAATGGTCAGCCTGAACGATGGAGAAGATCCTCACTTTCGTAAAGCAGAATTTGAACCTGCTGCCTGCCCAGTCAACTGCCCTAAGCCTTGTATTAGTGTCTGCCCAGCCGAAGCAATTGTCTTTAACCCACCTGATGGTAGTTTTTCTGGTGTTATCGATCGACGTTGCTACGGCTGTGGTCGTTGTTTACCTGTCTGTCCAACTCAGCAGATATCGACCCGCGCTTATGTCTATCCCCCTGAAGCGGTTGGGTCATTACTTCTTAGCGGTGAGGTCGATGCCTTAGAGATTCACACTCGTGTGGGTAGGTTTAACGAGTTTCACCAGCTTTGGCAGGCGATCGCTCCCTATGTGCATCAATTGAAGTTAATTGCAGTAAGCTGTCCTGATAGTGAAGGATTAGTTGATTATCTGTGGAGTTTGTACAACATCCTCTCTCCCCTTCCGTGTATTTTAGTTTGGCAAACCGATGGGCGACCCATGAGCGGTGACATTGGAGACGGTGCCACCCGAGCTGCTTTGAAACTGGGTCGGAAGGTTTTGCAGGCGGGGCTACCGGGCTACGTGCAACTTGCAGGTGGCACTAATAGTCGAACTGTCGCTAAGTTAAGGGCCATTGGTTTACTAAATCCTAAGCTTGGTGGTTATGACTTCACTTCAGCTCAGCTCCCTAACCAGAAGTACATAGCAGGAGTTGCCTATGGCAGTTTTGCCCGAACCTTGCTGTTACCGATTCTTAATCAAGTAGATCAAGCCGCCACTGGCAAGCAATCTTATTGGTTAGAAGCAACGCCTACTTTACTAGAGGAGGCAGTGTCCTTGGCCCGGTCTTTAGTGGCTCAATTAAAAGTGCCCTCTATATCGCAGCCGACTATTACTCCTCTGCTATAAGCCGCCAAGCCCGTAAACTTAAACCGTCGATTATGGTTGAAAACCTTAATGTAGAAAGCAGACCAATTACAGACGATCTCGATAAGTTGCTGGGCGTTTTGCCGGATATAATTCGGCAAAATTTGGAGCAGCACCCGCAACGCCACAGTTTGATCGAGGTGGTGATGGACATTGGGCGCCATCCTGAGGCCAGATTTCCAGGCAAAGCGGAGTACTTATCAGAATCAACTGTTTCCCGTGAGCACCTAGATTACTGCGTGGGACGAGTTGGCCACTTCAGTGGTGATAACCGGGCCGGGATTGAGCAGACGCTCCACCGGATCAGTGCAATTCGTAACCGGCAAGGAGAAATTGTGGGCTTAACTTGCCGGGTAGGTCGAGCCATTTTCGGTACCATTGGCATGATTCGGGACTTGGTAGAAACGGGGAAATCAATTTTGCTACTGGGTCGACCGGGTGTGGGTAAAACCACAGCTCTACGGGAGATTGCCCGGGTTCTCGCTGACGATCTGGAAAAACGGGTGGTGATCATCGATACTTCGAATGAAATTGCTGGGGATGGAGATGTACCTCACCCGGCAATTGGTCGTGCTAGACGCATGCAGGTTGCTCGCCCGGAACTGCAGCACCAAGTAATGATTGAGGCGGTGGAAAACCACATGCCGGAGGTGATTGTCATTGATGAGATCGGTACAGAGTTAGAGGCGATGGCCGCCCGAACAATCGCAGAGCGGGGTGTGCAGCTAATCGGCACAGCCCACGGCAACCAGATCGAAAACTTGGTGAAAAACCCCACGCTGTCTGATCTGGTGGGCGGCATTCAGTCAGTTACCTTAGGGGATGACGAGGCAAGACGGCGCGGTAGCCAGAAAAGCGTCTTGGAACGCAAGGCTCCACCCACTTTTGAGATTGCTGTAGAAATGTTAGAGCGACAACGATGGGTTGTCCATGAGCAGGTAGCGGATACGGTTGATCTCCTACTACGGAATCGCCAGCCGATTCCCCAAGTCAGAACGGTAAGTGAAACGGGTAAAGTAACCATCAGCCGTGAGCTGTCTCAGGCTGTTACCCTCGATCCTGTTCCCCGGTCAGCCGGAACAACATCAAGCTGGCGAGCTTCTGGGCAGATGGTGCCGCTCCCAACTCAGCTAGAACCCTTTCCCTCAGACAAGAATTACTTTGAGCAGCTGCTAGATGAGTCTCTCAGTCGCCAAGACCCCTTA
>JAUJON010000079.1 GCA_030447595.1 Thermosynechococcaceae cyanobacterium YX3bin19
TTAACCGCACCGAGATTATCCTCCAGGTGTGTCATCTTGTTAGCCCCAATAATGCTCGAGGAGACAAAGGGTGTGGTCAGCATCCAGGCCTATGCGACCTGGGCTGGGGTAGCTTGATAGTTTGCGGCAATCTGCTTCAGCAAATCCACCACGTCATAGCCTTTTTCTACATCAATCGGCGGCAGCTTGAATTGATTCAGACGTGCCCCCTCTGGGGTGGGGTTTGACCGCGTGTATTTGCCGCTTAAAAAGCCTCCGGCCAAGGGACTCCAAACGAGAACGCCCATGCCTGCGTCTGCCACAAAGGGAACAATTTCCTGCTCCAAATCCCGCCCCAGCAGCGAGTAGTACATCTGAGCACCGACGAAGCGAGCATAGCCGTGGCGCTCCTGAATTGCCAGCATCCGGGCCGCCTTCCAAGCCGGAAAATTAGAGAAGCCGATGTAGCGTACCAGTCCCCGCCGCACCAGGTCATCCAAGGCCCGCACGGTTTCCTCTGGTGGCGTCAGCGGGTCGGGAATGTGGAGTTGATAAAGGTCGATGTAATCCGTTCCCAAGCGTTTCAAGCTTCCTTCGGCGGCGACGACGATATGGCGGGAGGAAAGACCCGTATCAGTAAGTGCTCGTCCGGTGCGAAAACCGACTTTTGTGGCAATGACTACCTCGTGGCGGCGTTGGGCTAGCGCCTTGCCCAACATTATTTCCGACTGACCGCTCGTATACGCATCCGCCGTATCAAACAGGTTAATTCCGGCATCGAGAGCGCGACCCACCATTTGGTCGGCTGCGGTCTGGTCAATATTGTTGGCTACACCGGCAACGAGTTCACCGACGCCGAAGGTCATGGCTCCAAAGGCAAGGCGAGAAACGACTAAACCTGTATTTCCTAGGGTGGTGTATTGCATAAGGAGTTTCCTTAAGGGTTACTGTTGCTGACAAATTTTTAAGTTAGAAGTTTGGCATTCCGAGTTTTAAGCTTGAGTTTTGGAGTTAAAAGCTTGGCATTCCGAGTTGCGAGCTTGGAGGTTGGAGTTTTGAACTTGGAAGTTGGAGTTTTGAGCAGGAACGTTGTCGCCTAAAACTTGGAGGTTGGAGTTCTGAACTCGACCATTGCAGCTTTGAACCTGGAAGTTGCAGCTCAGAACTCGAAGTTGAAGTTCAACACTCGGCTGTTGCAGTTAGGAACGCGATCGCTGAAGCTTAGAGCTCGGAAGCTAGCGATCAAAGCTTGGCAGTTGCCGCTATACCAAGGCAAACAATACTGACAACCAATTATCCAGCCAGATAGCCACCTGTTGCATCCATGTCCATGCCGACAATGCATTCCTCAGGCTTGACGATTCTCTCGAGCGGATAATCTTCAGCCACAGTCTGAAAATCCGTCTTCCAGGCAGCTAAGGCCCGTCGCAGCATGGGGGTATCTACGGCACCAGGGGAAATGGAGTTGACGCGGATATTTTTGTCCGAGTACTCTAAAGCCGCAACTTTAGTTAGGGATGCGATCGCGTGCTTGCTAGCACTATAAGGAGAAATCGTGGCAAAACCAACGTGGCTTGAAACCGAAGCGTTGTTGACAATCACACCGCCTCCCTGCTTAAGCATTACCGGGAGTTCGTACTTCATTGAGAGGAAGACCCCTGTTGCGTTAGTGGTCATCACGTTGGTCCAAGTTTCCAGTGAGTGCTCGGCGATGGTGCCGGGCGGACTTTCAATACCGGCGTTGTTGAAAGCAATGTCGATGCGGCCATACTTCTGGACGCAGCCATCCACAAAGGCTTTGACATCGTTCTCCTGTCGGACATCCGCTTTATGGTAAGTCGCTTGGCCGCCGTTCGCCCGGATTGCTTGGGCCACTTTCTCTCCCAAAGCCTCCCGGCGACCGCAAAAGTAAACCTTAGCGCCTTCCTGGGCAAAGGCCCGTGCAGTTGCTTCACCAATTTCGGAGGTTGCGCCTGTGATCAGGACAACTTTGTCTTTAAATTTACCATCAGGATTCGCTTTGCCTGGTTTAGGGGCAACTGGCCGTTGAGTATTGGCTTGGGCTTTTCCGGTAACGGCTGCCGCCAATCCTGCTGCACCAATAGCGCCAGCTGTCAGCATGCGACGACGGGTCACATCTGCCATAATTCCGAACTCCCTTGAGATAAAACGCGATAACGAACCATAATAGACAAAACCTAACCAGGCTTGTCTAGGACATTATTGCTCTGCCCCAGATAGTTCCTCGGAGTCACCCCTACCAGCCGCTTAAAATGCCAGCCAAAGTGGCTCTGATCATAAAACCCTGTCTTAGTAGCCACCTCAGCCACCAGCATTCCTCGACTCAGCAGCATTTTGGCTCGGTCAGCCCGAACCTGCATTTGATAGACATGGGGAGAAACGCCCATTTCCTTGCGAAACGCCCGACACAGATGAAAGCGGCTCAGCTCTGCCAGGTCTGCCAGTTGCTCTAAAGACACATTGTTGGCATAGTGGGCTTGCAAAAAATCTCGCACTCGCAAGATCGCCGGACGCGCTGTTTTAAGTGGGCGAATGACTAGGTGATCTTGGGCATAGCGGGAAATGAGCTGGGTGAGCAGTAGCAACAACGTTGAGTTCTGTTCTAGCTGAGAGGCAGCTTGCTCCACTGTACGATGGAACCGCCGATACACCTGAGCTACTTCTGCATCTAAAACGACCAGATCGAAATACGGTAGCCCCATTGGTTTCTCGGCAATCTCAGAGGTGGTGGCTTGCAGCAATACTGGGTCGGCGTGCATCATCCAGTAGGAAGCAGGGGCAACTAGATCAGTTCTCTCGCTGGGGGCATGCACTTCTCCCGAGTGAATAATGCTTAGGCTCCCTTTGGGAAGTTGATGCCAAGCACCCCGGTAGTGGTATTCCCCCGGGTGATCGCAACATAGCCCAAACTGATAGGCTGCGTGAGCATGTTTGGGAATCGGTTCTACCTGGCCAGAACTATAGGCATAACGCTCTAGGAGAATGCCTTCCGACTCCCACGCTCTGACAGCCACCTTTGCCGCAGAGGTGTTCATGTACATTGCTTTAACCTATCCCTACCCAAAGGATTTCGCGTTGGGAGTGCTTTGCGACCAAAAGCATGTCTTTAAAGTAAAGTAAGTGGTTGAGGACTGGACCGCCCGGCTCTTTATCGTAGAAGCCTGCGTCTTGACCTTACTTGTCATCGAAACTATAGTGTTAACGAAATTGCGGTGTCGCTGAGCATAAATAGCGTTGGGACTGTAAGTACTGAAGAGCTGGTGCCGGTGGTGAACCATAACCTTTAATTTCAGAAAGGATAATTGGTGGAACAGCGGCAAATCAAGCATGGACATCACCCTATATCGTCTAGAGGGGTTTGAGTTTGAATGGGGATGAAACCAAGGCCCAAAGCAATTTTAGAAGCATGGAAGTGACACTGAGGAGGCAGCAGAGGTGTTTCTGAATCCCTTTTTTATGTGGTTAGTGATGGCATCGATAATAATCGGGAAAAACGAGAATTTGCTTTGGGGTATTCGCTCGCTGAACGGTGCTCTTTAGTCGTCCATATTAGGCAAGGCGTCAAAACTAGAATCATTTCTTTGTCGTGCACTATGCTCGTACTGAGTATGGGTACATAACGACGGTAACCTGATGAAAGAGTTTGAACTGGCAGAAAATCTAGAGTTGCGGGTTCGTCCGGGAATCTGAAACGGTTTCAATCCAAATTCCTAAAGATACGTTGGATCCCTCAAAAGGTAGCTGCACAGCGGGACATGTCGATAGAAGCATTGCTGAAGCTTTGTAATGTCGGCAAATGCCTGCATCAGGGGGATTTGAAATCAACTCTTTGCTAGTCAAGTGCTAGGCTATAAACGGCAAAAGTCCTGGCGCAGTATCACTATTCGAAGCTGAAGTTGCCCAAATTTTGCGGGAAATTCGCCTAGAGCCGAAGTAGCATGAATCGCACTCCATAGAAATTCAGCGGGTTCTTCATGCTGCACCGAAATTTAACTAGAACTTTAAAGGTAAGAAGTGTAAGGTAATATTGCATAAAATACTTCAGGTATAGGCATAACTCCCACAGCTTACTGAGCCATTGAATTTACCCTGTCATTAGTTCCCTATGTGCCAAGTCGAAGGAGGCTGCTAGGAGGTCATTGTCATATGTAGAATTTGTTGTGTTTACGCTTGGAAACCTTGTTACAGATTAGAAACAATGTTCTCCAACTGCGTCTGAAAGCCGACAGTGATGGGCTGCGATGATCCCAACCGACATGCATTGTAGTTTAGTTTTTGTTGGTCCAAAAATGTCTTGTGCAACGCGTTCTATGGAAGCTTCTCCATGCTGAATATCGATACGCAGCGGAGCAGGAATTTCCCAACCATCATAGGTAGCAAGCCTTGGCTTAAAACCACTTGCCTTGTATAAACCAGAACGTTTGATCATTCAATCGCAAGAAGGTTCCACGAATCACAGGCACATCTCTCCAGTACGGAAAAGACGAACACCATTCCGTCTATCAGTACGAACTCTTATCCCGATCAATTTGACATTCGGCGGACATGCTTCGATAGCGCTGGCTCGTCATTACTGATAGGCGATCGTGAATGCTGAAGATTTTAAGTAGCTCTTTGCCTCTAAGCTGCTGGTAAGTTTCTAATGTACCCTTCAAGAAGATCCCGTGACCTTTGTTTTACGCGGTGGTGCTTCTTCTGTGGTGAATACCGAGACCAAAATCTCCCAGAAGAAACGTTACGCGTCATAAAGTGGGCTTAAAAACATCCGGGCAGCACAGCAAGCCGTTCTTGTTCCCCTCTACTTCATCGGTTCGTCGAAAAGCAATCCCGATATAACAAACCCTTCCCGTACATAGTCACCAATCGCTGAACACCACCACACTTGTAGTAGAGCGTCGTTGCAAAGTTCCCACATTCTGTCTGATAGAGTAAGCTGACGCTGGGCTAAATGGGATTCTCATCAGATAACCTGAGAGTAGACTCACGTACAATCTGGATTGGAACCTCATGTTGCATTACGCGTGCCTTAAGTTGTTGACGGAAATCAGGTGAGAACTGGTAACGCTCAAGATCAATTGCTTATATTATTAGTGATAACTCGGTTGCCCCATTTTCCGAGAACGTACTGTTTTGGGGGATACAATCTCACCAGTTGGATTAGAAACACGAGATTTTGGACGATGATGCCCTGATTCATCCAAGGAACGATGCAAATAGCGACACTGAGTTTTGGTTCAAGTTTCTCTGCTGAAAATTTCTAGCCCTTCTAAATAGAAATCAACAGCTTCAAACACGCTCATGCTTTTCATGAATGTGAGCTTGGCCTAAGCTCATCAGAATCAATGCAATAGTCAATGCAGGTTTAGTAGACCACTGAGTACCAAAGGCGGCTTCAAATCCAGGAGTAGGGAGCTCCAGACGGAAAAATTAAGCATTTTCTTCTTTAATTTCAAACTATCAATATTCAACATAGCTGGTGGTTTCATTGCTTCTGCCCAAGCTTTAAACATGGTACTTGCTGTACCAAGAACTGATGTATGGAAATGATTTGGGACCATGATGGATCGTCAGTATCAAACGGACCAAAAAGGCGCAAACCGTCATGTGGATCTTTAACTTTCTACAGCGATAGCGGAACTCTGCTTTCTGGTTCATTAAATGATTGATTCATCCATTTTTACTTTCGCTTTCGTTTATAGATTCATCATCACTATCTAACATAGACAGCATTAAATCAGCCCTGTATTTCTTAAACTGTTCTACAGCATTTTCATTGATAGAAACCGAACTTCTACATGGTAGGAATCGCTTGAATAATAATTTGCTCTGCTTCAGTCTCTCCCACAACTATCTTGCGTTTGCTTCTAGCTAGAAATTGCTTTGTAACAAGCATAACTTCAACAAATGCATTATTTTCGCTCTTACCTTGGATCTTTTCGACGAAGTTAACTGGTGCTTTTTGAGATTCTCCCTCTAAAGTTGAGAGGTGAATTCTAATTTGAACAAGAACTGAAAAGTTATCAAATAGACCACGATGAATAGAGAATACGGGGTGCAATGTAGTAAATATATTTACTCCATTTAGATCCTCTTCCGAAAAGTTCCAGTGTTACCAAAGACACATCTTTCACTTGAATCAAGGTATTCAGTTTACATTGAGATTTAGGTAGTCTCTACTGACAATCCTTGTGGAAAGTACTGAAGTTTCGATTCCTCACAATACGACAAGCCTTTCTGAAAGCATAGCATCTGGAATACTAGGGATTTGCGAAGAATCTCTGAAGCAAGTTACTTAGAGTAAATTCCGTTAATTTTATTAACTTGCTGCCATAAAAGCACTACCAGCATCTTCAAGTCCTGGCTTTTTGTTTAAGTGAATCAGGAGGTTGATTAAAAGCTAAAAGACACCTACTATCTACGACAAGCCCATTCGAATTTTAAGCTCTCTGCTTCCTCATTTGTTAGAACTCGATTTGCTTGAAATCGGTGAATCACTTCTGGTATACGTTCAATTTGTAGATGATTCGAAAATATTAACTCTGGCTGATCAAAGAACATGTCTCTCTCTAAAAACTTGCTGCCAACAATGCCTCTACCATCTAATAAAGGTTTAGGACAGTTAATTATCTCAAGTTTTGAGTAAATGCTTTAATCCTTCAGCCCAGTTTTCGTTGAATGAGATGAACTTTAGTGATCTTGTTAAACTGTCCAATTTTTCATTTTGGATATAACTAATTAATAAAGGTATTAGAAAATCTTCGCCTCGCTCTTTTCTTAGTCCTAGTGCTAAAGTTCTTTGTAAGACAATATCTGCATTGTTAAGTGAAGCCTGAGAGTAAAGGGCAATTACACAAAAAACTTGCTGCTGGTACAACCCTATAAATATCGCTTGAAATTTTTCACTACTAATGAAATTGTATATACACCAAACTCGATATCCTTCTACTGTCGAATTTTCGAGCTAGCCAATCTACAATTACTCTGTCTTCGGGGAGCATAGCTAATAAGGAGATATTCACGTTCTGAGGATTGTTCTACTTGTTCTTGAGCGGCTAGAAAATCTGGTGGAAAACTGATGGATGTTTTCTTTTGAGTTGTGGATGTTTGGTATCTAGCAAAAGCCTCAAGCGTTCCTTGCCATAATTTCAAGCTCCCAACTATATCGGCTTCGAATATTACCGATCATATCTCGTTCGGTTGCAGTCGGACGGAGCCGTAGTAATAAAAACGAAGGCTTGTTGCAGAGGTGACCGTGCTGACTAATCTTCTCGGAATCTTCCGCAAGTTTTGCTTGCCAATCCTCCCAACCTGCCATGCGGAAACAGTTGTTTTGCCAATGCAATGAGAACGCATCTATCTGTCCTTAAACACAAGCGGTTCAATGATACCCTCTAAGTACATCAAAGTCATGGCAAAGCCGTTCAAAGTCTGTGTAATCCGTTAGTTGCTCAAGGCAATAGATTATGAGGCTTGCTGCCATTTGAACCTAGCTGGAGAATAGACGGGCGCTAGTTTGTGCAACCATTTCGGGTGGTGACCCGTTGATCCCACGTTTGCTACGTCATCAGCTGTAATCATTCAAGTTTAATTTCACCAGTGAAATAACCACTGCGTACACTTCCGCCAAAGAACTCACCCTGTAGAACCGATTTGAGATCTCTAAGAAGCTGTAAGTCTCTTCATCATCAACCTGACAAAACAAAAGATTGATCTTGGTAAGAGTCGCATTCGACAGGCTTCTCTCAGAAGTTCTTAACAAGGATCTTTTTATCGCTCCATCAAACATTGGAGCGCTCAATCACCATCGCGCTACTGTAGGTCGTACAGGCTTTCCTTGACGACTTTCTCTTTGTGTTTGAAGGTTTCGTCGAGCGTTCAAACTTAATTTTCCGCATGATGTTCGCGGATACACCTTCTCACTCCTGCGTCAGATGCTCCGGGTGATAACCGCCCAGTCTAACAGGATGGTAATCTTGGGAATATTGACGGGCTTTGACTGAAAAATACTCGATGTTCTGAACTAACATCTCAAGCAACCCTGCATCATCCGATAGGTTCGCTTTGGTGCAGTGGGTAAAGAGGAAGTCCAGCGTATCGACAGCAAGATGCCGTTTAATCCCATTGGTCGATTTGTAGAAACAATAGCCTTTCCAGTCACATCGCATTGCAGGTATTTTGCCGCTTGCGGATAATGACCATTAACGTCGTCCACTTGGCTTTTTTCACCAGTTCACGCACCTGTCCGTGTAAGACGTTCATCAGCGTTTTCTCGATTGACCTGTTTCCCGCCACTGCTTGTAATGCCAATACACGGTTGATGTAGGGCGGCAGGTCTTTCGGCAAAGTCTTGCCAGTTGCAACCATTCTTCAGTTGGTAGAAGATGCCATCAAGGATTTCGCGTTTGTTCAGTTGGAAGGTCTTGTCTTCTTCTTAGGCGAGCAGGATCTGGAGGTGAGAGGGGTTCAGTGGCTGACTATTTCGTCTGTCAAGCTACTCGTGTACGGCATAGCATCAAGATTACACTTTGCGACAACGTTACTTCATGACAGTAAAAGATGTCAAATGGGTTCTATACGGGTCAGCGCTCCCTTCTGCCACATGTTCGGTGTCCCCCTTCAACTCTACACAGTGGTTTTCCAGATATGCAGCCAACCACGGCGATGCGTGCTTGCGGAGCTGTCGCCACCGCCAATCCTCTTCAAGTCATCCATTATTTAATTCTCTTCCTGCCGACTGAGCTGGGCAAACTTTTCATAGAGTGGGTAGTCCGGAGGAACCAACAAATCTTTTTGGTGCAGCAATGGCGGATTCATACTGTTGGTTCATAGCCTCAGTATTGAACGTACGGATCCCCAGATCAATTTCCATACTAGTGGATGGGCCCTAGCTTATGCTATAGCTGGTATCGAACTAGCCTCCGGTCCCTCTGTCACCTACTGACCCTCGAGTTCACACTAAAAGCAATACTCAGACAGCTACGCGATCGCGTTTAGACTTTGTATTAGTGGTTCAAGCTCATCTGTGGCAGATACTTCCTGAACAAAGGCAACACCCGCTCGTCCAGTCGATGCAATCACCAAAAGGCTCAAACATTACTGCCTGAACCTTTTGGAGCCAAATTTAGTAATTGAAGCAGATGGAACTTCTGGATAGGTTAGCCGTTCTGCACCAGTTGGTGTTTTAGGACTAAAGGGTTAGCCTAAAAGTTTAGTAGCTGCGAGAGAAGCTGTTGTTCCCACGTCCACCACCAAATGAACCTCTATCTTCGCGAGGCTTAGCTTTATTGACTTTAAGCTCGCGCCCCATCCATTCTGCTCCGTTAAGAGCATCAATAGCGGCGTCTTCTTCAGCTTCTGCACTCATTTCCACAAAACCAAAGCCACGCATACGGCCTGTCTCTCGGTCAGTGGGAAGCTGAACCCGCTTAACCGACCCATATTCTGCAAACACAGAATTTAAGTCAGCCTCTGTAACCTGATAGGATAGGTTACCTACGTAAATCGACATAATTTATCTCAAAATCGTTATTCCTTTGGTGAGATTTCGGAGAGAGCCCTGTCAATGCAAAACGTGAAAAACTCGTCCATACAGGTAAACATAGCAAAACGTAACGAATACTTAATTCTCACTCAACATTCTAGCGCCTAGTAAAGCGATTGTTGCTATAAAGATGTACTGCATAGTGTAATATTTCTAAAGTGATATCAAAGCCGCTCGTTGGACCCACTGAAGAACAGCGACTCGGCATCAAACGTTCCCTGACGAGTCTCAGCGGTCTGGCGACATCCAGCCAGTAAGTAAAGATGGATCTTCTCAAGCATCTCAGGGCTTGTTTGCTGTTCCTGGCGGTAATGACTGCACGCTTGAGATCTTTAGGTAATCGCTGACAGCTGAACGAATACCTGGATTATTCATTAGCAATGACGCGTTTAGAAAGTGGATTTCAGGATTTCGCCTGGGCTAATTACCTTGAGGAAGGAGACAGGACCAGACAATTTTGAAGCAAATACTTTTTAGGAGGCCCGGCCATTAGCGGTAGCCTGAACGTAAACGTGGCTCCTGCCCTTCACCAGGACTTGATCCTTGAACTGTTCCCCCGTGAAGTTCTACCAAGTAACGCACAATTGCTAGTCCCAGGCCCAACCCATCCTGCCGCATGCTATCCCCCTGGCGAAAACGCTCAAAAATATAGGGCAATAATTCTGCAGGAATGCCTCGACCTGTATCGCTGACCGTCACCTGGGCCTGATTATTCATCTGCTCAAGCTGGATCTGGACCTGTCCACTTGCCGGCGTAAACTTAATTGCATTAGATAGTAAATTCCAAACTACCTGCTGTAAGCGGTTTACATCCCCTTGAACCCAGACGGTAGAAGGAAGGGGTTGACTTGATGAAGACGCTTTGGCTTCAGCAGCTAAACGAACCGTATCGATCGCAGCCTCAATCACTGAAACCAAATTGACCGGATGAAGGTCTAGCCGGAGACTGCCGGAGGTGATCCGGGAGATATCCAGCAAATCCTCAATCAGTTGCCTTTGCAACTTTACACTGTGCGTGATCGTGTTGAGAGCGTGGCTGGCCTTCACCGGATTCAGTTTGCCAGTTTGCAATAGCTGGGTGTAGCCAAGGATAGTCGTCAGGGGGTTACGCAAATCATGGGATACCATTGCTAAAACTCATCTTTCGCTTGATTGGCTGCCTCCAGCAGCGGCACAGGGGCTGCCTGCTCTCGTATTAGTAATTGGTCGCGTTCGGCCTCAATCCGCTTGCACGATCGCTGATGTCCCGCCAGGCAGCAACTAGGCCATCCCCTAACTTAGCGGCACGGATATCAAAAACCTTGCTGTACTGTTCTCCACTACTGGCCTCAACCAGCACTTCTTTGACAGAGGGCTTGCCCGTTTCGACTACCTGGCAATACTCGTCAAACAGTGCGGTTTCTGGTAAAGCGGCAGCAGTTCCAACAGGGGTTTGCCAATCTGTTCTTCTGCAGTCATTTGGTGGTCGGCACAAGCTGCGGCATTAATATGCTCGATGACGAAGTCTACTATCTGGCCTGAGGAGTTGCGAATGCTGGTGTAGATGCCAAAAGAGTCAAGCAGGTTCTCTACGGAAGTTCGGAAGCGTTCTTCTCCCCGTTCCCCGAGGTTGCAGGCGATGCCGCTCAACTACGTTGTGAATTGCTAGGCGGAGGCTTTCAGAATTGGTATGTCCCTTAACCGTAGTCTGGGCACCACTTTTCCTCGCCGCGACCGCGATCGCTTCATTTCCCTGGCCCGTGAGCATCACCACAGGTAGATGCATTTTACCCGCCTGAGTCTGCAGCTCGCTTAAAAATTCCAGTCCATCAATATCAGGCAGCAAGAAATCCAGCAAAATGACATCGGGCTTAACCAGCCGGCATAATTCCAGCCCCTCTTCTCCATATTCTTCTTCCAGGATTGTATAGGTGTAGTTAGTATCCTGGAGCAGGTAGCGACGATAGGTCTCCCGGTCTTCCGCAGAGTCATCAACGATGAGAATGGTACGCTGGTCTGTCATGCTAACTCCTTAGGGTATCAGGAAGAACAACGCCTTCAAGCCAGTAATCGATTACTACCTGGATAGTTCGCATTAACTTGTTGACATTGATTGGCTTCAGGATGTAACCGTTGACGCCATTCTAATAACCAAAACTCAATGTCCTTTGGGTTAGCAGAGGTTGTGAACACCACAACTGGAATAATTTTAAAGATTACCATCCTGCTTAATCTCAGCTAGTACTTCTCGCCCGTCTGTGCCAGGCAGATTCAGATCGAGTAAAATTATTGCTGGCCGAGGTGCTCTGGCGGCGTCAGTATGCTTGCCAGTCCGGTGGAGGAAGTCTAAAGCATCTTCCCCATCAATACACCGATAAATCGGGTTGACAATATCCGACTTACGGATTATGCGGCAAAAGGCTTCAAAATCTTCATCGCTGTCTTCAACCACCAGCAAAGGGTGGGCTGGATTGCCTGCCATTGACCTCACCTCAACCTGGCAATGTTAAATAGAACGTGCTGCCTTCCCCGTAGGTGGATTCGACCCAGATTTTGCCATTGTGACGCTCGACGATCTTCTTGGCAATGGTTAAGCCAGCACCTGTTCCCCCTCCGTATTTGTGGGGCGCGTGCAGGCGCTTGAAGATGCGGAAAATTGTATCCAGGTGTTTTTCGCGAATACCAATACCGTTATCCCGGACATAGAAAACAACGGCCTGCTCCGGCTTGTCTACAAGATTGGGCTCTTCTGACGCTGCTCCAGCGTCTAACCAGCCGATTTCTATCCGTTTGTTCGCTTTGTCATTGTATTTAATCGCATTGCTGAGTAAATTACTAAACACCTCATTGACTTGCACCCGGTCGCAGCGAATGACCGGCAAGGGCCGAGGGATGTTAATGTCTACCGCCGTCTCCTTCAGGCTAATATTTAGAACATCAATCACGTTCCGGATCAACTCGTTAAGGTTGGTTCGCTGCATCGACAGCTCTACCCGTCCCAAACGGGAGAAGTGCAAGAGCGAATCAATCAGATCTTCCATCCGCTGGGTGAGGCGGACCAGGGTTTGCAGCTTGGAATTACCTTCTTCGTTGAGGATGCCAGCGTAATCTTCAATCAGGAAACTGGAGTAGTTATGAATGCCTCGCAGTGGCTCTTTTAAGTCGTGGGAGGCAATATAGGCAAAGGCATCCAATTCACTGTTGCTGCGCTCCAGCTCAATATTGATTCTCGCCAGTTCATCCGCCTTACGCAGCACAATGCCAATGATGGCACTTTTAAGCTCCAAGGCTGCATCGATTTCGCACTGCTTCCAAGGCAAAGATTTGAGCCGCACGGTTTCTTGCCACAGCTCAAAGGATTTACGCGGTGATAGATGTAAGCTGCCATCTGGGGCAACTTCAACTGGCTTATGCGGGTTACCGCCCCAATTCACCGTCTGAATCACTTCCGGGCGAAACCACAAAATGTAATTCTTATGCGTTTTAGAGATAGAAAGCGCTAGCAACCCGCTGGCGACATCTTTGAACTGCTCTGCCGCTGGATAAATTTTCGCTAAGGAATCGGTTGAAAAAACATTTTGCTGAATTTTAGTTTGTAACCAGACAAGCAAGTCTTGAATTTCGGCTTCCGATGGTGTTTTACCCCTAATAACCAATTGATCCACGGAACTGAGGGCAACTCCTTGGGCACTGACTAGGTCTAGCAGGTTAGATTCAGACTCAACTAAACCATCAATAAAGTTTTCAGTTTGGGGAATCACTTCCACAAATTGCGACTGGATCGACTTTAATTTCATCCGGTAGTCTAGGTCTTCATTATCTTCTTTCATAGCCAGTTCTAAGGACATCACCTGCCCCAAAAACTCGCACGCGGTCCGCACCTCATAGGTGAGATACTTCGCTGACTGGTGATGACAGGCAATCAAGCCCCAGAGTTTTTTGTCTTTAACCAGGGAAATGGACATCGAAGCCGCTACCCCCATGTTGTTGAGATACTCAATGTGAATCGGGGAAACACTCCGCAGAACTGAGAAGCTCAAGTCAAGGGGACGATGGGTCACCGGATTATTCAGTGGCACCAGTTCTACAGGCTGGTAGTTTACATGGGGAATTAATCGCAGCCGGTTGAGGGTGTAGAGTTGATTGGCTTGCTTGGGGATATCGGAAGCAGGATAATGCAAACCCAGGTAGGGAGTTGGACTCTCAAGCTTATCTTCAGCAATGACTGCGCCTGCTCCTTCGCTATTAAATCGATAAAGCATCACTCGGTCAAAACCAGTGAGTTTTCGCACTTCTTTGACAATAATTTGGCTTAACTCCTGAAGGCTTGATGCATTTTGCATCTTGGCAGTCGGCCCTCTCACCAAATGGTAAAAGCTAAAGAAGTCAACTTCTTGCTTTAATTGTGTTAGCTCCAGTTCCAGAATTAATACCCCGTCAGAGCGATGAATAATACCATCCACAGCTAAATCTTGCTGTGAAGTTTTAACGGATAGCTTTAACGGGTTTACACCTTCAAAATCTTGAGATAGACATTTTTGTAAATCGTCAATCTGCTCGGAGCCTAGCAAGCCTTCTAAGGGTTTGTTTAACAGTTGTTGGGGGTGCAGCTTGAGAAATTCGAAGCTGTTGTTACTGATTTGAATAATTTCTAACTCGGGTTCCTTGAGCACCAAAAGTAAGCCATGGGGCTGAATCAAACCAGGGATGTGAATTGGCTCGCGATCGCAGTTGGTCAAATCAACGTTCGGGGGGGTGACAACGTTCCCTTGGCTCATGCACTTATTTCCTCTCAAAGAATTGGCAGGTGCTTTGCTTCTCTTTCAGGTTAGCGATTTATGTCTATCGAAGACCCTTCCTAACCGAGTAGATACTCTCTTAGGCTCAAATTTCACTGTTAAACGGGTAACAATCCTTTGAATCTTCTACTTGACCGATCATTGAGGTTTCTCTGCGATAATAAGCCTATTCATGCCAAAGTTTTCCCTGGTTACCCATGACTGCTGCTACAAATACTGCACCAAGATTGGCGTCCCGTCTGGTCAATGGAGCGTTGTCAATTAAGCCTCTGGCAAAGCTAGCGAAGCATCAAGCCCGCAAGATGATGATCCAGCGAGCGGAGTCAATTGGCGTGTCCTGGAGGCAGGAAGCACAGGCTCTGCAAGCTCGTAATTGGGATGCCGAACTAGCTCAGGTTCAGAACCCTAACCTTGTCTACCCGGAGTACTACCTACGGTCATTCCATGCCTACGATGAGGGGAACTTGAGCTGGGAAGCGGCAACAGAGGTCGAGGTAGCAGCCTATGCGGTACATGCCCGGATCTGGCCGGAGGCTGGAGCGCAAGGAGACGCAAGGCTACGTCAAAGTTACCATGATGTGCTTAAAGCTCAGGCTGAGGCACCAAAAGATATTCTAGATCTAGGCTGTAGCGTCGGAATGAGCACATTTGCACTCCAAGATACTTATCCTCAAGCCCGGATTACCGGGTTAGATCTATCGCCCTATTTTCTGGCAATTGCTCATCACCGCTCCCGGCAGCGTCATACGCAAATCAACTGGGTGCATGCCGCCGCTGAATCTACAGGTTTGGCGGATACTTCATACGATTTAGTTTCTACCTGTTTGGTATGTCACGAGCTGCCGCGAACTGCAACAATGCAGCTCTTGCGTGAGGCACGGCGGCTGCTGCGTCCCGGTGGGCACCTGGCAATCATGGACATGAACCCTAAATCGGAGGTCCATGCTAAAATGCCGCCTTACATCTTGACCTTGCTCAAAAGTACCGAGCCTTACCTCGATGACTACTTTACCTTTGACATTGAGCAGGCGATCATCGATGCGGGATTTACCAAACCTACTTTAACCTGCAACAGTCCCCGCCACCGTACTTTAATTGCTCAAGTGAGCTAGCAGTTTAGTGCCAAAGGCAGGCACTCTTTATCTACCGCTTGTGATGACCCAGGTACCGATGTTAAGAGCAAGCTCAACCATCTCGAAGAAATGCTTAAGGGGTTAAGAAGCTGTTGCCCTTTAAACAGTGCTGATGGGCAGCTGGTATGCCAGTAAAGCCATCACGCAGCTCATTGACCACCTGGGCAAAGTCTGCACTGCCCCTGGAAGCGCAATCATCTGGTCGATGATATGGGCGGCGTGGAGCCTTACAGCAAACGAAAGCCCACTCTTTTAAGGGTGGGATGAGAAATGGCGCAATTTTTATATTGTAGACTACGATATAAGAATGATGGTTTTTGAGTTCAAAACCTACGGCAAGGCTGAGCAGTTCCGCGCTATAGATAACGCGATCAAAACTGTGCAGTTTATCCGTAATAAGTGCATCCGTTATTGGATGGACGGCAGAGGTGTAGGGCAAGCAACCCTTCAACGGTTGTGCGCCACGCTAGCCAAGCAGTTTCCGTTTGCTAAAGAACTTAACTCAATGGCGCGTCAAGCAAGTGCGGAGCGGGCCTGGAGTGCTATTAGTCGGTTCTATGATAACTGCAAGAATCCTGCTATCAAAAAGAAGGGCTATCCTCAGTTCCAGAAAGACAACCGCTCTGTTGAGTACAAAACGTCGGGTTGGGTACTAGCAGAAGATAGAAAGGCAATCACCTTCACGGACCACAAAGGGATAGGCAAGCTGAAGCTCAAAGGGACTCGCGACTTGCACTTCTACCATCTAGATCAAGTTAAACGGGTTCGCTTGGTCCGTCGTGCTGACGGCTACTATGTGCAGTTCTGCATTAAGGTTGACCGTCAAGAGGAGGTTGAACCTTCAGGGAAAGCGATTGGTTTAGACGTTGGGCTAGAAAGTTTCTACATCGACAGCAACAATCAACCGGTCGCGAACCCCAGGTTTTTGAGAAAAGGAGAACAACGGATAAAACAGGCTCAAAGACGGGTTTCTAAGCGCGTCAAAGGGTCTAAGAACAGGGGTAAGGCTAGACAGACTTTAGGCAAACGCCATCTCAAGATAAGTCGGCAACGTAAAGACCATGCTGTGAAGTTAGCACGGTGCGTTATCACATCTAACGATGTAGTCGCCTACGAAGACTTGCGGGTGCGGAACATGGTCAAAAATCACTGTCTAGCCAAGTCCATCAACGATGCATCTTGGTATCAGTTTCGGGTATGGCTGGAATACTTTGGCAAGGTGTTTAACAAGACCACGATTGCCGTTCCACCGCACGGAACCAGCCAAGAATGCTCTAGCTGTGGAATCGTGGTCAAAAAATCTCTCAGCACCCGCACTCATACCTGTCAGTGTGGATGTCAGCTAGAACGTGACCATAATGCGGCTAAAAATATCCTGAGTCGGGGATTGAGTACCACAGGACATGTGGGAACTTTTGCACTAGATGCAAGCAACGCTTGGGGAGATGGAACCGCTACTTTGGTTGGTGCGAACCTATCAGAGCAAGTTCTATCGTTGAACCAAGAATCCCACGCGCTTTAGCAGTGGGAGTGTCAATCCTACAAACTTCTTTCTGGTTCAGGGCACAAAGGTAAATTTCACCAATCAGAGA
>JAUJON010000080.1 GCA_030447595.1 Thermosynechococcaceae cyanobacterium YX3bin19
ATTCGCTGGCCGTATAACGTACTTGCACTTCATTCCGGGCCGGGTTGGGATACAATATGGTTTCCCTTTCTTCCCTTGCTCCTCCTTGCGGCTGGTAGGCCAGCCGGGCTCCCGCTCCCACTTCTTTACCGAATACTCTAAATTCATTCACCGAGACCCAGCCGCCCGTGTAGTTGTAGGCTCCCGTTACCCTTAATAGTACATAGCGTGCATTTACGCTGGTAAAGTTATCGGTCAGTACACTGCCTCCCGTCGTATTGCCGGTTTTATCCACTACCGTGGTATAAGTATTTCCATCCGTAGATACTTCTATCTTGTATTGATACGCCCGGTCCAGGTATGGGTCTAATTCGGTTCTGTTGATGCTGTAAGTCTTGCCTAAATCTACTCTCAGGGTCCGCGGATAGCCCGCTCCGTCGGCTGACCAGCGAGTATTTACAGAATTATCCACCGCGTTGACGGCTCCATTACCCGGTTCCTGGGAAGCGGCATATACTGGTTTATTGAGCGCCAGATTGGTGCTTACCGTCCAGTTCCCAAAATCATATATGCGCTTGTCCCCGCCGTATTGTAAGGTAAGAATATTGCTGTCATAGGACTGCTTTATCCAATAAGTAACGTTTGTCAACGGTTTACTTTCCAGCAATGGCCAGGAGCTGTAATCGACGAGGCTGCCGTTTATCTTATCGTAGTTGGTGGTTCGGTCTTGGGAGTTATAAGTGGTTTCCAGCGTAGTGCCATCCAGTGCCCGGTAAACCAGTTTAGGATTGGTATTGGTAATACCTGTAGTTGTTACTTGGGTGTTGTTCAGGATGGCATTTTTAAAACTGGTTAATTGCTCCGTTGGAGTTGCTCCGGCATAATCGGCAGGCAGCGCGGTTTCTACCACCATGCCAATCTTGCCTGGCTGATTAACTCCTAAAGTGTCCATCCCGCCGTTCCAGTTAAAACCTTTCGAGAGATAAAATGAAATCATCACACTACCATAGTGCAGGTAAATACGGCCGGTAGATGAGTTATCGATGGCTGCATCATAATTAGTCGGCACGTAACCCTTGAGGTAAGGTAAAGGGTCATTGGATGGGATATCATATACCCCAATTAAAGCTTTCTGGTGTTGCAGCACTTGTCCATGCTTGGTTTCACCTTCCTTGCGAGCTACGCCACTACCATTCTTATTATTAATATTCGGATGCTGCACAAAGAAAATACTTTTACCACTGGCTTTATTCCAACATACCCCCCATCGCAGCATCGAAGCCATCCAATTTGGCCAGTTCGGCAACTCTTCGTGCTGGCTGAATAATGCATACGTCTTGTTCATGTATGAAGTCAGGTAGAAATATCTTGCATTAGAAACCAGGTGATTATGTTTTTCCCGATGAATAAAAGGCTGGTCCCGGTCATTGGCAATGTCCACTACCATTTTGGGCAGCCGGTATTGGGATACGGCCGTTTGAATACTGTTGTGCAATTCTGCTGAACTGGTTTTAGGAGAAGGTCCACCAAAATGAATCCATAAGTGGGCAGTTCCTGCCTCATACTGGCCCTGTTCACGAAATGGCCGGTAAACCCTTTCAGCCGCTGCTGCCCAGTGGCCGTTAAACCATTCACCGGCGGCAGAAATTAATAACCACTCGGCCGTTAATCCGCCTTTGGTTTTCATTTCCGCATTTTTGGCAAAATCACCTAAACTCCGCATAGAACCGTAATGCAAGGCGTAATACGTATACGAATTATGCTCCTGCTCACCCATGTGCACGTATTCTGTCATTTCCTTAAGTAAGGTAGTTTTACCAGTTAGGTCGCTGGTAGAATAGCTGCTCGCAAAAGTGGCATCTGGCCAGGTTTCCTGGGCCAGGTAGCGGGCGGTAGCGGCCATCATCTCTTTATTCTGGGTATTATGCGAACCAAAATTAGTTGAATTTACAATCGCGTTTTTGGTTTTAGTTTTCAAGGCATCGCCGTATAAGTGGCTCCAGCGCAGGTAACAATCCATGGCTCCCCAGAGCTGGAATGAAGGATCATCATCGTTAAACCGGTCTAAAGCAGCACTAACCTGGGTGCGGGCTTCATCTAACTTTGCCGAATTGCCGTTTACCTCATAGTCGTAGAACTTTGCCTGCGCATACCAGAAGGCTTGTTTGGGATAGGTATCGGTAGTATTCTTATACCGATTTATAATATAATCCGCCCGCTCATCAAATGTACTCTGGGCAAAGCTCACCGATGAGTTCCCAAAAAGTAGCAACAGAATGGCAGCAAGAAGTAACCGGTTAAAAGGGCCGGTAATATCTCCTTTTAATTTTTTTTGTATCCAGATTTCATCCAACCGGTTGGTGGGCAGAGCAGGGGCATTGGGAGTAAATGTTAGCATAAAAGATTGAGTAAGGTTAAGAAAAAAAGGTTAAGAAAGATTAAGTTAAGAGTAGCAGACAGTCGAAAGTAAAGGAGAGTAGCAACTGCAAAGGATGCTGAAACAGGCGGTCAAAAGCCCGGCGGGTAGTGACACCCGCCGGGTCGGTTCGGTTCCGGCACCCCTCTCTCAGGGAGAGGGGCCGGGGGTGAGGTGCTAAAAAGGCTACCTGGCGATCACCAGCTTTTTGACTACCGGCAGGCCCGGCCCCTGCAACTGCACTGCGTAGAACCCACCCGGTAATGCACCAACATCTACCCGGAAGGTGTTGCTACCCTTTACGGCCTGGTAAATAGTAGTCAGGCAGGGCCGACCCCTCTTGTCCAAGAGCCGGAGTTGTACTTGCCCGGCTTGGCTGGCCGTGTACTCTACCCGTACGGCCTGACTTGCCGGGTTGGGATACAACACCGCTTCACTTTCTTCCCTTTCTCCTCCTTGCGGCTCGTAGGCCAGTCCAGCATTGACCGTGAGTAGTTCCTTGCCAAATACCTTAAACTCATTCACTGAGACCCAGCCGCCCGTGTAGTTATAAGCCCCCGTCACCGTCAGCCGTACGTAGCGGGCACTCACTGCCCCGAAGCTATCCACTAAGACACTCCCGCCCGTGGTGTTACCGGTCTTATTGACAACCTGGGTATAAGTAGTGCCATCAGTGGATACTTCCACCTTGTAGCGGTAAGCCCGGTTCCCGTAGGGGGCCAGTTCCGTCCTGTTGAGGCGGTATACTTTGCCTAAGTCCACCCGCAGGGTTTGAGGATAATTGCTGGCCGACCAGCGGGTGGTCTCATCATTGTCCACGGCTTGGCTGGCTCCGTTGCCGGCTTGCTGGGAAGTAAACGTAACGGCTTTGAACAAGGCCAGGTTGGTGCCTTGGTTGGTAACAGTAAAGCACAGAGACTCTGCTCTACCGGCTGTACCGGTAGCATTTCCACCTACATAAGGGGTAGCCGTCAGGGTATGGCTGCCCAACGATGGGGTCCAGGCAAAGTAATCCCCGCCCTGGTTCTCATCCCCGGCAATAGCATAAGGCGCCTGGTTTTCGGTGCGGTAATTAGCCTGGCTGTCATAACCAAACTTTACACTGCCCACCCTAGCCGGAGAGGTGTTGGCCCTAATGCTTAAGTGTGTAGTACCCAGTTGGGTATAATCAATCACGGCTCCGTTGGCAATGGGATCAAAGCCGACAATGGGCTGGTCGGTATCAGCATTAATCAAGGTAAAGCTGCTTATAGAAGCCGTTTCTACAGGTAGCGATGCGGTAAGCTTGTTATTGGTATCATCCCTTTCGGCAATCCGGTTAATATCATCTACGTGTGCTTCTACTGTGTGTGCTCCTTCAGTCGCCGTCCAGGTGAGACTTCCACTGGGGCCGCTATTAGCCGTGAGGGTAACGGAATCGCTGGCAGCCAAGGAAGAAGTATGAGTATCCGACCAGCTTACCTGCTTACCGTCCACTTTGAAGCTTACTCCCAAGATCGTTCCGGCCGGGGTAGCAATGGTGCCTTGATTCCTGACCGTGGCCCTGAAAGTAACTCCTGTGCCCACTGTAGGATTAGCCGGGGTCCAGCCCACACTAGTAACTACTAGGTCGGGAGGAGCAGATCCGGCAAGCTCCACTTCGTACACTGTGATCCAGTCATGGACGGTAATGCCGAAAGCAGCAGGATTGGTGCAGGTTTGTTTGGCAGTAGTACCTGAGTCGAGGCTATCGGGATGACAGGGCTCGTAGCGTTTCAGGCTTGCAATGGAAGAACCAAAGTTCAACGTCAGGGAGCGGGTAGGATCAAACTCTTGGCCGGTGGAAGAGTTGTAACTCTTGTTTTTAGGTAGTTCCAACCACGTACAGAGGTAAAACTTGCCATTTCCTTTCTGCAAAAGCAAGTGACGTACATCACTCATATCACTTCCTGTGATGGTATAATTCAGTGAAGCAGGTGTAAAAGTGCCATCTGTGTCATTGAGCAGGGTGATGAGGTTTTTTAGGGATGTAAAGGCTGGCTTTGGAGTCATATCACGGTATAATAAACCCCAGTTGTCTTCTGCATCATTTTCTTGATAATTTGTACCTACTCTTTCATCAACAAGTTCATAATGAGCTACAGTTGTCCAGTCTCTGTTATCTCTGAAGTATTCGGTAAACTGACGGGGTGCCATTTTAGCCCCTATCCGGTAAGAGTTATGACGAAAGCCATTAGGTAGTATGGCATTATGTGCACCTGTTTCAGTAATCATGCCTGCCTTATTGGCACCATAGACGCGGTCATATTGGGTCATCATCTGGGCCCAGGTCATAAACACGCTGCCTCCTGCATCTCCTCCCGGATGATCTACATACAGGTGCATATTACCATAGTCACAAATGGCACTCATATTCTCAGCCTTACTCATATTTCTGTTGATAAGTGAAGGGCCAACGCGCTTGGCTCTGGATAAAGCAGGATGTGCTTTCAACTGATTATAGAGATCTCTTTGATAACTGGTCAGTCGGGAAGGCCAGTCAGCAACACTATATTTGAGCCCTACGCCATCATACTCATTAGGCCCTTCTACAGAGTAGATAGCAGCGCCCATTGGAGCAATAAAGTCTAACCCGTCGTCTATTAGGTCATTGATCAAAAGTCCATTATTTCGATTTACTTCATTGCTGATGAACAGCAGATCAATACCCAGCGTGTTATAAAGATCCATCCACCTGTCTCTGGCTCTAAACCTGTAATCTCTATTCATAGTTACTCCTTCGCGGATATGGCGTATTTTCAATTCTGCCAGTCGCGCTTTGAGGTTTTATAACTACTATTATACTGATTTGGGATCGCCAGAAGCAATGGGTATTGACAGCCATGCTTTCCATCAAGTCATTGGCACGCCGGGCCTGTACCTGGCTTGCAGCAGCGTTGGCACCAGCAAAAGCAGCAGGCACAGCAGCCCGGTAACGTACGCTTGCTTTGCCAGGCGTTCCTAACGAGTTTGCAGGTACTACAGGGAATGTAAGGTAGTGGTGTTCATGGGTGTAGAAATAAATAAGTAGGTTAAACCAAATTGTTCGTTGTAGCGGGAAATAATCCAGCCCTGCTCCCTGCGGGCAACGGGCCGGCAGAGTGAGCAGGGCAGTATCCGGGGGATCAGTGCACGACGAGCAGTTTGCGCACGAGTAGTTGGTGCTTGCCCTGAATGCGGACTAGGTAGGCGCCGCTCTCCAGGCGGGCAATGGCCGTGTGGAAAGGGTACTCTGCTCCACGGCCTGAGTCACCCGCAGGCAGGTGTTGCCCGTGGCGTCCACGATGGTCACTTCTACCGATTCTGATTCGCTGGCCGTATAGCTTAGGGTTACTTCCCCTTTGGCCGGGTTAGGGTACAACCTGGCTTCACTTTCCTCCCCTGTAGCCCGTAGGCCAGTCTGGCGTTGACTGTGACCAGTTCTTTGCCGAATACCCTGAACTCGTTGATAGAAACCCAGCCATGCCGTAGTTGTAAGCCCCCGTGACGGTGAGCCGGACGTAGCGGGCAGTAACGGCCGTAAAGTTATCGGCCAGCAGGCTGCCATGCGGTGGTGTTGGTCGTTCTGTTGACGACCTGACTGTAAGTAGTCCCGTCGGTGGATACTTCCACCTTGTACTGGTAAGCCCGGTTCTGGTAGGGGCCAGTTCGGTCCTGTTGATACTGTAGGTCTTGCCCAAATCTACCCGCAGGGTTTGGGGATAGCCCGGACCGCTGGCCGACCAGCGGGTAGTCAAATCATTGTCCACGGCCACCAAGCAGCGCCGTTGCCAGCCTCCTGGAAGAAACGTGACCATTGGTTTACCGCCAGGTTCATCGTGTTATTGGTAACCATAAAGCTGAGGCTGGTAGCCGGACCGGCCGTGCCGGTTCCGTCGGCATTGGGATAAGGCGTAGCCGTCAGCGTGTGGTTGCCCGTGGCAGGCGTCCAGGGCAGGTAATCCGCGCCGCCGCTGGCCGTTTTGCCGTCCCCGGCAATGGTGTAGGGGGCTTCGTTCTCGGTTCTGTAATTGGCTGTGGCATCATAACCGAACCGGACACTACCAACCGGACCGGAAGTATTGGCCCGGATGCTGAGGCGGCTGGTGCCGAGTACGGTGTAGTCAATCACGGCGCCATCAGCAATGGGATCTGGCAACCGCATTGATCGGTATCGGCATTGAGTAAGGTAAAGCTGGTCACTGAAAGTCCTGCACGGTCAGGGGTGCCGTGAGCTTGTTATTGGTCTCGTCACTCTCGGGGAAGCGGTTAATGTCATCCACGAAGGCTTCGACTGTGTGGGCTCTGAAGTGGCCGTCCAGGTAGCGCAGGGTGATGTGGTTGCATTAGCTGTAAGGTAACTGATGCACCGGGAGCAAGAGATGTCTTGTAGGTATCGGACACATTGGTAGTAACCCCATCCACTGAATCTTACCCCTAAGATGGTCCCTTCGGGTGTAGCGCCTGCCCTTTGATTTTAACCGTCGCACTAAAAAGTAACCGCAGTGCCCGTTACCGGATTGTGCGTCCAGTTTACTGGTAATCACTACATCGGGCAGAGCAGACGGCGTTAAAGAAGTACTCCGGCTTGTTGTTGGTTTCATCACTTTCGGCAATCCGGTTGATGTCATCCACAAACGCTTCTACCGTATGGGTTCCTTCCGTGGCCGTCCAGGTGGACGGCCCGCAGTTACTCGGGTTAGCCGTAAGGATGATTGAATCGCCGGCTGCCAGTGCAGAAGTATAAGTATCCGAACAGCCGGTTGTCACCCCATCCACTGAAAACCGCACGCCTAAGATCGTACCGGCCGGGGTTGCTCCCGTACCCTTGTTTTTAATGGTAGCCTTAAAAGTAACCGCTGTGCCAATTACTGGATCAGCCGGGGTCCAGCTGACATCAGTCACCACTACATCGGGCAGCGAAACCGGTGGCGCTTGAGGAATAACGGCCGGATCATAACTGGCATATAACGGAATGACAATATTATTACTCCAGCCCCGGTTTGGAAAATGACTCATCGTCCAGGTTTTAGCTGGGCTACCTGCCAGCGTATCCTTTACCATAGGGAATCCAGCTCCGGTCAGAAGGGCCATTGGTAGCCGCAATAATGGATACGTGCGAATTGTTGTTTACAATCGCCGGATGGGATACGGTAGCCCGGTCAGCTGGCGCAGCCGAACCGGTTTAGCAAACCCCCTAATACTTCCAGTTTTCCGCCATCGGTAGCATTGAATACCGACCAGACCTTTTCGATTTGAGTCCAAATATCCATAAACTGCCGCCCACCCCTGCGCTGAACTGAAAATCGCCCACCTTTTCGTTGTTGATAAACCGGGCCCAGGCGCTTACATTTTCAATGGTACCCGCATTTCGGGCGAAGCCATGTACATTATTGGCAAACACTTTGCTGCCGGGACCAGTTAAATCGCTGTTATATACCATTCACCGTTTCCAGCAACACATTCCGGGAGAATATCTCTTTGCGCGGAATGCCCTTCAGGGACGTGCATTCCCCATCATGAACATCTTTCAGCAGCAAAGCTGCGAGGAAGTTGTATTCACCTGAAAACTTGATGTTCATTGTTCCATTTTGTACTAATAAAGGCATCTCCCCCGATTACCTGTTCGACGCCGGCCGGGATGGTTACGATGCCGATTCTATACCTCATCCTAGGGAAATATACTACCTCTTTTACCTGAATGTTCATGGCAGCTTGAATCGCTTCTGTATCATCGGCAGCTCCATCCCCTTTAGCACCATACTCATGCACATTGGCCCACTGGGTAAAGTCGCTTATCCAGGGGACCTAAGGATAATCTTCGATGGGCAGGTTCATGGATTTGACGGCCGTGGGTCTCACCCTGGATGAACTATAAGCAGTAATGGCTTCCGAATTATATTCCTCAATCGAACCACTGGCTTGTGCTGCCTGGCCTTTTTTATTAACCGTGGTACCATAGCCTTGCACGGTGATGTTGCTGCCAAAGAAAAAACCGTCCTTTATATGGATGGCCGTATTGGAGGAACTGCCCCCAGAAAATAGCTGTCCACCATCACCAGGTGAGGAGCGTAAACGTCTACTTTTTGAGATGGAGGGTAATGCCATTGACGGAATTGGTGCTGTACACTTTGCGGAAAGAAACCGAAATTTCTTCCAGATCAATGGCGCTTTCCCGTCTGATTGGAGAGCGATACGTATTCAATGGAAGGATGGGATTCGGCGTTGCCTTCCAGCTTGATGCCGTACCGGAAGCCATTGACGGTGATGTTGCTGTAGTAGCCGTGGGCGGAACCCATGCGGATGTGCAGGCCGATCTCCCCGCTGCCTGTGATCTTTACGTTATTTAACCGGGATGTATTGGCTCCGTAGAAATCCAAACCACCGCTCCCGGATTTCCCGAGCCGGTGTTGATGGTAAAGTTGCGGAACTTGAATCTGGCCGGGGCATTGTTGAACTCGGAGGTTTTTTTAGAAAAAGCCACTACGGGTTTATTCGCTATATCCCCAAAAGCCGGTGGCGTTGTCTTTCAGCCGAATCACCACTCCTTCCCGGCTCTGGCCCAGCAGTTTTAGGCCCGAGGAGCCCTTCGGGTAGGACCTTTGCGCAGGAACACAATCAGGTATCCTTTCTCCGGCGTAAACCAACGTTTTACTGACCAGATAGGTACCGTCGGGAAAGTATATAAACCAGTTCCTTTCCCAGCCACACGGTTCCCCCCTTAACGCTCTCAAGCGGTCCATCACCCAGTCCATGGCGGCAATAATGGCATCACTGTCATCAGTTATGCCGTCGCCTTTCGCATTTTTAGTGTAAATACCGGCCTCTACTAACTTTTTTACGTTGATAAAGCGGCCGCCGTTCTCTTGAACATCGGATCCGGATAGACTTCGTTCACGCCGATGTTGCGGTCCTGGGCTTTTAGCAGCGTTGGCATCAGTAAGAGCAGCAGGCCCAGCAGTTTAGTCATCCATGATTGTTTGATTCCAGCCTTACCCAACGCGTTGGTGGGCAAAGCAGGGGCATTGAGAGTAAATGTTAGCATAAATAAAAGGTTAAGAAAGGGTAGCGGACAGTCGAAAAACCGTTTTAAAACTGAAGAGGTTTGATAGCTGCGGCCAAAAACCCGGCGTAGTGACACCCGCCGGGTCGGTTCCTCTGCCACCAGCAGGCAAACCTGTTTTCTCTCCGGGAGAGCACAGTTGCTAGGTTGTTCAATGTGAGGGGCGATTGCTACTTGGCCATGAGGCGTTTTGCTACTTGGCAATAATGAGCTTTCTGACTTAACGGCAGCTTTCGCACTAGGGGCAAGCCTACGCCCTGGTTGCACCAGGTACACGCCCAGCGGTAATGCACTGATGTCTATCTGAAAGGTGTTGCTGCCTTTGACCGCCTGGTGCACACTAGTCAATCGCCCCCGGCCGCTGACGGCCAGCAGCCAATCTGCACCTCCCCTGCTTCACTAGCCAAATACGCTACCCCGTACGGCTCCCCTGGCCGGGTTGGGATACAAGCTCAAGAAGGACAAGAAATCGGCTACTGTCTTTTCCACTCCTTTCTGAGCCGGGACATCAGCCGCAGCATCAGCCGTCAGCAGTTCCTTGCCAAACACCCTGAACTCGTGGAGCGAGACCCAGCCGTCTTTTTCCTTACCTGTCATATCCGCTTCATCCTCCATCAGTTTCACCCGCACGTAGCGGGCAACCAGCGGAGCAAAACTGTCGGTGAACACCCTCCCCGGTAGTAGCAGTGGTCTTGTTGAGCTGCTGGTAGGTAGTGCCGTCGGTGGAGACTTCAATCTTGTACTTGTAGGAACGGCTCTGGTGGGTGAGCAGCTGAGTCTTTTCAATCAGGTAGACCTTGCCTAGGTCCACTTCCAGCCACACCGGCCAGCTTTGGGCAACCCAGCGGGTGGCTGCATCATCATCCACCGCTAAAGCAGCCGGATGAGCCGCCTGAGCTGAAGTAGCCGTAACGGGTTTGCCTACGGCCAGGTTCTGCACGGAGTTGGTGACCGTGAAATGAAGGGTAGCGCCTATATCAGCAACGCCGCTGGCAGCATCAACTCCCGCGTAAGGGGTAGCCGTCAGGGTATGTTCACCCAAAGTTGGCGTCCAGGAGAGGTAGGCATTGTCTTCGGCCCCGTTGCCGGCCAGGGCGTAGGGAAAGGCGCTGTCGGTGAAGTAAGAGGTCTTTCCGTCGTAATCAAAAACCACGCTGCCTACCTGCTGGGGAAAGGTGTTGGCCCGGATGCTCAAATGCGTGGTACCAATTCTGGTAAAGTCAATTTCTGCTCCTTCGCTAATGGGATCAAAACCGGCAACCGGCTGCTGGGTGTCGGTGTTGATTAAAGTAAAGCTGGTGACGGAAGCAACCTGGGGGATCACGGCCGGATCATAACTGGCGTATAAGGGAAGGATAATGTTATTATCCCAGCCCCGGTTTGGAAACTGATCCATCGTCCAGGTTTTAACAGTCTCTGCCTGTGTATCCTTTACCATAGGAACCCAACTCCGGGTAGACGGCCCATTGGTAGCGGCAATAATGGAGACATGTGAATTATTGTTTAAAACGCAGGGATGGGGTACTGTAGCCCGGTCCGTAGGCGCAGAACCCCAGCGGTTAAGCAATCCGCCCACTGCTTCTATCTTTGCCCCATCAATAGCATGAAATACCGAATAGGTTTTCACTCTTAAAACCAAATATCCACAGGCTGCTGCCTACCCCCGCATTAAACTGATAATCACCCGACTTTTCACAATTGATGAACCTGGCCCATACGCTTACATTCTCAATGGTGCCTTCATTTTTAGCAAAACCATGTACGTTGTTGGCAAATACTTTGCTGCCGGGAGCCGTCAGATCGCTATCATAAGGTCTGCCCCAGGCCCTGAAGAAGAGGTGCTTTCCAAGAAAACATCCCGCTGGGCTGAATGCCTGACCTTTCCTGAACCGGTCATGGAAACATCTCTTATCAGCAACACCTGGGAAGCGGCAGCATTGATATCAAATTTAACTCCGCTGGTAAGTATATTTACACCGCCTCTATGACGGTCTGACACTAGCCGGTATAGTCACTGTGCCTGCAACCTTATACTTCTGTTTAGGGAAACAAACAACGGGTCTGCCTGAATTCATCGCATCCTGAATGGCTTGTGTATCATCGGTTACTTCCATCGCCTTTGGCACCATACGCATCTACATTGGCCCACTGGCTGAAGTCAGAAACCCAAGGGACGATAGGATAATCTTCAACAGGCAGGTTCATGGACTTAATGGTTGTACTTCGTACCCTGGATGAGTTATAAGCAGTGATGGCTTCCGAGTTATATTCCTCAATCGAACCACTGGCCTGAGCTACTACTCCATTTTTAGTTATACTCGTGCCATACCCCTGAAGCGTAACGTTTCTGCCAAAGAAAAAAACCCTGATTTATCTGGATGGCTGAATTGGCAGCACTGCCTCCCAGAAAATAGCTGTCTAAAATGACCATATGAGGAGTACGGCTATTTTTACTTTCTGAATGCTGATGCCATTGACCGAGTTGGTGCTGTACACTTTACGGAAAGAAACAGAGATATTCTCCAGGTGTATGGCACTTTCCCGCTGATTGGAAAGCGATACATATTCAATGGCAGGATGCGATTCGGCGTCCCCTTCCAGCTTGATGCCATACCGGAAACCATTGACGGTGATGTTGCTGTAGTAACCGTGAGCCGATGCCATGCGGATATGCAGACCTACCTCACCACTGCCTGTGATTTTTACGTTATCTAATCTGGAAGAATTGGCTCCGTAGTAATCCACCCCTACCGCTCCCGGATTTCCCGAGCCGGTGTTAATGGTAAAGTTGCGGAAATGAAATCTAGCCGGGGCATTGTTGAAGACAGAGGTTGTCTTAGAGAAAGCTACTACGGGCTTCTTATTGGCTATATCCCCAAAACCTTCCGCATTGTCCTTTAAGCGGATGGTGACGCCTTCTTGCTCTGACCTACCAGCTTCAGGCCCGCTGTCCCTTCGGGTAGGACTTATGTGAGCAGGAACACAATTAGGTATCCTTTCTCCGGCGTAAATGAGCGGCTTGCTTACCAGATAGGTGCCATTGGGGAAATAAATGTGCCAGTTCTCCTGCCAGCCACAGGGGGCGCCGGCAAGTCGCAGGCGATCCATTATCCAATCCATGGTGGCTATAATGGCATCACTGTCATCAGTTACCCCATCGCCTGTGGCATTTTTGGTGTAGATGCCCGCCCCCACCAGTTTTTGACATTAATAACGCGGCCGCCGTTCTCCATGAACATCGGATCCGGATAGACTTCATTCACGGCGATGTTGCGGTCCTGGGCTTTTTAGCAGCGTTGGCATCAGTAAGAGCAGCAGGCACAGCAGCCGGATCATACATGATTGTTTTGTTCGTGATTGTTTTGTTCCGGCTTTGATCAACCGGTTGGTGGGCCAAGCAGGGGCATTGGGAGTAAATGTTAGCATAAAAGGTTAAGTAAGGGTAAGTAAGGAAAAATTAAGTTAAGGGAGCGGACAGTAGAAGCTAAAGGAGCGTAGAAACTGAAGAGGGTGCTCAAACAGGCTGCGGCAAAAGCCCGGCGGGTAGTGACACCCGCGGGTCGGTTTCTACGCCGCCAGCAGGCCAAGCAGTTGCTAGTGCTGTTGCTGGTTAATGCGGTTGTTACTTAGGGCGATTTTTTTAGCCATGCGGCGTTTTGCTACCTGGCAATAATTTGCTACTTAGCAACAACGAGTTTTGCTACTTAACGATGACGAGCTTTCTCACTAGGGGCAAGCCTACGCCCTGGTTGCACCAGGTACACACCCAGCGGTAAGGCACTGATGTCTATCTGAAAGGTGTTACTGCCTTTGACCGCCTGGTGCGCCGTAGTCCAGGCAGGGCCGACCGCTAACGGCCAGCAGCCGGATATGTACCTCTCCGGCCTGGCTGGCCGTGTACGCTACCCGTACGGCTCCCCTGGCGGATTGGGATACAAGCTCAAGAAGGACAAGAAATCGGCTACTTTCTTTTCCTCCTTTCTGAGCCGCAACATCAGCCGCCAGCAGTTCCTTGCCAAACACCTAAACTCTGGGGAGCGAGACCCAGCCGTCTTTTCCTTACCCGTCATATCCACTTCGTCTTCCATGAGCTTCACCCGCACGTAGCGGGCCGAAAGCGGAGCAAAACGATCAGTGAACAAACCTGCTGCTTGGGTAGGGGTAGTCTTGTTGAGCTGCTGGTAGGTGATGCGGTCGGTGGAGACTTCAATCTGTACTTGTAGGAACGGTTCTGGTGGGTGAGCAGCTGAGTCTGCTCAATCAGGTAGACCTTGCCTAAATCCACTTCCAGCCACACCGGCCAGCTTTGGGCAACCCAGCGCGTGGTTACGTCATCATCCACCGCTAAAGCAGCCGGATTAGCCCCCTGAGCTGAAGTAGCCGTAATGGGTTTGCCTACGGCCAGGTTCTGCACCGAATTAGTGACCGTGAAACGAAGGCTAGCCCCCGGCCCGCCGCACCGGCAGCATCAACTCCCGCGTAAGGGGTAGCCGTAAGGACATGTTCCCCTAAAGTTGGCGTCCAGAAAGGTAGCTATGGTCTTGAGCTCCGTTGCCGGCCAGGGCGTAGGAAGGCGCGGTCGGTGAAGTAACCCGCAGTGCCATCGTAATCAAAGACCACGCTGCCTACCTGCTGGGGAAAGTGGTGGCCCGGATGCTCAAATGCGTGGTGCCAATTCTGGTAAAGTCAATTTCTGCTCCTTCGCTAATGGGATCAAAGCCTGCCACCGGTTGTTGGGTGTCAGTGTTGATTAAAAGTAAAGCCGGTGATAGATGTATAGCCCCTTTATGGCATACATACAAAGGAACAATAAAGTTTTTGGGTAGACCTACCCTTGCTGGAAAATCGAGTCCGATGAGTGTCTTTGTAGCAGTGCCCTGTGTGTCTTTCACGATATTTTCGTAGAAACGGCCACCTCCACCGTTCGAGCAAGCTACAATGGAAACCTGGGCATTTTCATTGACTATAACATATTCTGTAGTGGGCCAGCCGGTACTGTACTGATTAAAGAGAGCTCCCTCCCAATACTTCCAGTTTGGCATTGTTAACGGCCTTGAATGCCGTTACGCCCTTCTCTGTCTTAAACCATGTACCCACATGGTGCTGTTATCAGCCAGAAACTGAGGGCCAACATGATTCATAGTTAAGGAAGCGTGCCCACAATTTCATGTTTTTGAATTCTCCTCCGGTACCATTATTCAAGAATACTTCTATGTTGGGATCGGTATTGTTATTTATATAAAGACGGCCATTGTGACGGAAGTTATCCAGAATAATCGTGCGGGGTGCATTGTGCTCTAATGCTACTGAAGCACTGGCGGTCATATTCAGATCCTGCATGAGCAACGGATCTGAAGCGTTTTTCATCGATTCGGAACTTTGGACTGGCATTTCCCATCAAAGTGGCATACATAAAGTTGATCCGCTTGACAGTGGCCGGAATAGTAAGGGTAGCATCTATTGAATAGGTTTTGTTAGGAAAGTAAATGGTAGACTTGCCTGAATTCAATGCATTCTGTATTCTTTCTGTGGCATTGGCTCCCGGATAGTTGTTGACATTGGCCCAATCAGTTTCTATATCTCCCCAAGGCACTTGTGGTACATCTTTCACCGGCAGATTCAGTGAAGTACCAGGGGAAGAATCAGAAACTTATACAGCGTCTGACACGTATTCTGTGATATGGCCGGTAGCGGCCACCGTACTTCCTTTTCACTGCTGATCCATAGCCGGTAATGGTAATGTTTCTGGCAAACAGATGGCCTTCTTCAATTTGAATGGCTGGATTAGCCGAAGAACCGCCTATAAACTTGCTATCGGTGATCACCCCATGGCCTCTCACTCCTTTAGAGAGCAAAACGGCAGGCACACTGTTTCCTGCGCATCAAGCGGATTGAGCCTGGCCCTTCTACAAAATGAACCCTTGCCGAATCCTGGTTTCTCACCGTCAGGTATTCCATCGAAGAAGTAGGCTCAAAGTCAAAGCACCCTGAGCCCGTAATCAAACCATCCACAGTAATGTCATGGTAATAGCCGGGCGGCCAGAGAAAGTCTAAGCCTACTTTTCCTCTGCCATCTTCCGACTTGATGGTTACTTGTTCCATGGAGCCGCTGTTGGCTGATACAAATTTGATTCCCACAGCACCCGGATTGCCACTTCCGGTATTGACAGTGATGTTTCTGAAGGTGTTCACAGCAGGTAGGTTATTGAAATCAAACTTGCATAAGAAACAACCGGTTTAGCAGTACCTTCTTCAAACCCAGAGAGTTGTCTTTGAGTTTGATGATGGTATTAGTTCTGTCTTGTCCGACGAACCTGATCCAGGCCAGGCCTTCTGCATTGGCGAAACCGGTAGGATGTCTGAGGATAGGTCCTGAATAAATAATAGTATTGCTAACCATATAAGTACCGTTAGGCACATAGATGATATAGGTACTGTTAGGTCTGGGAGAAGTTCCTCCCCATCCATATTTGTAAATTTCTGATACAACAAAATCATAAGCGGCAATAAAGGCCTGCGTATCATCGGTTACGCCATCACCTTTGGCATTGAAGGGAGGTTTGGTAATGTTAATAATATGGCCTCCTTGTCAGTAAAAAGCTGAGTCTGGATACACCATATTAATAGATTGATTCCTGTCCTGAGCAAAAGCACTTATTGTCCCATACAAGAATAGGCATAGGCATGCACAATAAGGGTAGAGCGATTAAAGGTGCATAACGGATAGAATTGGGGTTGGTGGATAATGAGTGGTTGAAAATTAACGGATCCCTCCCGGTACTCCCTGCGGGCAACGGGCTGGCAGACGGAGCAGTACCGGGGAGAGGATCCGGGGGAAGGATCAGTGCACGACGAGCAGTTTGCGCACGAGTAGTTGATGCTTGCCCTGAATGCGGACTATATAGGCGCCGCTCTCCCAGGCGGGCAATGGCCCAGGGGAAGGTGTGGGTACCTTTGCCTTCAGTCACCTGCAAGCAGGCATTGCCCCAGGGCGTCCACGATAGTCACTTCTACCGGTTCTGATTCGCTGGCCGTATAACGTACTTGCACTTCATTCCGGGCCGGGTTGGGATACAACACAGCCTCTTTCTTGCCTTTCTCCCCCTTGCGGCTCGTAGGCCAGCCGGGCATTGACCGTGACAATCTCTTTACCATATACCCTGAACTCATTGATAGAGACCCAACCACCTGTATAATTGCTAGCTCCTACCACAGTTAGCTTTACATAGCGGGCATTGGCTGTAAAGTTATCTATTAACAAGGAACCACCTGTGGTGTTGGTAGTACGGTTGACTACTTGAGTATAGGTACCATTAACTGTTGTAGCTACTTCCACTTTGTACTTATAAGCTCTGTCAGCATAAGGAACCAGCTGGGTTTTACTTAAAGCATAGACTTCTCCTAAATCTACAGTAATGCTGTGCGGATAACCTGCTGTAAGGGCTGACCACCTGGCAACTACATCGCCATCTACAGCATTGGAAGCTGGATTAGCTGTTTCCTGGGACGAAGCTGTTACTGGCCTCTTTAAAGCTAAGTTCTTGTCTGTATTGGCAATAGTAAAGTTGAGTGTCTTTGTTGGGCCTACAGAGCCTGTAGCTCCTTCTGCTGAATAAGGCGTGGCTATGATGCTATGAGCGCCTAAAGCAGGTGTCCAGCTATAGTAGTCTGCGCCACTATTGCCATCAGCAGCAATGCTATAAGGTGCTTCTGTTTCAATGCGGTAAGAGGGATTGGTATCATAACCAAATTTGACACTGGCTGTGGCTGTAGAGGTATTAGCTCGGATATTGATGTGGGTAGTTCCGATCTTGGTATAGTCTATGACAGCGCCTTCAGCAATGGGATTAAAACCTGCAATGGGTTGATCTGTATCTGCATTCATCAAGGTAAAGCTCGTTACCGAAAGGCTAGGAGAAGTAGGTTGAGGGATAACTGCAGGGTTATAGCTTGCATACAAGGGAATGACAATGTTAGCATTATACCCTCTGTCAGGAAACTGACTCATTGTCCATTCTTTGGTTGTGGCACCTTGTATATCTCTGATCATGGGATCCCATAATCTATTAGGGCCATGGGTAGCTGCTACAATAGAAATATGCGAATTGTTATTTACTATACCAGCACGTGGGTCAGGGATCATCGTACCGGTACCATCATCCTTGGTAGGACCCGCTCCCCATCGGCTCATTTCTCCTCCCAAAATCTCCATCTTTGCTCCATCGGTGACATTGATTATAGAATATGTTTTTTCAATCTTAAAGCCCATAACCCAGAAAGTACTGCCCACTCCGGCTGTAAATTGAAAATCAGCTGCCTTTTCATGGTTAAGAAAGCGGGCCCATACACTTATATTCTTAATGTTACCTGCATATTTAGCAAGCCCATGTACATTATTAGCAAACAGTTTGCCTCCCGGTGTTGTTAAGTTGCTCTTATAGATATCTTTGGAAGAGGTGCTTTCCAGCAGGATAGTTCTTTGAGTCGAATGATTTATAGAACCACCTTCCAGATTCATAAACCGGAATGCCAACACATCTGGAGAAGAGGCATTTACATCAAACTTTATTCCTGTACCCAGAATCTGCGCCTCTGCGGCAATGAGTTGTTTCGTACTGGCAGGAATGCTCACTGTGCCGCTGATATTATATTTTTGTTTAGGAAATAAAATAAAGGGTTTGCCAGAGTTCATTGCGCTCTGAATAGCTTGTGTATCATCAGCTACTCCATCGCCTACAGCACCATACTCATCTACATTGGCCCAATCAGCGCCAGATGACACCCAAGGCATGAGGGGATAATCTTCAATAGGCAAATTCATGGATTTAATGGCTGTGCTTCTTACCCTTGTTGGGCTAAAAGTAGTGATGGCTTCAGAAATGTATTCCTCAATAGAGCCACTTTGTTGAACAACAGTAGTTGCTTTTTTAATGGCTGTGCCATATCCTTGCAGGGATACATTGCGGGCAAAGAGAAAACCTTGGTTTATCTGTATAGCTGTAGAAGAAGAACCTCCTCCATGGAAATCGCTATCCAGCAATACCATATGTGGAGAATAAACACCTATTTTCTGAATGGTAATGCCATTTACTGAGTTAGTGCTGTGTACTTTGCGTAATGAAACCGAGATTTTTTCCAGGTAAATAGCGCTTATAGATTGACCACTAAGGGTGACATATTCAATGGAAGGATGTGACTCTGTGGTTTTTCCGGATAAGTATATTCCATATTTAAAGCCATCAACAGTCAGATTGCTGTAATAGCCATGAGCTGTACCTGAACGAATGTGTAAACCGATTTCCCCACTTCCTGTAATCTTGACATTGTCTAGTCTGGAGCCATTTGCGCCCAGATAGTCAAGACCAATAGCCCCTGGATTACCTGAGCCCGTGTGGATGGTGATATTACGGAAATGAAAACCAGCAGGGGAGGTGTTGACCATGCTGTTGAGGTCATATCTGGAAAAGGAAACAACAGGTTTGCGTGCACCAGCTGCAAAATCAGGAGTATTATCTTTTAAGCGGATAGTTACTCCTTCTCTATTCTGACCTACCAGCTTAAGACCAGCTACGCCATCTCGATCAGTCTCATCTAGAAACCTGCCAGTACAATCGTTAAGGGCATCTCCTGTATAATGCAGGGATTTACTTACCAGATAGGTACCATTGGGAAAATAAATATACCAGGATTCACTCCACCCGCAGGGATTACCGGCGTCTCTTAATCTTTGCACTACCCAATCCATAGCAGCAATAATCTCATCACTGTCGTCTGCTACTCCATCGCCTATTGCATTAGAAGAATAAATGCCTGCTTCAACGAGCCTTTTAACGTTAATGATACGTCCTCCGTAATGCTTAAACATAGGATTAGGATAAGTCTCATTGATAGCTATGTTGCGATCCTGAGCCTGAAGTAGAAAGGGAATAAATAAACAGAACAAGCAAATGAGGTTTTTAGCATATGCATGTTTTGCCCAAACTTTAATAAACAGGCTTGTTTCTAAAGTAGAACGAGATGTATTTGTTTTCATAGGTATGTTTGTTAGAAGTTAATATATAGCATTATTATTTCGGTTGTGGTAAACGCTACACCCAAATCAAGCAATCCTTATTGCTGTGAACTCAAGCGATACCACAATTCAGCTACGAATGCTATATACATGATTGTTTTGCTCCGGCTTGATCCAGACCGTTGGCTGGCAAAGCAGGGGCATTAGGAGTAAATGTTAACATAAAAGGGTAAGTAAGGTTAAGTTGAGGGAGCGGACAGCGGACAGTCGAAACTACAGAACAGTAGAAACCAAAGGAGAGCAGAAACCAAAAAGGGTGCTCAAACAGGCTGCTGCCAAAGCCCGGCGGGTAGTGACACCCGCC
>JAUJON010000081.1 GCA_030447595.1 Thermosynechococcaceae cyanobacterium YX3bin19
GGCGTGGTTGCCGGAGAGCAGCACCTCTGGAACGCGCCAGCTACGAAACATTGCCGGACGGGTATACTGGGGATAGTCTAGCAGTCCAGCTTCAAAGCTCTCGGCTTTCAAGGACTCCGCTTTGCCGACGGTTCCCGGCAGCAGGCGAACGACTCCATTGACCAACGCTAGGGCCGGAATTTCCCCACAAGTTAAGACAAAATCGCCTAAAGAGACTTCAAAGTTGACTAGGTGAGTGACTCGTTCATCTACACCTTCGTAGTGTCCACAAATGAGAACAAGTTGCTCGTAGTCACGGGCAAAGGTGCGGAACATCCCTTGTTTCATCGTCTGCCCCTGAGGCGTTAGCAATACCACTGCTCGCCGAGGCAGGACTGGCAGCGACTCTACAGCAGCATAAATTGGCTCTGGCTTCATGAGCATGCCCACACCGCCACCGTAAGGTTCGTCATCTACGCGGTGATGCTTGTCTGTCGTAAAGTCTCGGGGATTGACGAAGCGGACCGTCGCAATTCCTTTTGTTAGAGCTTTACCCAGCAACCCTGACTGCAGGGCAGAGCTAAAAAAATCTGGAAAGAGGGTAACAATATCAAATCGCACGAGGATTGCCCATTTAGAACAGAAACACAGATCAATTGAGACAATAATTTTAGAGTGCAGCCCGGAGGCTCCACCAACAACCTGAAAAAAGTATGTAGGCAGCCGCACTAAAATACTTCTAAACTAAATTTTGCATCTTGTAGATGGATACCTCTAGAGTTATAAATTTTGATTAGACGTTTCAGGCAGAATCTAGCAAGTTGTACCTGAAGGGAAGCTGGCTCCCGCCGGTAGCTAATAGGAGAAAGCTTCCTCTTTCAGCTTCAAGCTGGAATCTTTGTCCTAAGCGTACCAGTTCGGACAGACACCAGTTACGGGAGAGATTCATTGACCGCTCACTCAGAAGCCTCAAATATGCAGCAGTTAGAATCCCAGTTTCTTGCAGAAAGCCTGCCTCAGCGTCTTAAAACTGCTGTGATGGCAATTGGTGGTGCTGAAGATCGAGTCCGGGTTCGGCACATTCTCCATACCTTTTTTGAGCGTGCCGGGTCAACAAACGCCCGGATCATGATTATCCCCGCAGCTTCCCGGGATCCAGAATCCATGGGCCGCATCTACCAAGATATTTTTGAGGACATGGAGGCAGCGGCAGTGAATGTCCTGAACGTTCGGGAGCGAGAGCAAGGGGAGGACCCTCTGCTGCTGCAGCATCTAGAGGACTGTACGGGAGTTTTTATATCTGGAGGCGATCAGCTGCGGCTTTGTGCCCTCTTAGCTGGTACAACTTTCATGGAAAACTTGTGTTCCTTAGTCAGGCAGAAGCAAATTACCCTGGCGGGCACCAGTGCTGGAGCTGCCGTAATTGGACACCATATGATTGCCGGCGGCGGCAGTGGAGAATTTCCCAATCGCTCCCTAGTCGAAATGAGTACTGGACTCGGCATTATTCCCGAGATTATCGTGGACCAGCACTTTCACAAGCGTAACCGTCTGTGTCGTCTACTGAGTGCAGTTGCCGCCTACCCTGAAAGACTCGGGGTTGGTATTGATGAAGATACCTGTGCCCTATTTGAAGGCGATGGTTTACTCCAGGTGATCGGCAAGGGTACCGTGACGATTATTGACCCTGGCAAGATGGTCTCTAGTACCCAGCCGGATGTGGAGGCAAGTGAACCCCTGAGCCTCCATAATCTGCGGCTACATATCTTGAGCCACGGCGATCGCTACAGCTTACCTAAGCGTAAAGTTTATAGCCAGCGAGTGGGTCTTTCGCCATAGCATGAACAACTGGAATGCCTAACTGTTCGCGGCAAACAGTTTCATGCCCCTTGGGAGTTTGAAACTGAAGGCAGTCCGCTCAAGTTTTAATGAAGAGACCTGTTTGAATTTTTGCCATGAAGATCCTGAGAACTCAAACGCTACGCGGCCCCAACTACTGGAGTATTCATCGTCATAAGTTGGTCGTCGTACGTCTAGACTTGAAGGACTTGGCAGATAAACCTTCCAACCAAATTCCTGGTTTCCCTGACGCCCTGATTGAAATCTTGCCCAGCTTGGTTGAGCACTTCTGCTCTCCTGGCTGCCGGGGTGGTTTCTTAAGTCGGGTGAAAGAAGGGACCATGATGGGCCATGTGGTTGAACATGTAGCTCTAGAGCTGCAAACCTTAGCCGGAATGCCAGTGGGGTTTGGTCGTACCCGTGAAACTTCAACCCCCGGAGTGTATCGGGTTGTCATTGAGTACCTGGATGAGCAAGCAGGCCGCTATGCAGCGCGGGCAGCAGTGCGCCTGTGCCAGAGCATTGTGGAAATGCGGAGCTATCCCCAGCAGGAGTTAGATAAAGACCTGGAAGACCTGAGAGAGCTCTGGGCCGAGGCTGCCCTAGGTCCCAGTACCGAAACGATTATCAAAGAGGCCGAATCGCGAGATGTGCCCTGGCTGTCTTTGCCCAGCCGCTCTCTGATTCAACTGGGCTATGGCGTTCATCAAAAACGGGTTCAAGCAACCTTGAGCGATCGCACCGGCATTTTAGCGGTGGAACTGGCGGGTGATAAAGAAGCAACAAAGAAAATGCTGGCAGCGGCAGGGATTCCTATTCCGAGAGGGACGGTGATTCACTACCGGGAAGAGCTAGACCGAGCGGTGGAAGATGTCGGCGGCTTCCCTGTGGTGATCAAGCCCCTGGACGGAAATCATGGCCGGGGAATCACACTCGACATTGACTCTTGGGAGCTAGCAGAAACTGCCTACACTGATGCCAGCGCTGTTTCTAGCTCAGTGATTGTTGAGCGGTATTATCGGGGCCGCGATCATCGCATCCTGGTGGTCAACGGCAAGGTGGTTGCCGTATCAGAACGAATGCCGGCCCATGTCGTCGGGGATGGCAAATCTACCATTGAAGAGCTGATCGAGTGGACCAACCGCGACCCCCAACGGGGAAAGGGCCATGACAACATTCTTACCCGGATTGAGATAGGCCCAAGGACCTGGCAACTGCTAGAGCGGCAAGGGTATACGCTGAATTCGGTTCTCCCAGCAGGTGCAACCTGCTACCTGCGGACAACGGCAAACCTCAGTACTGGGGGAATTGCCGTGGATCAGACTGATGACATTCATCCAGAAAACACCTGGATAGCCGAACGGGTTGCCAAAATTATCGGTTTAGACATCGCCGGAATTGATATTGTTACACCGGACATCTCCCGGCCCTTGCGGGAAGTGGGGGGTGTTGTCGTGGAAGTAAATGCTGCCCCCGGCTTTCGCATGCATGTTCGTCCTAGCCAGGGCATTCCCCGCAACGTGGCCGCCCCGGTTCTGGATATGCTATTTCCTCCAGGCACTCCCAGCCGGATTCCGATCATTGCCGTCACAGGGACCAACGGCAAAACGACAACCACGCGACTTATTGCTCATATTTTCAAGCACCAGGGGACAGTCGGTTACACCACTACTGATGGGATCTATATTGGCGACTACCTGGTGGAAAAAGGCGATACCACTGGGCCCCAAAGCGCTCAACTGATCCTGCAAGACCCGACGGTCGAGATTGCTGTCCTGGAAACGGCTCGCGGCGGTATTTTACGTTCCGGCTTAGGGTTTGATGCCTGCGATGTGGGTGTGGTCTTGAACGTTCAGGCCGATCATTTGGGGATTGGCGATGTGGAAACCTTAGAGGACTTGGCTTACGTCAAAAGCGTGGTGGCAGAGTCCGTCCGTCCGGGGGGCTACGCGGTACTGAATGCTGACGACCCGTTGGTTGTTCGGTCCACCGATCGCCTGCAGGCCCAAGTCGCTTATTTTTCCACCAGTTCTGATAATGCTATTGTGCAGGCACATACTCAGCAGGGGGGTCTGGCTGCTGTCTATGAAAATGGCTATCTTTCCATTTGCAGGGGAACTGGATTCTCCGGATTGAACAAGCTGTCAATATTCCTTTGACAATGGGGGCGGCGCTATGATTGCCAACGCTCTGGCGGCTAGTCTGGCTGCTTTTGCTCAAGGAGTCGGCGTTGAAGTAGATTCGCACCGCCCTTTCTAGCTTTCAAGCCTCAGTTAGCTATACCCCTGGACGAATGAACCTGTTTGACTTAGGCAGTTTTCATGCACTAGTCGATTATGCTCATAATCCAGCAGGCTACGCAGCCCTAGGAAGCTTTGTCCCGCTGGCCGGGGGCAGCGAATTGGGTGATTGGCGGACCGGGAGACCGGCGGGACGAAGATTTACGACCTAGGAGTTGTCGGCCCACATCTTCAACCGGGTGATTGTCAAGGAAGACGACGACCCCGCGATCGCCTCGAGGGGAGGCGGCGGCTTGGATCGAAGGCCTCACAAAGGGGAATCCAACTCTGCCAGTATGAAACTATCTTTGATGAAGCAGGTGCGATTGCTGCCGGTCTAGAAACTGCAGACCCTGGTAGTCTAGTTGTCATCTTACCTGCTGATATTAGCCGAGCGACGCCCTGATTGAGGCCCACAAAAGCGCGATCAACAGTAAGCTGAAACTAGTTCTCAACTCATCCAACGGACATACGCTCCCTGGTTGCCGAGGAACGGCCTAGTACGCTGCAAGGTACGGGCGAATTCTTAAAAGATAGACCTGGTTAGGAACCGATGGGGTGGTGAGGGGAACTCTCCGTCTTCCTACTGGTCAATTAGTGGGGTAATATGATTTTGTACGAATAGATTGGGTTCCCGAGATTACCAAGTTCCTCCCGCTCAGGTTCTTCGCGCAGTTCTCTTTAAACCCCCGCAGGGTTTTACCCAGGGCGCTTCCTCTGTGCCTAGTAATTTTAGGACCAAAGACTAAAATTGCTGCTGCAAAAGATCAGTCCGACTTCTAACCATCCCAATTCAAACATGGCATCGCTCCATTGTGAATGCACCCATAATATAGAAAGTATAAAGTTTGTCTAGGTTCTTGAGCGACTGAACTCCCCCCACTTCAAAAGAGGTTACCCATGGCCCTACATGCTGAACTCCATCGCCATCTTGGTGGTTCGGTTGTACCCCGCATCCTGTGGCGTTATTTTCATCGGAATCACCCCGATCTAGCCCAAAATTTCCTGAATACACTAGCTTTGAGGCCTTCTATACTGCCCCCGCAATACCCTGACGAGTATTTAGAGCCATACTCTGCTGAAAGTGTTCAAACACCGTCGTTTCGTCTTACCTTTATCTATCGTTTAATTCGCGGCGCTTATATCTTGAAAATCTTGTTACTCAGAGCTGCGCTTATACCCCCTACCTGCGGGACTTCAGAACACCTGTCACAGTCCCAGCGAATTGACCAGATGGCTGAGATTGTTCAGGTTGTTGCTCAGGCTAGCCAGCTTAGTGAGTACCCGATCATTACTAGCCAGATTTTATGCATGCACTCACGACTGCCCTACGAGGTCAAACGGCACTGTCGATTTAGCTGCCGAAAGGAAGGACTGCGTGTGCGGCATTGACTGGCAGGTGGCGATGCTTACTATGCTGAGCGTTTAGATGAGTTTGTTGGGCTACGCCAGCAGAGCGTGATCGCCGGAATCAACACCACAGGACATCTTTACGAAACCACTCAGTGGGGATTATCCTCAGCTGTTGCCCTACCTGATGCGGATCGGTCATGGAATTCAAATTCCGCTCCTGTATCCAGAGCTACTACCCCAACTTGCAAGCGCTCACCAGTGCCTGGGAAGTTTGTCCTTACCGGCTCCATTCTAAAAATCAGGCTTCTAGACGATCTAAAACAGTCATGGCGTTTCAACGGTGCTTTTGAGGCCAGTAGATATCGCTATCTGTACCGACAATGCCGGGCTCCATAATGTCCGCCTACCTTTTGAATATGAAAACCTTCTCACTCAAGACATTGTTAGCTTTCAGGAGCTCCAAGCTGCTAGAAGCGGCTGTCACGCTCTTGCTTGGCCTTATAAACAGCAGCCACTTCCATGTTGTCTAAACTTTCTTAAAGTCCCAACCAGATGAACCGGTCAGCCAGCCCGTGTTACTCCAATGTCACAGGCTAAAGCAGGCAGTCTCGTTGTCCTAGTTCAATGACAGCTTTAAGATTAAGAGCACAAAAAAGCCGAACAACTAAAGTCTCTAGAAGTTCACTTAAGGATTATAATTCCAGCACTAAATAGGTAAAGCAGGAGACTTGTTCACTTAATTAACAAAGCTAGTAATCTTAGAAACGTTGTTTCTGCGACCACCGCCACCAGTAGATCTTCATCTCGCGAGGCCTAGCTTTGTTGACGTAACCCGGCCCATCCATTCAGCGCCATCAAGAGCCTCAATTGCAGCTGTTTCCTCTTCGTCTGTTCCCATTTCCACAAGTACAGCGTCCTTCAGCCGACCGGTTTCCCGATCAGTCAACAATTGAACCTCGTTTAACGGTACCGTACTCTGCAAAAACACTGCTTAGGTTCGAGTAACGCTGTAGGAAAGATTACTCACGTAAACGACATGGAACATCTCCAAAATGATGAGGTAAAGAGACTTAGATTCAGCAGAGATGCTCAGTCAGTAACAAAGACCAAAGAACAAACCCTACAGCCGAACTGAATTCTCATACATACTTAACGCAGGATAGGGGCAGTCTAGCAACTTAATAGAAGACATGCTTTCAGGAACTTATAGCACCCGCTATATAGAAATCATGCGCCTCGCGAAACGCAGTAACCTAATCTTGTTTTATGCCATCGGGTACGGTTACACGACGCAGATGCGCGTGGCTCAAATTTACCTCTTTTAGGTCTACCCTGTGCTGAATTTTGCGTCATTAGATTTGTTCAGATTGCGCCGCGCAGGCTAGCACCACTCCGGCTCATTAATTGCAGCACACTTAAATCTACGTTTCCCCAGTTCTGCATTACAGTATCTGCTCACGTATAAGCCCGACTATAGTTAGCCTTTTTAGTTGGGTTTGCAACAACTTAGATTGATATTTTCAAGTCTACATTCCCAGCCTTGCTGCAACTAAGCGACTTCAATTAAAGTTTCTCTGTCCCGCTAAATATTTGGCCAAGAGTTCGTTAGTCAGCATTTCTTTATTATTTTTTACCTTTAAGCATTACTTCCACCTCTAGCTCTGTAGACGAGCAAGTCACAGCTTATTGATTGTTGGAACGGAAATGCCTCTTACGCCTTCTGGCTATTGTCTACGCTTACGCTTTTCAATAGGTGTTTCAAAGTGACGAAGGCGCTTTACGTCTGCAAAAATCCCAGCTTTAGAAACTTCTGACGCTTGAATCGACGGAGTATCGAATTCCAATTCTTCATTCTCACCAAGACTTACTTGGGTCATCCGCGCTCCTTCAAAATTGACTTAACGAATCGCTCTACCGTAGTAGACAAATTCACTAAGATATGAGCAAAAAAAGGCAGAGAAGCCATTCGCCTTAAGACTTTAAACGGTGCTATCTGTACTAAGAGCTTAGTAGCGTCGAGAAGAGCTAGAGCTACGGTTGTTTGACCAGCCACCACCCGATGGTCTTCTTTTCCTCACGGGGCTTTGGCTCATTAACCTTGAGGTTGCGACCCATCCACCAGCACCATCAAGGGCCTCAAATTGCCGCGGCCTCTTCTTCCTCTGTTCCCATTTCTACAAAGCCAAAGCCTCGAGGACGGCCAGTTTCGCGATCCGTCGGCAACTGGACTCGCTTAACGCTTCCTATTCTAAAGACCTGGCTCAGATCGTCTTGGGTAACCTCAAAGGATAGATTACCGACGTAGATTGACATGGATCATTCCAAATTAGTTGTAGAAAGCAGTATCTTTGACTGGACATACCGTAACAACTAAAAACAACTCCGCAACCGAACTCAAACCTTTACAGTACCCGTAGCACGGTATTAGTCGAAAAGTGTGCGATGGCAGTAGGACTTGGAGTTCAACTCCTGGCATAGAGCCAGTTGAACTTGTAGCAAGCTAGCAACCGGGAGCAACGCTTTGGTTGTTCTACCAAAACCTTGACGCCATTGTTGTCATCAACATCGATCAAGGCTGTATCTCCGTCTTGGAGGCGGCCAGCTAAGAGTTCCTCAGCTAGACTGTCTTCTACCAAGCGCATGATTGCCCGCCGGAGGGGCCGGAGCGCCATAGCTGGGGGCTATAGCCTCTTCCACCAGAAGATCCTTGAACTGCCCGTCACTTCCAAGGTAATACCCTGCTCTACCAGATGGTCAAAGACCTCCCGCAGATAGATGTCAGCACCCGTTTCACCTCGGGTCGATCAGTTGCTGGAAGACGATGATCTCGTCAAGCCGATTGAGGAATTCCGGCGGAAGTACTGCCGAGTTCCTCATTCACCAGAGAGCGGGTCCGGGCATACTGAGCATCCTCTTGGTTGGCTGTGAACTCAAAGCCAAAGCCACCGCTGCCTTTCTCAATTACCTTGGAGCCAATGTTGGAGGTCACGATCAGCAGCGTGTTTTTGAATCAACAGGTAACGCCATAACGTTGGCCAGTCTCATCCTCCAGATTCGCAGCAACAGGTTGAATACGTCAGGGTGAGCTCTTCGATTTCGTCAAACAAGACACCGTGTAAGGTCGGCGACGAACTGCTTCGGTGAGCTGCCCACCTCGTCGTGTCCAACATAGCCAGGAGAGAGAACCAATGAGTTTGGAGACATTGTACAAGTGCCCATAAACCTGACATATCTAAGCGAACTATCGCTTCCTCGGCACCGAAGAAGTAATCGGCTAGGGCTTTCGTGAGCTCCGTCTTGCCTACCCCGGTAGGACCAGAGAAGATGAAGCTGGCAATTGGCCGATTAGGGTTTTTAAGCCTACCCGAGCCCGGCGGACAGCCCCCGTGAGACGTAGTAACCGCTTCATCTTGACCACCAACTGCTGGTGCAGAGCTTCTCCATATGGAGGAGTCGATCAGACTTGGACTCTGTCAATTTACTCACAGGTACGCTGGTCCAGGCAGCAACAATCTGGGCGATCGGCTTGTCAACTACGGGCGAAAAGTCCTAATTTGGCTGTTCAACTCGCATCATCTCCTGGATTTTTGCCTGAATTTCAATTCTTGCTGGCGCAGCTCTCCTGCCCGCTTGAAGTCCTGGGTCTCGACTGCTTCGTTCGCAGCTGCCAGCACTTGACGCAGTTCCTGATCCAGCTCCTTCGTGGCCGGAGAGCGGTAACTATGCAGCAGACGGGGTGCGAGAACCCGCCTCATCAATCAAGTCGATCGCCTTATCCGGCAGGAAGCGATCGAAGCAATGTAGTTGGTCTGAGAGCTTGGCAGCGGCTTCTAGGGCTTCATCGGAAATCTCTAGCTTGTGGTGCTGCTCATAGCGATCTGCAGACCATGGAGGATCTCACGGTTTCCGCTACCGTAGGTTCACCCACCATAATTGGCTGGAAGCGCCGCTCTAAGGCTGCATCTTTGCTCAATGTGCTGGCGGTACTCATCGAGAGTTGTGGCCCCAATGCACCGAAGCTCACCCCGCTAAGGCAGGTTTCAGCAGGTTTGCTGCATCCATGCCGCCACCGAGCGATCCGGCTCCCACCAGGGTATGCACTTCGTCAATGACCAAGACAGCATCCCCCGCAGCCCGGACCTCTTCCAGGATCGCCTTGAGCCGCTCTTTCAAATTCGCCTTCTGAACTTGGCGTTCCGGTTAGCAGTGCGCCCATGTTCAGCATGACAACTCGCTTGTCTTCCAGGACTCGGGAACGTCTTGATTGACAATGCGCTGGGCCGCTTCAAAGGACGCTGTCTTACTGACACCCGGCTCCCCGATCAAAACAGGATTGCCGTCCGCCGACCGAGGATTTGAATGACTGCCTAATTTCTTTCTGGCGACCGACAACGGGGTCTAGCTTGCCATCGGCAGCCATTTGCGTCAGGTTAGTGCTGAATCTGTCCAAGGTTGCCGTTCGTGCCCGACCTTGACGACGTCCAGCCGTGGCTTTTGCCCCTCTCTCCTGCTTCATATACCCGCGATTCACTTCAGCAAGATTCACACCCAGATTTTCCAGCACCTTTGCAGCAACGCCTTTCGCCGGACTGGCTAACCAAGTAGTAGGTGGTTCGGTACTGATATAATTGTTCCCTCCAGTTGCCGAGCCTCAGCTAAAGATAGCTCCAGAACTTGCTTGGCCTGAGGGGTAAAGGGGAACCCCCACGGGGACAAAGCCAGTGCCCCGACCGATAATCTTTCAACTCTCAGCCTGAGCATCTTGGAGAGTGACGCCGAGATCCGTCAACACCTTCGCGGCAATGCCACTCCTCTCAGCAATCAAACCGAGGAGAACTTGTTCTGTACCCACAAGGTTATGTCCCAGGCGGTATGGAGCTCTTCCTGGGCTAGCATAATTACCTTGATGGCTTTATCTGTAAAGCGTTCAAACATGTTGGTTTCCTACCATCCGACTGTTTAGGCTGAAAAGCGAAAATCGTGCAGTAAACTTGGTTGGAAGCTTAGCTGTAGCTGAGAATCGGTTTCCTCGACTGCTGGTTAAGTCATCCTGGAGCTAAAGTATTGAGCAATAACTCCGACTACACGTAAACTTTTGTTTAGCTATTTAATATCACTGTAGCTCTGTTGCCTGGGCTCAACAGTGAGGAGAACCGTAAGGTTTGGCGGTACTTGCCGCCTAGCCTCAGTTTGGTCTGACTCACCCGCAGCCAAAGTTGCTAAAACAAAGAAAAGACAACCTGCCCAGCCCAGATAGTAGGACTAATCGAGGCAATTCATGACCAGCACCGCAGTGAATGCTTACCTAACCGGCAACTTTGCGCCAATCAAGGAAGAAATTGAGACTGAGTATCTGACCGTAATCGGTGAACTGCCAGTGGAGTTGAATGGGATGTTTGTGCGGAATGGCCCAAATCCTCAATTTACTCCTCTCGGCAACTACCACTGGTTTGATGGTGATGGCATGTTGCACGGTGTTGAGATTCGCGATGGTAAAGCGGTTTACCGCAACCGCTATGTGCGGACCCGCGGATTTGAGATTGAGCGCTCAGCCGGACACGGCATTTGGACTGGCCTGCTGGAAGTACCCCAGGTTGAAAATCCCCACGGCCCCTATAAGAACACAGCGAACACAGCATTGATCTGGCATGCTGGCCGGCAACTGGCGCTGTGGGAGGGAGGGGAACCCCATGAAATTCGCCTCCCTAATCTAGAGACGGTGGGACCCTACACCTATGGGGGTAAGCTAGCTTCTGCCTTCACAGCTCACCCGAAAGTGGATGCGGTGACGGGGGAAATGATGTTCTTTGGCTACTCTCCGGTAACCCCACCCTATTTGAAATATAGTGTGGTCTCCGCAGCAGGAGCGCTGTTATCGACTGTGCCTATTGAGCTGCCCGTTGGGGTGATGATGCATGACTTTGCGGTGACCGAGCACTATACCCTCTTTATGGATCTGCCCCTGACGTTCCGCCCAGAGCGAATGCAGCAAGGAGAGCCAGCCTTTGCCTTTGAGCCGGAGCGTCCCAGTCGCTTTGGTATCCTACCGCGCCATGGAGACAATGGAGCTATTCGCTGGTTTGAGGCACCTGCTTGTTATGTCTTTCATACCCTCAATGCCTATGAAGCTGGGGATGAAGTCGTGCTCCTAGCCTGCCGGATGAACTCCACCCAGGTGCTGGGCCTGGCGGAATCACCCCACGATCACCGGGAAAGGGGCATTACTGATGGCCGGGATGATGCGACTTGCCTGCACCGCTGGCGGTTTAACCTGGTAACCGGGACAGTCCAAGAGGAAGCACTGGATGATGCCCCTTGCGATTTCCCCCGAATCAATGAATATTTAACTGGTCGGCAAACCCAGTATGGCTACACTGCACGTCTAGTGCTGGCTCCGGAGAACGAGTCTCCCCTATTTGACGGGCTGCTGAAGTATAATCTGGCGACTGGGGAATCTCAAGCCCATGAGTTTGGCCAGGGACGATATGGCGGTGAGGCCGTGTTTGTTCCTCGCCCTGGGGCTACTGACGAAGATGATGGTTGGTTGCTAACCTTTGTCCACGACAGCCGGGAGTCTCAATCGGAACTAGTTGTGATCAATGCCCTGGACGTTACTGCTCCTCCTATTGCCCGGTTACTGATTCCCCAACGAGTGCCCTACGGCTTTCACGGTCTGTGGATTTCCCATGAGCAGATAGCACAACGGGGAGAGACACCGTAAAGCCAAGGATGGGGGTGGAGTTTCATTGATCATTCGTCTCCGTAGCAAAAACGGCCTGGTAAGCTTTTACTTTGAGGTCAATCCCAGTAATATCGGTGCCGACAACAACAGCATAGGCTCCCCGCTCTAAGGCCGCTCGCGCTGTTGCCGGAGAGGCAACCCCACCTTCACAAATGGTTGGAACTTTTAGCCGCTGGACCATCTGGGATAGTAGATCCAAGCCTGGAGGAGGCTGGTCCTGAGTTTGCTGGGTGTAGCCATACAGGGTTGTACCGATGCAGTCTGCCCCGGCTGCCTCCGCCGCGATCGCCGCTTCTAAAGTATCCACATCTGCCATCACGGGGAGACCGAAGTGGCTGTGAATTTGCGCGATCAATGCTGGTAGGGCTTCCCCACCGGGGCGGGGTCTGGCGGTAGCGTCAATCGCAATCAAGTCTGCCCCCGCTGCCGCGATCGCCTGAGCATGATGGAGCTGAGGTGTGATATAGACTTCAAACCCTGGTATCACCTGTTTCCACAGCCCGATGATGGGCACCTGGACTCGCTGGCGCACTGCCTGGACATGAGCTGGGGTATCAATTCGCACCCCAGCAGCGCCATTATTCACAGCAGCCTGGGCGATCGCGGCAATGACAGTAGGGTTGTGGAGCGGTGAATTGGCCGGTGCCTGGCAGGAGACAACCAGTTTCCGTTTTAGCGCTTGCAGGATCGGGCTAGCAGGTTGTGGCATAGCATTTGTTGGAGAAACTCCTCGGATTATCGCTTAGCTACCGCAGTTTCCATTGCCTGGGAAACAGTATGGATGTTGAGGAGATTAATTCTGCTAGGATGGTGACTCGGCGAGCGTATTCTAGTCTGCGCTTAGTCCTATCAGAGTATTGAGCGATCAATTCAATCTCGATCCACTATCTACTGCTCTTAGACTGGTTCCATGCGCTGAGTTTGGAATAGGGGCAATCTAGGAGCAACCATTTTTATGTCCTTCAACACCCTCGGTCTCTCAACCGAACTGCTTCATGCTGTTGCCGATCAAGGGTACAGTGAGCCGACACCGATACAAATCCAGGCCATTCCCCCGATCCTGCAAGGGCGGGATATTATGGCCAGCGCCCAGACCGGCACCGGCAAGACGGCTGGCTTTACACTTCCCATCTTGCAACGCCTGAGTGCCCAAGCCCTGGCAAAAGGGCGCCGCCCTATCCGCGTCCTCATCCTGACACCGACCCGCGAGCTGGCAACCCAGGTGGGAGAGAGTGTTCACACCTACGGTAAATATTTGCCCTTGCGATCAACGGTGATCTTCGGTGGTGTCAAAATCAATCCTCAGATTGCGAAACTGCGCCAAGGGGTTGACATTCTGGTGGCAACCCCGGGCCGTCTGCTCGACCACGTTGGGCAAAAGACTTTGGACTTGTCCCAAGTCGAAATTCTGGTGCTGGACGAAGCTGACCGCATGTTAGATATGGGGTTCGTTCACGATATCCGTAAGATTCTGGCTCTGGTCCCTCAGCATCGGCAGACTCTGATGTTTTCGGCCACGTTCTCCCCGAGATCAAAAGGCTCGCTGACCATCTGCTCAGGTCTCCCGCTCTGATTGAAGTGGCCCGCCGCAATTCTGCTGCTGAACGGGTGAGTCAGGTGGTTCATCCGGTTGATCGCCAGCGCAAGCGAGAACTCCTCTCGTTTATGATCGGGTCCCACAACTGGCAGCAGGGTTAGTATTTACCCGCACGAAGCACGGTGCTAATCGGCTGGCTCAGCAGCTAGAGCAGGACGGACTGAACAGCGCCGCGATTCATGGTAATAAGAGTCAGGGAGCCCGAACTCGCGCCTTGGCAGATTTCAAGCGAGGAGCAGTGCGGGTGTTAGTGGCCACCGACATTGCCGCCCGGGGACTGGACATCAATCAGCTCCCCCATGTAGTCAACTTTGAATTACCCAACGTCCCGGAAGATTATGTGCATCGAATTGGCCGCACCGGTCGGGCTGGCAACGAGGGGCAAGCCAAGTTTCCCCGTGTCCGGGGACGAGCACTCTGTTGCAAGATATCGAACGCTTGCTAAAGCGGGACATTCCCAAAGATGTGGTTCCAGGGTATGAGCCAAACCTGTCGATTCCGGCGGAACCGATCCAGTCTCAACGAAACGGCTCAACGAGGTGTTTTAGCAACCCGCCGCAGTTAAATTCGAAATCAACCGGCGCTAAACGTTCACGCCGTAGTTCCAACCAGACCCCCACTAGAGGAAGAACTGTAAAGTAGCCTGCTGTGGTTCCTTGAGTAGCCCCCTGAAAACCAACCGGCTGGGGGGCAACAAACCCTGGCTCAGGGAACGGCTAGTATCCGGCGGGGTAGCTCCACCTGAAACTTGGACCCCTGACCAACCTGGCTCTGGATGGTAATCGTTCCCTGCATCAAGTCAACCAACCGCTTGGTGATCGCTAATCCTAAACCGGTCCCTGGAAACCGCCGCGTAGTCGTTTGATCAACCTGCCAAAATTCCTCAAAATGTGCGCCAAATTTTCTGAGGCAATGCCAATGCCCGTATCTTGAACCACAATTGCCAGGTAGTCGGGGTTCAGTTCATGCACCTTCACCTGGACACTGCCAAAGTCCGTAAATTTGATCGCGCTGGAAATCAAGTTTACGAGCACTCCGCGCAGGCGAGAACTGTCATTGTTCACGGACAATTGGGGCAATCTAAGTCCACCTGCAAGACCAAGTTCTTCTCGTCAGCTAGGGAGCGGAGTTCCTCTGTAGTTGTCACTACCAGCTGTATGAGATTAAATTCTTCTAGCTTAAGCGCGAGGTGGCCCGACTCAATTCTTAGAAAGGTTGAGAATGTCGTTAATCAAAGCCAAAAGGCTTTACCGTTATTGAGGATACGCTCCACCATGTCTGCCTGCTGAATAGTCAGCTTGCTGTGCCGTTGACGCAGCAGGAGCTGGGAAACCTGTATCATGTTCTATCGGCGTTCGCAGCTCGTGGGACATTGTCGCTAAAAATTGCGACTTCAACCGGGCTGCTTCGAGCAACTGCAGGTTTTGCACCTGGATTTTTTGCCGCTGGGACCTAGTTCCTGGTTTTATGGGCCAAAATTGTGTTCTGAGCTGCCAGTTGCTCCTCCCGCTCCTCCAGGGCGTTAATCAGTTGGGCGTTATTCAGGGCGATCGCCGCTTGCTCCCAAAAGCTAACAACAGATAGTGATTTTCCCATCAAAAGCAGTGCCGCATTCCCAGTTACCGATTGCCAGCACCCCCAGTCGCCCGGCCTGGGCGGACTCTATCGGCACAGCACAGAGCGAGGCAGGCAGTTGCCCAGCAGGCTGGCCGTCCTCAGCGACAATTGACTCCGGTTGCCCGCTTAAGAAAACCTGGGTGAGTAATTTCTTCATGGCCTCAAACTGGCCCGAGCGAATCGCTGCTCCATCTCCTGCTTCAGCCGTGCGTTCTAGCAGGTTCGTTTGAGGATTGTGCAGTACGATTAGGCAAAACTGGGCTTCAGGGATGGCCTCACACATCGCTTGGGCCATCACCTGCAACAAGCTGGGCAGTCGGCAAGACGCTGGTTCACTAAATTAGTCAGACGTTGCAGGGTCCGCAGCTGTTGCTGTTGTTCTCCTAGAATCAAAATCGCCTGCCGGAGATTTTCGCCTACCTCCCGAGCCTCGTCGTAAAGCCGGGCATTATCCACCGCCAGAGCCACCCGCCGAGCTAGTTCTTCCGCTAAGTGCAAATCAGCAGGGGTGTAGGTGCGAGCAGATACCGTGAGCAAACCAAAGGTCAATACTCCCAGCTTGCGGGGTGCGAGCAATCAACGGCAGGCTCACCAAAGAGCAAACCGGAGATCGCGCAGGAACTGAAGCTCCTCAGCATCTCCAGCTGCCGCCTGCATCCAGGCATCGGAAACTTGCGGCACGTAGTTTGCTTCGTGGGTTAACAGGGTAGCGGCAATAGGGTGCTGATGCTGTGGCAGGTAATGCTGCACCTGAGCAAACCATGCTTGCTTCTCAGAGTCCTTGTGCTGCCAAGCAATCCGCTGAATCTTCTCGTCGGCTGTCACAACATCGAAGAAACAAAAGTCAGCCAGAGTTGGCACTGCCAGACGCGCGATATTGGCAAGGGTAGCCTTGTAGTCAAGAGAGTCTACCAGCACAGTACTAATCTCACCAAAAGCCGCTGGGATGCAAGCTTCAGTTCGTTTACGCTCACTAATATCGCGAGAATTGACAACCACACTTTTGATACTGGGGTCGTTGAGCAAATTGTTGGCGATCGCCTCTTAAATGCACCCAAGACCCGTTGACGTGACGAAAGCGTAGTTCCACCGGCAGGCAACACTAGGGGTTTCCAAGAGCCGTTTGACTACCCCTTGAACAGCAGGTGCATCTTCTGATGCACCCACTGAAAAGCATTCTTGCCGATCAGCGCTTCTGGTTGATAGCCCAAAGTTCGGGCAACGGAGGGGCTAGTGTAGCGGATTGCTCCTTCCGGGGTGAGTACAGTGGTGATGTCAAGAGAGTTTTGGTACCAGGGAACGGAAGCGGGCTTCACTTTCGCTCAACCGCTGGTTTGCTAGTATTGCTTGGGTTTCGGCTTTGTAAATTCGAATCGCCTGATGGAGGCTTTTGGTTAAGCTCTCTGGTGATACCTTGGCCTTAGCCAAGTAGTCGGAAGCACCGGCTTTCATCACTGCGACGGCAATTTGCTCATCTCCTGCCCGGTGAGGACAACGAGGGGAACTGCTATGCCAATACTGCGGATTGCCTGAACCAAGGACAGTCCATCTCCATCTGGAAGCAGGTAATCGATCAACACACAGTCAAAGGATTGCTGCTTCAAGGTCGCGATGGCGCTGGCGCAGGTATCGGCTTCTTGCAGGACTAGCTGCAGACCCGCTGCCTGCAAGGCCCGGCGGACCAGTGTCCGATCTACCTCATCGTCATCGACTACTAGGATATCGAGCACATCTTCCATGCTTTAGGGCATTTCACTCATCGTCCAGTACCGATTCAGGGTTGCTACGGCCTCCACAAATTTTGTAAAGGTGACCGGCTTGAGAATATAGCCGGCGATATTAAGCTTATAAGCTTCAACCTTATCGCTGTCCTCATCCGATGTAGTGAGCACAATAACGGGAATCGCCTGGAGCTCAGGATCTGAACGCAGTTCTTGTAAAAACTCAATGCCACCCATCTTGGGCATGTTTAAGTCCAGCAGGATCAACCGCTTTTCTGGGGGAACCGCTGGTGGGGCCATCGCGGCCACGCAGCATTCTCAGGGCTTCTAGCCCATTGGCCGCAATGTGAAGTGGATTACTGATTTTGTTACGCTTGAATGCCCGCTGCACATTCATTACATCTACTTCGTCATCATCTACTCAGCAGGAGATTCAGCATACTCGTCTTCCGTCTTCGAGGGTTGTGCGGGGGTGCTTAGGCCAGGTAAGCTTAAAGGCTGCGCCTGAGCTGCTTGGAGATTCTGCTCAAATGGTTTCCCCTTTACTGTCGACTTTTTTCATAAGGGAAAGACCAATACCCGTACTTTCTACTGTATCTCGTGCTTCCAGGGTCTGAAAGATCGCAAACACTTTTTCGTGATACTGCGGTAGAAACCCGGAGCCGCTCGCCGCTGTAGTGAACGGGTCGCTGAGATCTGCTTCAATCCCTGCAAAAAAGGCTGGCGATCGCCCTGCCAACCAACCAAAAGCAGAGAATCCATTCTCTGTTCGCACCCATTGATTGAATGCAGAAATGCTCAGCCCCCTGGCTCTACGATTATCTAGGCTCGTCTCTTTACCCGTTCAGGGCATTTCGCTCAGTGCCCAGTAGGTGCTAAGGGTTGCCATAGCTTCAGCAAATTTTGAGAAGGTAATAGGCTTGAGAATATACCCAGCAGCATTGAGGCTGTAGGCTTCCAGCTTGAGGCTGTCCTGATTGGAGGGGGCTAGAACCACTACTGGCATCATCTTCAGCTCTGGATCTGCCCGGAGCTGACGCAGAAACTCCATGCCACTCGTGCGAGCGATGCCGAGGTCGAGTAATATCAACCTTCTGTAGCTGGGAAAAGTGACAGCACTATTGCCGCGTAGCACTGCTAAAGCGCTGAGCTCATCTGCCGCAACGTAGAGGAGGTTATGAATATTGTTCTGCTTGAATGCCTGCTGGACATTCTTGATATCTTCGTCGTTGTCACTAATGAGCAGCAAGTTTACTGTTCTATCTGGCATATATCAGGATGGGTTTAGAGGTTGCTTAGGCCAGGTGAACCGAAACGTTGCTCCCTGCCCAACTTGAGATTCGAGTCGAACCGTTCCCCCTTTACTCTCGACAATTTTTTTTACCAAGGCCAGTCCAACTCCGGCGTTTTCTACCTTGTCCCGGGCTTCTAAAGTTTGGAAGATGCTAAACACTCTCTCGTGATAGCGCGGGGCAATACCGGGGCCGTTATCAGCGACTGTGAATTCGCAAAATGAACCTTGGTCTTGAACCGATATCTGCACACGCCCGGGGAACGTTCCTGTCTTCGGATCTAAGGTCCCTTCACTGGCAGCGGGCTCATCCCCATGAGGGGCACGGTTGTGGTGCCTAATCGCATTCCCAATCAGGTTGGCGAAGACTTGTTCTAAGCGCGATCGCTCGGTCAAGAATGTGGGCATTCCTGGCCCAATCTCAATCGAAAATTCAGGCGGTGGGGCGAGAGAATCGATCACCTGTTGCAGTAGGACTGCGACATTTACTGTAGTCACAGGTGTTTCCACTCGGCCAACCCGAGAGTATTGCAGGGCTCCCTCAATCAGCGCTTCCATCCGCCGTACCCGCCCTCGCAGCAGGTTCATGTGGTGCTGGGTTTCGCCACTGATTATCGTGGTTCCCTCCTCGGTTAGGTCTTCTTCAATCCACTGGGATAGGTTGGCGATCGCTCGCAGGGGTGCTTTGAGATCATGGGAGAGAACGTAGGTAAACTGGTCCAGTTCCCGGTTGCGCTTTTCCAAGGTTGAAGCCGTGCGCGCCAATTTTTTTGCCGTATCAGTTAACTCGTTAGCTCTGTTCTGCAGCGCCTCCTCTACCCGCTTGCGTTCAGTAATATCCCGTGTCACCTGCGAAAAGCCCTGAAGCTCTCCGGTATCCCCTTTTAAGGCGGTAATAAGCACATCAGACCAGAAATGGGTACCGTCTTTACGAATCTGTAGTTCAGTTTTTTCAGATTGCCCTGCCTGAGCCGCCACTTTCAGCGCATGGGCTGGCACGCCTTCATCCTGGTCTTTTTGAGGAAAAAAAATGCTAAAGTTTCGGCCAATGACTTCCTCGGCCCAGTAGCCAAGAATTCGTTCTGCACCGGCATTCCAACTGACAACTTGTCCGTCTCGATCCAGCATGAAAATCGCGTAATCCTTGACGCCCTCAATCAACAGGCGGTAGCGCTCTTCACTACGGCGCAAGTCTTCCTGGTGCTGCTGGGCTTTCAGCTTGCTAACTTCAGCTCGCTGCCAAGAGGTGTGCAGGGTCGCACTGAGTGAATTAATCAGCAGTCCTTCCAAGATAAACAGGCCCAGAGGCAAGTTCTGCCCTAAATTTTGATCCCAGAACAACTTAGATGGGCCAATAAAGAAGTAGTCGCTCAACAAAGCAGCCAATGCGGTCGTCAATAGTCCCGGTCCGATGCCGCCAAACCAGGCACTCACCATCACGGCAGACAGAAATGCCAAAAAAGGGGTATCTATTTCAATTATTGGGTCTAACCCAAGTTTCAGCAGTAGCGCTATGACAGTAGCGAGTACAGCAACCCCGTAGCGTAAGGTTGTAGGGCGGACGGTCTTCACCATCCCTCAACTCCTACAGCATCACAAGGATGGCCCTTCAGCCCGGCCTCTTCCCCAATAGGTTGATTGACTGACATTACATCTCCAACGGATAGAGTTTCAATTTTATCCTCTAGCTGCTGCCACCTTCAGAGGTAAACCTCTCTAGTCAGCAAAGCATAGTATTATGCATCGAAGACTCATGAATATGCTTTGATTGTTTCATTAGATGCTCAGCACTAGGGAAGCATGAGTGTAAAGTCTTTAAGCAACGCAGTAATAATGTGACTTTTGCTGCGGGTTCCCCGACAATCAAAATAATTCTTTTTACCCGCTCCTATGGAATCTGCCCTGAAATTTCTTCATGAGGACCCCATTGTTTCTTTTGCCATCCTCTTAGCAGTCATTTTGACTGTGCCCATCTTTTTTGAGCGCTTCCGAATTCCCGGATTAGTCGGCTTGCTAGCAGCAGGCGTGGTGCTGGGCCCCAATGGGTTGAAACTATTTCAGAGTGAGTCTGAGACAATGACGCTGCTATCGGACATTGG
>JAUJON010000082.1 GCA_030447595.1 Thermosynechococcaceae cyanobacterium YX3bin19
GTCTCGCACTGAAAGTGCGTAGCTTTGCACTAGCGTGTTTGGGACAGTAAATCACAAATTTGAGGAAAAAGTCGATGGCTACCAATAGACAAAACAAAACTGCAATTAGCCGGAACCTAGAAATTACAGGGCTGTTGCTGTTGCGGTATGGCGTGGTCATGATCCTGTTCTGGATTGGGTTGCTGAAGTTTACCAACTATGAAGCCATGGGTATTCAACCTTTTGTGCAAAATAGTCCGTTCATGAGCTGGATGTACAGTGTGTTGAGTGTCCAGGCAGCTTCCAATGTCATTGGAGTGATTGAGGTTACTAGTGCGGTGCTGATGGCAGCGCGACCTTGGTCTGCCCTGGCATCGGCGATCGGAAGTGCTATGGCAGCTATCACCTTTCTACTAACGCTAAGCTTTTTGTTTTCAACGCCACCTGTTTTGCAAGAGGGCCTGGGATTTCCATTCTTATCCCCTGCGCCAGGGCAGTTTCTGTTGAAAGACATCGTGCTTTTGGGCGCAGCGGTCTGGTCGTTGGGAGAGTCCTTGAGAGCCATGCTAGGTCATCGGAATAGCAATGTTAACCCTTTTTAAGTAACCCCACCCTGTTTCTTCTACAACCCTAGCAGAGACCACTGAATAGTCTACAGAACAAAGTGGATTGAAGGACAGGGAGCTTCTCTCAACTGTAGTAGCTAATTCCTTATGACTCTGAAACCAGCCAAGAGCTTGAGTAGCGCTATTCTGTCTCCTACTTTATTGCAATTGTCCTGTTGACCCAGAACCGAGCTGAGTCTCAGGCTTATCGAAGGAAGGATAATCCTTCAATTCCAGTAACCCTGACCCAGGCACTACCTGCCCAGGAATGTTAAAGCCATAGAGTCGGTTGGCATGACCGTTGCTGATATGGACCGTTCGATTGCGTTTTATGAGATTAGCGCCGCGTTAACCATCCGCATGGCATCAATCAGTTTAGATGTCAGTTAAACCGTAGGATTGCAGTACCCGCTTAAAGAATTCAACGGAACGAACCATAGGCAAATTCAATAGTTAATAGAGTTAACTTTGTCGAGGTCTTAGTTTGGCTGACGACACCTCGGTTTCCTGCATTTCCTACAGGAGTAACTATGAGGGATCTAGTCTTTACATAGAACCGTAAGCATATTGCTGATGCCAACATGCAAACTGCAATAGCTACTGTTTGTTGTTCAAGCGGTCATGAGCCTCCCGTAGTCCGTATACCTAAAGAACTCTTTTTGAACTGGTATAAGTTAGTTGAAGGATAAAGACTTCGGGCAGGAGGATATTATGGACAGCTTTATGGAGGCGGCGATCGCGGAAGCACAGCAGGGTCTAAGCGAGGGCGGTATTCCCATTGGTTCGGTGCTGGTCAAGGACGGCAATATTGTTGGCAGAGGCCATAACAAGCGGGTGCAGGATAATGATCCGGTTGTGCATGCAGAGATCGACTGCCTGCGTCAAGCCGGAAGAATTGGCAGCTACCGGGAGACTATCCTCTATTCCACATTGATGCCCTGCTACCTCTGCGCTGGGGCTGTGGTTCAGTTTGGTATTAAAAAGGTCTATGCCGGAGAGTCTGAGACGTTTCCGGGTGCCAGGGAATTTATGGAGTCGCATGGGGTTGAGGTCGTTGACTTAAACCTAGATGAATGCAAGCAACTAATGCACCAGTTCATCCAGGCCAACCCGCAATTATGGAACGAGGATATTGGCGAGTTGTAGACGCAAGCAGATACCTGCTGACTTGCCGGGAATTAATCGGTTTAAGATTGGCACTTCTGGGGAATTTGGGTTGAAAAGAGGGGCAGAAATCGATTTAACCGGAAGCTACCGCTACACACTTTGGCGAGAGTGGAACTCTGATGCACCGGGTGTGGGGTTTGTGATGCTCAATCCCAGCACTGCCGATGCTACGATAGACGACGCGACTATCCGTAGGTGTACAGGATTTGCCCGCTCTTGGGGGTTTGGTGCCCTAGAAGTCGTTAACCTTTTTGCCTACCGCGCCACGAATCCGGCAACGTTACGCCAGGTCGTGGACCCCATTGGCCCCCTAGGCGATCGCTATCTGCTAGAGATGAGACGACGCGCTCAGACTGTCGTGGTTAGCTGGGGTAACCAGGGTAGTTGGCAAAACCGAGACCAAATCGTGCTCCGGTTACTGAGTGGCAGGGATATCTACTGCCTGGGGAGAACGCAGCTGGGACACCCGCGCCACCCGCTTTACCTGAAGGCAAACACGGCTCTAATTCCTTTTCAATGGGGTGATGCAGACCACAGACTGTGAGACTAGTCTCGCTGGGATGTACCGCCATTATCCTGGTTGGCTTTCTTGGCTTTCTCCTGGGCTTCGTCATTGATGGCATGCTTGAGCCAGGCTGCAAAACCCTCAGAAAGCTCAGCCAAAGACTCCTCCAGTTTAGGTGAGAGTTCAATCGGCAGGCTGCCAGCGCGGACATGCAGGTCCCGCTGCGGGAAGGGGATTTCAACATGGCGGTGTCGCAGAATGGCCTCAATCCGAAAGTAGAGGTCACTTTTGATCTGAAACTGTTTGCGGGGCTCCGTAATCCAAACGAGTACCTCAAAGTTTATGGAGCTGTCGCCAAATTCCTTCAACCAGACCCGAGGTGCTGGGTCACCAAGAACATCGGGGTGTTCTTTAACCGCATCAATCAGGGCAGAGCGCACGGCACTGGGATTAGATCCATAGGCCACGCCAACCGGCAACTTCAACCGTGATACAGGGCTGCCGTGGCTCCAGTTAACCACCTCAGACTCGAGAAAGTGAGAGTTGGGGACAATAATTGAAACCTGATCCAGAGTGCGGATTTCGGTACTGCGGATGCTGATACGCTCGACGGTGCCCATTAGTTTTTCACCGACTTCGACAAAATCTCCTACTTGAATGGGGCGCTCAAAGATAATTACTAACCCACTGACAAATTCCTTGGCAATGCCCTGCAAGCCCAGGCCAATTCCCACCCCTAGAACACTGGCTAGAATTGTTAGGGAACTTAGATCTAGGCCCCAAAGCTGCAGCAGTACTAGGGTCCCGACAAAGATTAGGCCATAGTTCGCCAGAAAGGCGATCGCTTCTTGCGCCCCACGGCTCATCTTAGTAACCTGGAGCACCCGCGATCGCAGCAGCTTTTTAGTCGAACGAGCGAGGATAATCAGTCCGAGGAACAGCCCAATCAGAACAACCAGGTCAATAATGGAGTAGGAGTCCTCTCCCAGGGAAATCACCGGGGAAGCAAGAGTACCCACTAAGGTATCGAGGATGCGACGGCTCCACAGGCGGGAGAGGGGAAACAAATTGCTGATATAAACTGCTGTAACGAGCCACATCGCCGCTCGTCCTAAGTTAAGCGTGGATTGCAGCAATAGCTCGATACCCTCAGGTAGCCCACCCGTTCCCGGATCGTTCATTGCCTTGGGAATAAACCGCCGCAGCCAGCGGTTCCAAATTCTGCCCAAAAACCAGTGCAGGGCGATCGCAACCAGGACACTACTGGCAGCTAACAATAAAGCGCTGCGGATATATACCGAACTTCGCTGGTATTGGGCTTGCTGAATTGCCTCTTTAATTTGCTGAGCCCAAACTTCAGCCTGTTCTTCAGCGGTTCTTCCGGCTAAGGCATCCTGCTGGGTCACCGTTAGTAAATACCCGTCATTTACTCGGATAACGGGTAGTTGATTCCTTTCCATCACCCTTACCTGAGGCATCTGAGGAGACTTAATCGCTGCCTCCAGGACGGCATTGGCTTCCTCAGTCCGGTTCTTAGCACTATAGTTTCCTAGCTGGCTGACTTCAAACAGCCGGTGACCGTCTACCCGGATTGGTGCCGTTGGAGCGGCCTGAGCCCAAACTGGCGCCAGCATGAGAACGCAGCCCAAGGCACCAATGAGGAAACTTCGTAAGAACTGAGTAGTGAGCAATAGGGGAGCAAGGCGTCTCATAATCGCAAGTCAGTTAATAGACCAGCATACTCAGGAGGAAACTCTATACTGGCACCTTTAACGAAGCAAGTATAAGTCGCTGTAAGCCATATTCCTTGCCCTTCAGAAAAGCGAACCTTGGCCCTCACCTATCGCTGCCAGGCCGCACAGTGTTGCAGAAATCGCTGGGGAATCTCTGGCCGATCGCCCCAATGCAAATGCACATAAGAGGCATGAAGCTGGTGCAACTGCCAGCCTTCAGAAGCGCTGGCGGTGGGGTCGGCATCAAAGCCGCGGGTGCGCCAAAGGGGAGCGACCGGCGCGGTTGTCAGGCGAGAACGGTGGAACTCATGTCCCCAAACGCTTGTGCCCGCAGGCAACAGGGGACTATCGCGCAACGCGATCGCCTGCCGGTATCCTAAGGTTAAACGGGGTGCCATTACGGTGCTGGTCGGCAGGACCCCCACCATGGGAAAAGTCTTGCCAGTAAAATCTGCAAGCTGCTGGCTGAGATACATCAACCCACCGCACTCTGCATAGGTGGGCATACCGGCTTGGATCGCTTTTCGTACTGCATCCCGTGCTGGTAGGTTCTTTACCAAGGTTTGAGCAAACTGTTCCGGAAAGCCACCACCGAAATACAGTCCCTGGGTTTCCCTGGGTAGTGTCGAATCGTTGAGAGGGCTCCAGGGTATCAGAACTGCTCCCATTTGCCTCAGTAGGTCTAGGTTATCAGCGTAGTAGAAATTAAATGCCTTATCGCAGGCAAGGGCAATTTGGATAGGATGGCGTGAAGGGGCTATAGCTGGCTCGGCTGAAGTAGGCACAGAAACCCTAGCAGCGGCAGCAGGCGTGACCAATCAAAGCAGGTGTCTCTAAAGTGAGCCAACTGATCCAGCAAAAGTCCCAGGGAGGGCAGTTCGTCCGTGGGCACTAGACCAAGATGCCGATCCGGGATTGTGATACCGTCCTCGCGGCGCAAGACCCCTGAACGGGTAACCCTAGGGGCTCTAGAGCCTCTGCTAGCAGTTCCAGGTGACGATCACTACCGACCCGATTCAGCACCAGGCCTGCAATTTTTACTTGGGGATCAAAGGATTGGTAACCGTGGGCGATCGCGGCAACTGGATCGAGAGAGACGGCTGCAGTCCAAAACTAGTAGAACGGGTAGCGCTAGCAGTCGAGCAATATGGGCGGTGCTCCAATCCTTACGGCCCGTTGCTCCATCAAACAACCCCATGACCCCTTCAATTAGGGCATAGTCGCTTCCTTGAACGTGTCGGGCGAAACACTGCTGAACGTAAGATTCCGAGGTTAGCACTGGGTCCAGGTTGCGACAAGCTTTGCCCGTCACGCGCTGGTGAAACATTGGGTCAATGTAGTCAGGGCCAACCTTGAACGATTGAGTTTGAAGACTCCGACGAATCAGAGAGGCTAGCAAAGCTAGGGTCACAGTCGTTTTGCCGACGCCGCTACGCTCACCTGCCACAACCAGGGTCATACTGGTTATTCCCTATTGGTACGGCAACAGCAGAGTTTAATTCTTCTATGACCCCAGCTGGAGAATTTTGGCTGTCACTGCTAGACTTTCTTCGTAGAGACTATCGCGCCCCCAGTGTCGCAGCTGCTGACTCAGCAACTCCTCTGCTTTTTGGTCGGCAAGAGATGACACTTGCTGGATCCGGCAGGACTGGGCCCCACCCCCTGCTTCCATTCGCATACAGCCCATCGTTTCTGAACAAAGCACTGTACAACAGTCAGCATCCGGGTCCGTAGAGTTGAGGCGCAGATCAATTAAGTCACCGGCGACCTCTCCAATATCAGCCGTGGGGATCGCAGCTAGCTCCGCTTCTACAGGCCGCTGATCTTCAGTCATAAACTTAATCCGCTGCAGGTCGTAGTCTCCTCCTTCCAATTGCCGGGAAATAGGATGCCACCTCAGGCGGCTGGCAAGCCAACCCAAAAACATCAGCGCCTGCGTTGAACTGCCTTTTTCATAATCAATGGTGACTTGGTCAACTGCTTGCAGCGATTCCCGTCGCTCTGGCGGATCAAAAGCCTCAGCGGTGAGCTCCTGCCAGGCTGCAAGTCGCCGCCAGTCTAGATCAGCGATATTAATGCCTTGTTCAATCCAACTCTGCACCTTCAACAGCTCGGTGTCAGGGTCGCTGAAGCGGCTAGAATCTACAATTACACAGCTACTAGCGGCTGCCAATTGGTTAAATAAACTTTGGTTTTGGTCTGGAGTTGCCTTCCACCAGAGGAACTTGGGCAACCCCCCAATTAACAAGGAATTAATCAGAGTACCTACCCGTTCTAGGGCGGCTTCTGTTCCTTTCAGCGTAATATACTCGCAGCAGATGAGGCTACTGCGGCTCTGTTTCTGGATTGGGCAATAGGCAGATACCTGGGCCGTGACTCCTTCATCCTCTCCAGCAACGGCACATAGAGCAATCACCCGACAGGGATTTTCACTGGCAATGGCATCGGCAAAACCAGAACCCCGGACGTCCATAGCATAACGGGGAGCAGTACCGACACGTTCAACCTGAGAGTTTTGACCGTGCTGCTTGAGATACTCCTCTCGCAGCCTATCGAGCGTTCTGGGGTTAGCTTTTTTATCAGCAGGCAATCCGTAAGTCTCCTGAGCAGCTCTGAGAGCAGCTTCCATACGCGGTCCCTGAATGCCGTCAATGGGGCCACCATAAAACCCCAAACTTGCCAGGAGTTGCTGAGTTTCTTCCGGTTCGTAGACAATCAGGCTAAATGTAACGGCTCGGGACGCTGCGGGTAGTCCGTTTTCACCGGCAGCATGACCTTGCCAAATTTTACTCAGTTCTGCCTCAATCTCATTGAGAGAAACATCTTTAGGCGACTGAAGAGAGACCAGGGGAGCAGATTTAGTAGTCATAGGATTTGTGCAGGACGACAAGCAATGAGTTCTAACTAGGCCTATTTATCCAAAGCGCCAGAGCTTGGGTACCGTTAGAGCCGGCGCCAGCGATGTCCATCTTGGTTGATCAGTCGCTCTGCTTCGGCAGGCTCCCAGGTTCCTGCTTCGTAAAGGGGGACGGACGCGGGATCGGTAGGTGCCTCCCAAACTGTCAAGGCCGGGGTAACGACTCGCCAGGCAGCTTCGACCTCATCGGAGCGGGTAAACAGAGTTGGATCTCCCATCATGCAGTCTAGCAACAAGCGATCGTAAGCATCACCGGTGGAAACCCCAAAGGCCGAACCATAGCGAAAGTCCATATCTACAGAGCGGGTTCGCAGGGCCGGTCCAGGCATTTTAGCTTCAAACCGCATTGAAATTCCTTCATTGGGCTGAATCCGCATTGTCAGGACGTTTGGGCTCGCCTGCTGCGTCGCCGACTGAAAGATTAAAAATGGCACCTCACGAAACTGACTGGAAATTTCTGAGACCTTTTTCGGCAGGCGCTTACCCGTTCGCAGGTAAAAAGGCACACCCTGCCAACGCCAGTTATCTACCAGCAGCTTCATCGCCACGTAAGTGGGTGTAGTGGAATTGGGATCAACACCCGGCTCCTCTCGATAACCTGGAACGGGTTTGCCCTTCATCCAACCCTTGGTGTACTGACCTCGGATCGCCGATAGCTCTAGATTATGAACGTCCGCTAGACGAGTAGCCTGAACGACCTTGAGCTTTTCAGTACGAATACTGTCAGCATCGAGGGCATTAGGCGGCTCCATAGCTGTGAGACAAAGCAGCTGCATGATGTGGTTTTGAACCATATCTCGCAGCGCTCCAGAGGTCTCGTAGTAACCTGCCCGGTCCTCCACACCTACGGTTTCAGCAACAGTGATCTGGACGTGATCGACAAACTGGCGATTCCACAAAGGTTCAAAAATAGCATTGGCAAAGCGAAAAACCAGCAGGTTTTGGACCGTTTCTTTACCCAAATAGTGGTCAATTCGATAAACCTGTTCTTCCTTGCAGACCTTACTAACCACTTGATTCAGAGACTGGGCAGAACTCAAGTCCCGGCCAAAGGGTTTTTCAATGACCAGTCGGGTTTTGATAGGGTCCACCAGCATCTCAGCTCCCCCAAGCTGCCGAATTGCCTCAGCAAAGAATTTTGGTGCTACAGCTAGATAGAAGACTCGGTTGCCCAGTGTCCCACGCTTGCCATCCAGCTCACTCAGGAATTCCTTTAGTTTCTGGTAGCCTTGGGGATCGTCAATGTTCCCAGAACAGTAAAATAATCCCTGGGCAAAGTCTTGCCAAAATTCTTCCTGGCCGATGCCATCGGAAAACTGCTCAATGCCCTCCCGCATCTGCTCTCGGAAGTAGTCATGGCTCCACTCGCGCCGTGCTACGCCAACAATCGTGAGCTCTGGGGGCAATCGCCGCTGCTGTCGGAGATGATACAGTGCCGGGACTAGCTTGCGTTGGGTCAGGTCTCCAGAAGCACCAAAGATGACAATAATTAGGGGTTCAGGCGTCCGCTCCTGCCGCAACCCAACCCGTAGCGGATTTTCAAGCAGAGTGACCATAGGGTTTTAACAATAGATTTTGACTATGCTCAACTGGTGTAGCCCGACACAGTGAGTTTGAATGGCTCACTGTATCAGGCACTTGCCTTTGTTATGCTAGCGAACTAACTCAGATTCTTTTAGTAACCTGGGATACCTGGATCTGCGCTAGGCGGGAGATAGTTGGTTGACCTTGTCTTTGAGGGACTTCATTAAGGAGTCAAAGGGCTGGACAAATTTGTCAATTCCTTCAACGATCAATTCATCCATGACTTCGTCCAGATTGATATTGATGTCTGGGTCTTTGAGGCTAGCAATCAACTGGTAGGCTTTATCTACATCAGTTTCAATGCGATTGTCAACGTCGCAGTGGTCGGCACAAGCTTCAATTGTGGCTGGGGGCAGGGTGTTGACGGTGTTAGGACCCACTAGCTCATCGACGTACATGACATCGTTATACTCAGGGTTCTTAGTACTGGTGCTGGCCCACAGTAGCCGCTGGGGGTTGGCTGACTTTGCCGAAAGAGCTTTCCAGCGATCGCTTTGAATGATTTCTTTGAACTTTTGGTAAGCAATCTTGGCATTGGCGATCGCCACTTTGCCTTTGATGGCCTTCAGGCGAGCTTCTTCATTAAGATCGTCGCTGCCAATTGTTTTCAGCTTCTCGTCGATCCGCTTGTCAATATTGCTGTCAATCCGGCTGAGGAAGAAACTGGCAACCGATGAAATCTTATGAATCTCTTTGCCCTCAGCGACCCGTGCCTCTAGACCACGAATGTAGGCCCAGGCCGTTTCCTCGTAGCTATCGACGGAGAATAACAGCGTCACATTGACGTTGATCCCCTCGGCGATCACCTTTTCTACAGCGGCCAGCCCTTCTGGGGTACCGGGGATTTTAATCATGACGTTGGGCCGATCAATCTCCCGGTAGAAGCGAATTGCTTCTTGGATGGTGCCTTGCGTGTCGTGGGCGATGCTAGGCGGCACCTCAATACTGACGTAGCCATCGAGTCCATCTGTTTCTTCGTAAATCGGCCGGAAGATGTCACAGGCATGACGAATGTCATCAAACACGAGGGACTCGTAAATCTCCTCGACCGACTTCCCGGCTCTAGCACCCGCTTCAATATCAGCGTCATAGATCACGTTGCCGGCGATCGCTTTTTCAAAAATTGCTGGGTTAGAGGTCAGCCCACGTAAACCCCGCGCTTGAATCATTTCCTCGAGTTCGCCAGACTGAATCAAATCACGGTTCAGATTATCCATCCAGATACTCTGCCCGAAATCTTTGATTGTTAAAAGGGGATTGCTTGTCATAGTTCTAACCTTGATAACAGTTCAACTAATCTTAGGCGCGACCTGGCATCTTTTCGTCTTGTTGGTGGCGCGCCTGCTCTTGAATAAAAGATTCCACCATCGCTACATTCTCTCGACTCCCAATAATTAGGGGCGTGCGAGCGTGAAGCTTGTCTGGCACTACGTCCATGATTTCCTGAGTGCCGGTACTCGCACGCCCTCCCGCCTGCTCAGCTAAAAAAGCTAGAGGTACAGATTCATAGAGCAAGCGAAGCTTACCTTGAGGTTGTTTCAGCGTACCGGGATAAAGGAATACACCCCCTTGCATGAGAATCCGGTGGAAGTCCCCCACTAAAGCACCGCTATAGCGAGCACTGTATCCTTCATGCCGGTGAACGTAGCGGATAAAGTTGCGCAGGGCTTCGTGCCACTGCCAAAAGTTTCCCTCATTGACGCTATAGACAGGACCGTGCTCAGGAATCCGAACATCTTCTGTGGAAAGAATAAATTCCCCTAAGCTGGGGTCTAAAGTAAAGACATGCACCCCTTGACCAATGGAGTACACCAGAACTGTACTGGGGCCGTAGAGGATATAGCCTGCGGCAACCTGCTTGTGCCCGTTCTGCAGCAAGTCTTGGGCAGAACTATCTAAGTCTGACCCTTCCTGCTGGCGAATTGAGAAGATAGAGCCAACGTTCAAGTTGATGTCAACGTTGGAGGAGCCGTCAATCGGGTCGTAGAGCAGGGTATAGCGACCAGTGGGGCAGTTTTCTGAGAGATAGTAAG
>JAUJON010000083.1 GCA_030447595.1 Thermosynechococcaceae cyanobacterium YX3bin19
TGAAGTGCCCACGGTCGCCCTACCCAGCCTGGAGATAACGGGTCATCGCATATCAAGTGAAATCGGGGGTCTTTTACCGCGGCTGCTTTCACTAAATCTGGTGTACCATCCTGAGACTGGCTATCTACCACCAGAATCTCGCGGACCTCGTAGCTTTGACGGCTTAACCCAGCCAGACAAGGTTCAATTCGCTTTGCCTCATTCAGGGTTGGTACAACCACAGTCACTGAACCCAGTGCATCCAAAGCGGAAGCTTTGGGCTCTAGGGGTGGATAACGACCCGGTCCTTTTAACAGACGCGACAGCAGAACTGCTATAGCAGGGGTTTGAACTACTACTAGCCCCAACGCAGCTGCGTTACCGACTGAATCAATCGATAAAAGACTAAAGCCAGCTAAGAGATTCACTTGTGTAAAGCACTCAAAGGCAAGGCTTCCAGCTCCACCTCGGCTTCAACCTTAACTTCACTAAGGGAGCCATTCGGAGCCTGACGCCAGAGGAGCAAAGCTGGCGCAAGACCTAGGACGATACCCAGTACTACCGGGATGGCAATCCCACCGGCTAAACTAATCACTGTTGCGAAGGCAAAGTTACCCACATAAATGGCTAAGGGCAGTCGTAACTCGGAACGGCTTAATACTTTCGGATTTTTTCCCCAAAAGAGATCAGCGATGGCCATAAATAGGGCACCGGTTCCCAGCCAACCGACAAAGTTCTGGTAGGGCATGCCAAAAAAAGCACCTGGCTGCCGCCATTCCCAAAAAGGGGCTGCAGTTTGGCTCATCGCCGGATCGAGAACAAAATCCCAGGACGTCAGCAGCAGGGCACCCAGGAAAATTGCCGCAGCTCTCATACTCCAGTAGGTACCTGGACGTAACGAAGATTGAGCATTCAGGCCAGCCACCGCTAGAAGGTATGCCGACAAGCCGAGGTAAAACCAAGACAGTGGAATTGTAAAAGGGACCAAACCTGCAACCTTGTACCCTAATCCATTCAGATAAGCATAGTGGCCAAACGGAAACCCCGTACTGGTGCCTAGCAGCTCGCTTCCTAAAGAAAGAGAGACAGCCGGAATCATAAATCCCAAGATATTTCCTAGCCCAAGGGTGCGGTAGGCGTGAAGGGCTACCGCTGCTGCACCGAAAAGAATATTAGCGACGCCACCACCAGACATGCTCCACTGGAAAAGTTGCTGGATTATTACAGCTAAATCTGGCTGGATTTTAGCAGCCAGTGTCAGAATTGAACCAAGGTGTGGCATGACAATTAATAATCCCGCCAGCCCGAAAACCATTGTGACGAAGTGGGCGACGAGGCAAAAGCGCTCAGCAGTAATCAAATGCTTCATACAACTCCTAGGAGGACAGAATGTACGGACAATGCGTTCTCATAAGTTTACAAACCTTTATAGTTTGACAGATGAGCTGAGAAAAAATCTATCAAGCTAGTTGGAGTGATTCGCTTTGCAGCAAAGTTCCGAAATCTGGCACTACTGATATCAGATATCAGAGGTAAGCAACATTCGACTTCTAGAACAGACTTTGAGAGTCATGATTAAGTTTTGCAAATCAAGATTCTATGGCGATCACCTCATAGATTGCAAGCCAATGGCGCAACTTGAATTACAGCGGTTCTTACAACAGTACAACACTAGGCAACTCTGGGTTGGCCAGTTTCCCTCCACTGAGGCAACATGAATGGTGGCCCGAACTCCACCCGCAGGTTCCGCGACCCCGTCAACTCAGGTTCCGCTACTGTTGTGCTGACTCGCTGCAGGTGTAGGGGGTTGTTGCATCAGCTTTTCCAGACCGAGCTTGGACAAATAACTCGGCAGGGAGTGCCAACGGACAGACCTTAATCGTTTTCATTCGACCGAGCAAATTAGCTTTAGTTAAAGAGGGAATTCTCCTACTCAAGAACAGGCTGAACCTATGCTCTTGTTTGGGTGTATATGCTCTATCTGGGGGATTGATATACCATGTAGGAGAGTTACTTATTGCGTGAAATTCTCTAGGCTGCTGAGGTCTTAACCGCTCTCAGTTTAGTAACCTTAAGTTCACTTCTGACTGCTAGCTAGCATGACTCCAGTCTCTTCCGATACTTCAATCGTCACGCGCCCGGTACAGTACCGTGACTTAGAAGCAGTTGAACAACTGTTGATAGGTGCAATGGATACAGACTCCTGCAGTCGCTCGATTGATAGCAGCCGCCAGCTTCAACGCATTCGTCACTGGTATGGTCCTCTAAAGCTGCTCAACCTATTTCCAAATCGACTGCAGCACCTATTCCGGACCTATGTTGCCGAGCAGCACAATCAAATCCGAGGCGTAATCCAAATATCTCCCTTTAACTGTAGCCGGACAACCTGGCGTGTTGATCGGGTAGCCGTTGAGGCAACCCCAGGTGCCAAGGGAGTGGGTTCCCAACTGCTGCGTTACTGCTTTGAGACAATTCTAGAGGCTCGTACCTGGCTGCTAGAGGTAGATATTAATCATAACGATGCTTTAAGCCACTATCGCCAAAATGGTTTCCAACCCCTAGCTCAAATGCCTTCATGGTCGTTTGCCGTTCGTGTGCAGGAGCTTGCTGGACATGAGCCTAACCTGCCCAATCTTTTGCCCGTGAGTAATGCCGATGCTGGGCTGCTTTATCAGTTAGATACTGCCGCCATGCCGCCATTAGTCCGGCAAGTGTTTGATCGTCGTGATCGCGACTTCAAAGTTGGCTTTTTTAGCTCTATCATTGCTGGGGCCAGACAGCAACTTAACCATACTGAAACGGTCAGTGGTTACGTCTTTGAGCCTCAACGTAAGGCGGCAATTGGCTACTTCCAAGTCCGACTCTGCCGGGACGCAACTCAACCCCACGAAGCACAGCTCACTGTTCATCCAGCCTATACCTGGCTTTACCCAGAGTTGCTAACGCAAATGGCCCGTCTAGCTCAGTCCCCCCAATCACTCCAGCTTGTCTCTGCGGACTTTCAGCCTGAGCGAGAGGAGTATTTAGAGCGCATAGGTGCCCAGCGGATGGAACACACTCTGATGATGTCCCGTTCTGTCTGGCACAAAGTACGAGAGTCCAAACCAATCTTTCTAGAAGGGCTCCAGCTCTCAGATGTGCTCCAAGGTCTCCAGCCAAATCGCAAGCCAGTACCCGGAAGAATTGCCCTGCTCCAGCCAGGCCAAATCCAACATCGAGTGCAACACCCTAGTCAAGCTCTAGCTTCCGCCCAGCGGAGCCTGCGGTTCGAGCAGTCTCTGAAAGATGTGGCTCGCCGGTGCTCCTATCATTGCAGTCTTCCCGACCATGATGGTTGACGATGTTAACTTCTTGACTGTAAAACAAGCGATGATGTCTCGTGCTGGTGATTCGGTTCTTGGCACCAAGCACTTGCCAATATCTCCTTCAGTTTCCGCTTGCTCCAGGTGTAGAGTAGCCGTACTGTAAGGAGGGAGCAACGGGCATGATCTCAGCATTAGGGTTAGATATCGGCAGTAAACGCATTGGAGTGGCTGGCTGCGATGCTACAGGGTTAATCGCTACTGGCCTTACCACGGTTGAGCGCACTTCATTTCAGCGGGACTTAGAGCAGTTCAAACAGATTGTTATAGGTCGCCAGGTGCAGGTGCTTGTTGTCGGACTACCTTACTCGATGAATGGTACGCTAGGTTTTCAGGCCCAGCAAGTGCAAAAGTATGCTCAACGGCTTTCAGTAGCGCTGCATTTACCGCTGGAGTATATGGACGAACGACTCACTTCCTTTCAAGCGGAGCAGTTAATGCGATCGCAGGGAATTTCACCGTCTCGTCATCGAGAATTAGTCGATCGCAAGGCAGCGTCCTTGATTCTGCAACAATGGTTAGATGAGCGCCGCAGCAAGCGGTTAGGAGACACGCAGCCTGGAGATATTTCATCGCTGCCTTCAGGACCATAGCGGCGGTAGCCAGTACCGTAATAAATTAGCAGCGTCCAGTGATCAAGTTGAATAGGGTGAGGCAAATATGGGTAAGAACAACTTAAACATGGAGGGAGCAGACATGGAGATGGATGACCCAACTGTAACCCTGACGGATGATACGGGGAAGTCGCTGGTCTGCTACCTAGAACTGTCTTTTGAGGTGGAAGGCCGTGATTATGTGTTACTCCATCCGGTTGACTCACCTGTTGAGATTTTTGCCTGGCAAGAAGACGAGACGGAAGGAGAAGACACGCTGATTTATATAGACGTCGCTGAAACTGAGAAAATTTTCTCTACGGCCCAAGCTGTTCTATCAGAACAAAACCTGAAGCTGAAGCATACTGCGATCGCCCTCACCGTTGAAGGAGATATTCCAGAAGTTACCGAAGAGGAAATTCTTACCCTGGAAGTGGAAAATAGTCATGAACCGGAACCGGAAGAATTCCAATTTCTCGCTAGTTTCTACTTTGAAGAGCAGGAGTACGCGATTTATACACCCTTAGATCCCCTACTCTTTATCGCCCAGATGAATGCAAACAACGAACCGGAACTGCTATCTCCAGAGGAATTTCAAAAGATTCAACCTATTCTGGAGGAGCAGTTCTTCAGCGAGCTGGAATAAACAGTTTCTAGAACTGACGCAGCGTTTGCTCCCAGGGGACTATTTATGGTGAAAGCACTGACTCAACGTTACTGGATCGGGTTATGCTGCTTGGCTTTGACTGCATTGCCTGTGGGGGCATGGGCTTGGTGGAGCCGTGCCAGTGCTGCCCCCCAAGCGGCTGCCGCAAGGTCTGTCTCTTTTGAAGTTGCTCCAGGAACTTCCGCGTCTGAGATTGGTCAAGCCCTGGAACGGGCTGGACTGATCCGCTCCACCACGGCCTGGAAGTTGCGGAGCCGCTGGTTGATGCTGCAAGAACCTCAAGCCGGGTTTCAAGCAGGAGTTTATCACCTGTCCCCTACCCAACCGTTGAATGGAATCGCTGACAAAATCTGGACTGGGGATGTTGTGCAAGCTAGCCTGACCATTCCCGAGGGTTGGAATTTGCGGCGGATGGCTAGATACTTTGAGCGCGAAGGCTACTTCAAAGCAGAGGATTTTCTTAAGGCTGCTACCCAGGTGCCCTACGATCGCTACCCCTGGCTGCCAGCGAAGCTGCCCATTTAGAAGGGTTTTTTTGTACCCGGATGCTTGCCAGTTTTCTCCCAACCAAGTGACCCCGGAAGGAGTTATTCGGCTGATGTTAGACCGCTTTGAGCAAGCAGCTCTACCCCTTTACCAGCAGCAAAAACCGCAGATGAGTCTACGAGTGGGTAACGCTGGCTAGTATTGTGGAAAGGGAAGCTGTGATTCCGGCTGAGCGCCCTCGGATTGCCCGGGGTATTTTCCCAACGGCTGCAAAAAAAATCCCCTTGGGGGCCGACCCAACCGTTGAGTACAGTTTGGGCATTCAACAAACACCTGATAAACCTCTAACTCTAGCTCAGGTCAAAACTCCCTCCGCTTATAACACCTATTTGAAAGTTGGATTGCCGCCGACTCCGATTGCCAGTCCTGGTTTAGCTAGCCTCAAAGCAGCCCTCTCCCCCGAGCAGACGGATTATCTTTACTTTGTGGCTCGCTACGACGGAACGCACATTTTTAGCCGGACGTTAGCTGAGCATCAAAAAGCTCAAGCACGGATTCAAGATGGACGGGCAGCTCAACAGAACTCGAAAAAATTAACTAAATGCAGACCTGCTATGGCTTCTCCTTCGCCGCTTTCCCTGCTGCAGCCTAGATTAGTGCTCGAAAGCTCCATTTTGGGGTTAACCTCAGACATTCTGCAATACCACGGGTTAAAAGGTCTAGTGCTGGATGTGGATGAGACTTTGATTCCGACTCAAGCGATTGAGGTTTCACCAGAGCTGTTGCAGTGGCTAGGAAACATCAAAAGCAATTTTTCATTGTGGCTCGTGAGCAACAACCTCAGTAGAGCTCGAATTAGCGGCGTTGCCAAGGCTTTGGATCTGCCCTATTTATTTGGGGCCAGAAAACCTTCTCGCAAAAAGATTATTCAAGCTGTAACTGCAATGGATCTCCCTTTTCAGCAGGTGGCAATGGTGGGCGATCGCCTGTTTACCGACGTGATTGCCGGCAACCGCCTGGGCATGTTCACAATTTTGGTTGAACCGATGATTGATCCCAGCAGAGAAGCACAAAGTCACCCAATCCGTGCCTTTGAGGTTTGGGTCTCTCAGCTTCTAGGTACTTCCTTGAAATCCCCGGAGTGAATCTGTAAATTTTCTAGCTTTTCCCCTGAAATATAAAGAAAGCCTGAAAAAATCTAAGGTTTTAGCGGATCCCTGACATACTAGTTAGTATTGGAAAGGGTCAGCCTTCATAAAGACCCTTAACATCAAAAGCCTAAATAAATAGTTCTTTGAATTCCCAGTAAATGCCAGTTTCTCGTAGAGAGAAACTGGCATTTTGTGAGGCTAGTCGTTTCTGGCAAGTAATTCTACTAGTCGTAGGAGTGTTAATAGAAGCGATTCGAGCGATGAGCTGTCCATAGCTCTGTTCCAATAGCAAAAGTGAGTAGAGCTAGAGTTCCTTCCTACTCTTTCCACTTCTGCTATTGTCAACAGTCCCAGTAGGTTCAACCGTCCTTGGGTAATTTGCACCGCCATGATCTTGCACTGCTGCATTCTCTACGGTTAGATCATAGAATTCTAAATCTGACGGCAGGAGATGCTCCTTGGAAAGCACCTCAAATTCAAATTTTCTGATGCAAGATTTGATTGACTCTTGAGAAAACAGCTCAGCTAGTAAGAGCCAGTAATCAAAACACAAAGGGACAGCTTTGCAACGGTGAGCAGACATAGGACTAAACACAGTGAAAGACGATCCTGGTCTGTGAAGGGGCACCTAGGACAGCAACCACAGAGGAACCTATCTATGAGGGTATACATTGGCCAACCTAGTTCCCCTACTTCACATTAGCTACTAAAAGGACAGATGGATTAATTCTGACAACAGTCTTTACGAAATATTTTTCTCCAACTGCTGTGCCTCGTCGCGAGTCCCTCATACTTGGCTTACTATTTTTAGTGAGTAGGTGGTTTGATTACACGCACTGCTGGAGGTGTTGCCTGAGCTGCTATCCGCTTAGCTCACCCAGCTTAATTCTTCGTTTGATGCACCTCTATCTGTTTTGGGCGATCGCAATTTTTACAACTTCCCAAGATTCTATGACGCAAACCCTTGTTGTTAAAATTGGCACTTCCAGCCTGACGCAGCTGAGCAACGGCAACCTAGCGCTTTCGACCATTGCCACCTTGGTTGAAGTCTTAAGTGAACTCCGCCAGCAGGGACACCGTGTGGTGCTGGTTTCCTCTGGTGCAGTCGGCGTGGGCTGCGCCCGCCTAGGATTGCGGGAGCGTCCTCAGAGTATTGCCCTCAAACAAGCGGTTGCTGCTGTCGGACAGGGGCGACTGATCCGGGTTTATGACGACTTTTTACTACCTTACAGCAGCCAATCGCTCAGGTCCTGCTGACCCGAGGTGACTTGGTTCAGCGAAGCCGCTACTTGAATGCCTACAATACCTTTCAAGAACTGTTCCGCTTGGGCATTATTCCCATCGTCAACGAGAATGACACCGTGGCGGTGGATGAGCTGAAATTTGGGGACAATGACACTCTCTCTGCTTTAGTTGCCAGCCTGGTAGAGGCGAAGTGGCTATTTTTACTCACGGATGTAGATCGACTGTACTCCGCTGACCCCCGTAGCCAGCCGGATGCCCAGCCGATTCACCGGGTGCATCGTATGGAACAACTGGTGGAGTTAAATCTCCAGGTCGGGGGCAAGGCTCTCAGTGGGGTACCGGGGGGATGGCGACGAAAATAGCTGCAGCCCAGATTGCTACTGCTGCAGGGTACGTGCGGTGATCACCGATGGCGATCGCCGCAGAACATTCAAAAGATTTTGGCAGGCCAGCCTTTAGGCACTCAGTTTGAACCGCAGCCCCAGCCAGTGAACGCCCGGAAACGCTGGATCGCCCATGCTTTAGTGCCTACCGGAAAACTGTACTTAGATAGCGGCGCAGTGCAAGCAGTCTCCCAGCTAGGTAAGTCCTTGTTAGCAACCGGCATTACCCACGTAGAGGGAGAGTTCGAGAACCAGAATGCAGTACAGCTATACGATGTTACAGGCCGTGAGATTGCCAGAGGGCTTGTCAACTATAGCAGTGCGGAACTACGGCAAATTCAGGGCCATCGGTCCGAGGAAATTAGGGCGATTTTAGGCTATCCTGGCGCTGAAACAGTGATTCATCGGGATAACCTGGTTTTGTACAGCTAGGCTGCCAAATTATTTTTCGCCTAGCACAGTGAACGTTTAGCTTAGAGAGTCAGGTTTACTGATTTGGTGAACAAACGCCTGCAAATTTACTCACGATTGAGCTCGAAATGTAGATCTAAATACAACTAGACTTAGAACGTTTGGCGCAATTCTTAACGGATCACTCAAGAACTGGCCTCCCTCTTTAGCAGGAGAAATCTTATACTTTTGTAGTTTGAAACATAATTTCAACAAATTAGAAAAATAAGTAACTTAAATCTGAAAAAATTATAAAGCTGGGTTTTTTCTAAAAGTGGCTTAAAGCTAAACAGAATCAGGGTTGTAAGAGTTTTGTTAGTCTTGTCTAACAAATTCAAAAATTAAGATAGAAGAGAGATTAAATTCGCTTCATAAATCTAAATTATGCAACGCTTAAGTTCTTCAGCTATAGCTTGCCGCCATTGCCGGTACTTTGTTCCAGAAGGACGGCGCGGTGGTAGCTGCCAGCTACTTAATGCTTTTGTTCAAGGAAAGTGGAAAGCTTGCTCTTTATTAATCCCTTTTTTTGGGGTAGTTCAGTCAAAACAAGACAGTAATAGTAAGCGTGATGACATTCAAATCGCGCATCCTATTGAGGTCATGCCGTCTCAGCAACTTGTGACCCAGTACCTTGCCGGGCATGTTCCTTTCACATCAAACGATTTAGTGCCCAGTCGAAAAAACTTAAGGTAACCAGGGAAACTGGCCAAATGCTGGATCCCGCTTTTCTAAGAAAGCATTTTTACCTTCTGCACTTTCTTCACTCATGTAGTAGAGCAGAGTTGCATTCCCTGCTAGCTCCTGCAGACCTGCCTGGCCGTCGCAATCGGCGTTAAAGGCTGCCTTGAGGCAGCGAATTGCTAATGGACTTTTTTGCAAAATCTCATTGGCCCACTGGAGGCCTTCTGTTTCCAACTGTTCAACCGGCACAATACAGTTCACCAAACCCATCTCTAGAGCCTGACTCGCATTGTATTGACGGCAGAGGTACCAAATTTCCCGTGCCTTCTTTTGACCCACAATTCGGGCGAGATAGCTTGCTCCAAAGCCGGCATCAAAACTGCCAACCTTCGGACCGGTTTGCCCAAAAATCGCATTATCAGCGGCGATCGTCAGATCGCATAACAGATGCAGGACGTGTCCTCCCCCGATCGCATACCCAGCCACTAGGGCGATCACGACTTTAGGCATCGAGCGAATTAGGCGTTGCAAATCTAGTACGTTTAACCGGGGGACGCCGTCATCCCCGACATACCCCGCATCACCTCGGACGCTCTGATCTCCTCCGGAACAGAAGGCATATTTGCCGTCGCTATGGGGTCCGGCACCAGTGAACAAAATCACCCCGATGTGGCGATCTTCACGGGCATCCGCAAAGGCATCATAGAGTTCAAATACCGTTTTTGGCCGGAATGCGTTGCGCTTCTGAGGGCGATTGATGGTTATCTTAGCGACACCCCCGGCTTTATGGTAAAGCACGTCCTCGTAAGTTCCGGCAGTTTTCCATTCCATTGACATAGTGTTTGTGATTGCAACAAAACCCTCTGCTATTGTGTCTTGACTCCAGAACGTTGTGCTATGAATTAACGAGTTCTTTAAGCTGGCTGGCTACAATTAACTCTACTCGTTTCACGTTCAGGTGCTATTGCAGTCAGTGTAGTTAGATGAGGCAATCTCGATGCTTGACCCAGCTTTATGCGATCGCCCGCCGAGCCAATGGCTGGAGCTGAAAAGGATGCTTTCCGACTGGCTGACGACTCCATCCTTGATCATCTTGCCACTGTTAGCTTTGACGATCCTGCCCTGGGTGATCCCCCGTATGCCTTGGAAACGGCCCTTGAGCGCACTGGGCACTGTTCTATTACTGGCTTACCATGCTGCCTTCTTCCCACCTACCCTTGCTATTGCCAATCAAGGGCTGGTCAGCTTTATCCCCACAGATTCCGGTGCCACTGCTGATGCGATTGTGGTGTTGGGCCGAGGTCAGGAAATGAGGAAACCCCGTGTCGAGGTTGTCAGCAAGCTTTGGCAAGCCGGGCGAGCACCAGTGATTTTTGCCAGCGGCAGGGGAGACGGTCCCCGGATTGTGCAAATGCTGAGAGCAGAAGGAATTCCGGCTCAAGTGCTAGATAACGAACAATGTTCTCGGACTACGGAGGAAAATGCCCGTTTTACCGCAGCTGTGCTGCAACCCCAAGGCATCAAAACTATTCTGCTAGTAACGGATCCGCCGCACATGCTGCGATCGCTGCTGACATTCCGCAGCCTCCGATTTAGAGTTATTCCCCACGTCAGTCCCGTCCCCTCTGGCCTAGATCGGCAAGAGAAGAGCTTAACAGTGTTCTACGAGTATATGGGATTGCTCAAATACGCCTTACAAGGGCGATTCTTGCCCAGAACCTCCCCTGAACTAAACCAGCCTCAAGTTGGGGTGCTGCTGCAAGCTGGTACGTTCAAGTCAGTAGGACTCTAGAGGCAATGATGCAAATTACCCAGTTTCTTCATGCTGCCCTGTTAGTGTCCGATCTTGACCGGGCCAAACATTTCTATGGCACCGTATTGGGGTTGGCTGAGATGCAACGGAATTTGCAGTATCCTGGAGCTTGGTACCGGGTGGGAGCATTTCAGCTTCACCTGATTGCCAGTTCAGCCGCTGCAGCTCCTGTCGTCAATTCAGAGAGACTAGGTCGGAATCAGCATTTGGCTTTTGCCATTACCGGATTGGAGGAGGTTAAAATGCAGCTCCAAGCCCAGGGATATTCAGTGCAAATGAGTGCTTCGGGCCGTCCTGCCTTGTTCACCCAAGATCCCGACGGCAATGTAATCGAGTTCGGGAGCTAGGCCCTAGTTAATGTCAGACGGTTAAAGTAGGCACCAGGACTATTGGTGTAAGTTTGGATGCCGAATGATTGAAGTTGAGCATTTGAGTAAAGTCTACGGCTCAACCACCGCGATTCAGGACTTGTCCTTTAGGGTTGAGCCTGGGGAAATTTTAGGACTTTTGGGGCCAAATGGAGCCGGCAAGACGACCACAATGCGGATCTTGTCAGGATATTTACCGGCAACAAGCGGTACTGCTCGAATTGCCGGGTACGAAGTCCACGAAGACCCAATGGCTGTGAGACAGCGGATTGGCTACTTACCAGAAACGCCACCGCTGTACCCAGATATGACCGTAGAGGGATTTCTCAACTTTGTCGCCCGCTTAAAGGGCGTAGGGCCGGGCGATCGCCCCAAGCAAGTGACCTCTGCCCTAGATCGCTGTAATCTACTAGAAAAGCGGCACGTTCTGATTCGTAAGTTATCTAAAGGCTTCCGGCAGCGGGTGGGAATTGCCCAGGCGATCGTCCATGATCCGCCAGCCATTATCCTGGATGAACCGACGGTGGGTCTGGACCCGCTACAGATTATCGAGGTCCGCAATTTGATTAAAAGTTTAGCCGGCAGCCATACCGTGATTCTTTCGACGCACATTCTCCCGGAAGTGAGTATGACGTGCAGCCGGGTAGCAATCATCAATCAAGGTCACGTCGTTACAACGGGTACTTTGGAAGAGTTGATGGTTCAGCTCACAGGCGGAAACAGCTACGAGCTAGAAGTTGCAGGCAGTGCGGCTGTGGTTCAGCAGCAGCTTCAGCAGCTACCAGAAATTCAGCGGATAGAGTTTAGTCCTTCAAAGACTGCACCCCATTCGCCTAACCAGACCATTGCTCGTGAACAGATGGAGCCAGCCTCCCCTGTAGCCGCGGGCAGCAGTCGTCTGAAGTTGCGAATTATCCCCCACTCGGAGGTGGATATTGCTCCAGAGATTGCTGCAACTCTGGTCAATGCTGGGCTGCGGCTATACGAGCTGCGGCGAGTCCGCGCTAGCCTTGAGGATGTATTCTTAGAGCTGACGACCGAGGAGAGGGCTCCAGACGTGATTGAGACTGCTGGGGGGGCGGCATAAATGGGTGTGATGCGTAACATCGTCGCTATCTACCGCAAAGAACTACAAAGTTACTTTGCCTCGCCGTTAGCCTATATCATTGCCGGAGCGTTCTGGTTTCTGGCTGGCTTATTTTTTGTCGTCATTCTCCAAACGGGCATCCAGCAGGTCAGTGCTTTTGACCTGCAAGGCCAGCAGCCGGTTGATCTACCCAGCCTGATTCAGCAAAACTTTTTACAGGTTATGAGTTCCTTAGCCCTGGTGATTCTGCCGATTCTCTCTATGGGGCTTTATGCCGAGGAGCGCAAGCGCGGCACGCTGGAGCTACTGGCAACTTCACCCATTACGAACTGGGCAGTCGCTGTGGGCAAGTTGTTGGGGGTGTTGACATTCTTTATTACCCTAGTTCTACCGCTGTTGGTCTATGAGGCGATCGCGTTTGATGCTGCCAATCCGCCAGCACCCCCTTGGGTGCTGCTGGTGGGACATGGCGGGCTGATTTTGCTCGCTGCAGCAGTTTTATCATTAGGCCTGTTTATGTCTTCGCTGACCGAAAGCTCGATTCTGGCTGCCATCTTAACTTTTGCCCTGGTTTTGTTGTTATGGATTATCGACTTAATCGGGCAGAACCTTGGCGGTCCAGTCGGGGCAGCGTTCAATCACCTATCCCTGCTGAAGCACTACACCAACTTGTCTCAGGGGATCGTTGACACCAGCAGTTTGGTTTTGTTTGCCAGCTACATCTTTCTGGGGTTATACTTAACCGCCCAGTCGATTGATATTTTGCGTTTTCAGCGTTCCTAATCCGGCTATTGATGGCCCAACCCATTTTAAATCAGTCGCAATTCAATCCGTCAGTGTGAAAACTATTACCGCCACCGCATCAAAATATGGATTCTGGTTATTGGGGCTAGTCCTCGTTGTTATGGGCCTATCAGCTGGGCTAGTCGTTGGCGCCTGGGGGCCATTGCCCTTAGGTTTACTGGTGGCTGGGACTGCCGCTTTTGGTCTGGGGCTGCTTCTGCAGCCAAGAAGCAATTATAGGAAGCATACCCTCTCCCCTCAAGCCTTTTGGAAACGACGTTCTACGCGCACGAGTGCAAATGCTCTGGTTTCCACCCTGGCGGTGGTGGTGATTCTCGGGTTGGTTAACTTCTTAAGTACCCGTTATACAACCCGCATCGATTTAACAGAGAACAGGCAATTTACCCTGGCTCCGCAAACGCAGCAAGTTTTGCGAACTTTGAAGCAGCCGGTAAAAGTTTTGGTGTTTGAC
>JAUJON010000084.1 GCA_030447595.1 Thermosynechococcaceae cyanobacterium YX3bin19
CTGCATCAACAGGGTGGGGGGAATTCCAGCCGTCCCCACTGGCATCACGTCAGCATAGAGAATCCCGTAGTGGAAGTTCTTCTGCTCCTCAGGAACTTGCTTTGCCTGAGCATTGTAGGATTTGGTTCCCGGAATGGAGCCGTGCGATGAAAACGGCTTCTACGTAGGGTAACGCTGCTTCGTACAGCCACATGAAACCCTTAGATTTGGGGACGATTTCATAGACTTCACCCCCGAATGTGAGACGTGGTGATAGATGGGGCGACCTGCCACCGCAAAGATACCGTTGACCAGGAAGTTCATCGCATCGGGGACACTTTTGATGTCTCCTTCGTCGTAGCGATCGCTCATTTCAAAGAAAACAGGAGCCATCACTTCCCAGAACAGGCCTAGATTACTGTAGTAAGACAACTGCCGCACCTGTTCAATAAACATCTCTGGGAATAGCTTGTAAGCAGCATCAGCAGGTTGCCTTTGAAGTACGCCTTAATTGCTCGGTCTGCGTTGGCTTTGTATTCATCGGTGTCTAGGTAGAGTCAAATTGGCCACCCATGCCTCTATGCCAAAACATTGCCGCATACCGAGCTTCTGCAAACTCCATGTTACCCAGTCGCTACAGCAAGTGATGGACCAGTTTGGGCAGCTTGGTCTTGAATTCTCCCTTTTCCATGAACTCCAGCGTTCAGGATGCGCGATGCTTCCCCGCCAGATCCGCAAATCAGCATCATCTCCAGCATAGTAAGATTTTGTTGTCGCTGTAAACATTCCTGGGGCAGGAAGTATAAAGAAAGGAATGGGTCTAGAAACACACGTTCAGCAATATAGAGCAGGTCGCGCCAGTAAAATCCATCGGCACGGCGTAGGCTTTATAAATACCAATGATCTGCATCAAATTTTCCGGGTATCGGCAGCATCGCCCGCGCCCGCCTCCAGGCAGTGAACCACCTCAGCAAATTCATGGTTCGATGGGGGTAGTTTTAGTCGTCGTAGTTGCTATCATGGCTGCTTGATTTAAGATTTGGATGATTAATGGAACGAGGGGCGAAAGGACTCTTTCCCGCCATCCGAAGAGGTCCAGAGGGACTGCTGTCAGGCCTAAGATCGTTCAGCGCTGTCTCAGCTACTTGCTGATGGTTAATTGCTGGCATAGTCGCAACCATTGCCTCCGCAGTAGTCTGGCTCCAGCGGACCAACCAGTTGGGTTGTACCCCTAAGACAATAATCAGAACCGCCAGAACAATTGCCGGGACCCGCTCGGACCAGCCCACTTTAGGTAAGTAAGCGAGTTGCCTTTCAACCGACCAAACAAAGCGCGCGGTTAATCAGAATTACAAAATAGACGGAGGTTAAGGCGGTAGTTCCCAAACAGAGAAGGGTTTGTAGCGGGAAAGCCGTGTAACTGCCTTGAAAGGAGAGAAATTCACCAATAAAACCCACCATTCCCGGAATTCCAGCGCTCGCCATTGTGCCAACGACAACCAATCCCCCAATCAGTGGCAGTCCTCGCCTTGGGTTCAATAATCCTTTAAGAGCAGCCAGGTCAAGGAGCCAGTTTTCCCTTCAATGATGCCGACTAAAAATGAAATAGTAGGGCAACAATCAGACCATGGGCGATCATCTGGAAGACAGCTCCCACGAGACTAAGCAGGTTGCAGCAGCACTGGCTAATAAGACGTAAGCTTAAATGTGCCGGGCTGTAAGCGACCATCTTTTTCATGTCCGTTTGCTGGAATCGCCACCAAGGAACCATGAGAGCAGTCACCACTGCCACAGCGCTCAGCCAAGGAGCTACAACGGTCCAGGCATCGGGAAACAAGCCCAACCCAAACCGTAGTAGCCCGTAAGTTCCCAACTTCAGAGACGTACCACCTAGGAGCACGGAAATTGGAGCGGAAGCTTCCACATAGGCATCCGGTAGCCAGGTATGAAAGGGCACCAACGGCATCTTGATGCCAAACCCAACGAGCAGGGTTAACAACAACAGCAGTTGGGTTCCTGAAGATATGCCACCAGGTAGCAGCTCCGTGACAAAGGAAGCAGAACCACTCAACCAAGCCCAGCCCAGGAAGCCTGCCAGCAGAATTACTCCTGAAAGAGACTGGTAAATCAAAAATTTGGTGGCGGCATAATTGCGTTGAGCCCCACCCCAGATGGCAATCAGCAGATACAGGGGAATCAGTTCCAGTTCGTAAAACAAAAAGAAGAGCAACAGGTTCTGAGCCAGGAAGGCACCCGTCACCGCTGCACTGGCAGCAGCGCCAAAGCATAGAACAGTCGCGGTCGAGCTAGCTCTTCCTGAGTGCTGAACCACCAACCAGACGAGCAAGCTGTTGAGAACAACTAGGGGCAACGATAGGCCATCTACGCCCAGTTGATAGTCCAGTCTAAAGGCTCAATCGAATTTGATGTTCCTGAAACTGTAACCCGGCTTGGAAATCAAATCGGTAAGCCAGGAGAATGCTCCAGATGAAAGTCAGGCCAGCGATCGCCCGGGTGACAAAATGAGTGCGACTTGGATGTTCATGGAGCGGGGCCAAAACCCTACTAGAGCGGCACCCAATACAGGCAGCCAAATTAAAGTACTAAGCATAAATGGATTCAACTCCGTTGCTGAATACGATATACAGCTTTGTTGTAGCTATGAGCCGTGAGAATGAGCGGTTGCCCAGGACTACTGCTAGAGAAGCCGACTCGCCAAAGCCCACAGACAAAACAAGCCTGAGAAAACCAACAGGATATAAAGTTGAGACTTGACCCGAAGCGGTATACTTGAGAGCCTGCCCGCTGAAAAGTGTTACCAGGCCGACTCCATTCACGACGCCATCCACGACAGCGATCAAACCAAGCTGTGAACGGGAGCTGTAATTTACCAAAGCCACCACGGTTAACTGGTAGAGACGCTGGATGTAAAGTCGTAAGCCAACAAATCTTGCAGGGATTTCCCAGGGAGTTGAACGGGCTTGGACCAGGTTTCATTGAGATAATCGCCCCGCTGATACTGCAGCCAAACGCACTCGACCAGAGCAGAAGTAGTCCGAGTTGATGATTCAGCTGCCCCATGGCAACAGTGACCACTGTTGCAACACCAGAGGTGTTAGGAGGGTGAAAACAGTCAAAATGATCATTGGCAAAACCATAGGCCAATGAACTTCTGGCGATCGCTCGGTCATCGGCTTGGGTTGCCCCCAAATACAAGGCTGAACACCCGGGGTGAGGCTGAAGGCCGGTCAGCGCGTTAACGAGCAGTACAAGCCCGACGAGCCAGGGGTATTCTGCCCAAAGACTATCCGCTAAATTCAGCAGCGCCCAAAAGCCGCCAAAGGCGGTAAAGCGATCAATCCAATCGTCCCGACGCCCAAAAGCTAGCCCCGATATGGGTCGACGAGACCAAAGCCCGCCTAGCTGGGTTAAGTCCTGGGTAATGTTGCTCCAAATTACGGCCCACCACTCATGTATAACAGCGCCATCGCTAAGGATTGAGTCAACAGTAATAGGCGAGCAGCCTCGACATGCTGTGTTCCTACGGCAATAAAAACCAACCCCATGTAAGCACTGACTGAGTAAGAACGTCGCTTGAGGTCAATCTGGGCGATCGCAATCAAGGCAGCCCACTGCCGTTACAGCCCCCACAAGGACTAGGGCGGTTAAAGTTACAGGTGAGAGGGGCTAAAACAGGTTGAAGCTTGGTTAGCACAAAGGCGCCAGCCCCGACAACGACTGAGTTGCGAAGAATTGAGGCTGGAATGGGTCCCTCCATTGCCTCATCGAGCCATAGTTGAAACGGAAATTGAGCACATTTTCCCAAAGGGCCAGCAATCAGAGCCAGCCCTAGCAGAGTCGCTGCGAGGGGCAATGTAGTAGATTAAGGCCATTGAGCCAGATCAGTAAAGTTCCAAGTACCTGCTAGGGGAAACAGAGGCAATCACACCCATTAGAAGGAGGATGTCACCAACCCGTTTGGTCCAAAAGGCATCCCTGGCTCCCGTCACTACTAAAGGCTGAGCAAACCAAAAGCCCACTAAGAGATAAGTCGCCAGCGTCAGAAGCTCCAAAAAGACATAGCTAAAAAACAAAGAGTTACAAAGCGCTAGCCCACAAATTGCCGCCTCAAAAAATCCCATCAAGGCATAGAAACGCGCTATCCAAATCAGCCCCAGTCCATCTCCATGTAGCCGACAGCGTAAAGCTGAGTAAGCAGATTGATATAGCCTGTCACCAAGACAACTGCTAAAATGGCACCAATGCTGACGCCAAAGAGGAGATATTTATTCCCCTAAGAATATCCCAGAATATTCATAGAGATATCAAATACAAATCAGCGGCGTGCAGCTTCACTAGGGAATCAGAATTTGTTGGGGGGGATGGTTCCAGCTGGCGCTGAGATACAAACCAAGGCTGTGAGTAAAAGCCAAAGCAGTCATTAATAGATTGATATAGCCTGCTGGTCTTGGCCCAATTTGAGGAACGTATTCCGTGATGGGTTTGCATGAGCAGCCGCCAGAACTAGGGCTAAAATGGCACCAATCAAGGCATAGCAAGGGACTAGCCAAAGAGTTTCGCCGGGGCAAGCTAAAAAACTGAGGCATTAGAATCGCTTTCTGTCTTGTTATTCCCCTAAGAATATCCCAGAATATTCATAGCTGACAAAAACAGATGGTACTAATATCAAATACTATTTATAGATAAATTCTATAGATAGTATTCAGCCCGCTTCGTATAGAATAGCCTGAGCTTCACTAGCAACCTCTTCTTAGCCGATGAAATGATAAGAAGCACTGCAGCTGTGTATTCGCTGGGTCTTCTAGTTTGAAAAGCCTGATATTCAGAAGGTAATAGAAGGTTTCTAGCTCGTACGCACTACTCGCGCTGCGGTCTGCCCATCAGGAGCAACCGTTTGAGCCAAAAACTATAGATACAAACTATTCACTAGTAGTAAATACTTATATCTGCTAAATGCTGTTAGAGCTCTCTAGGCTAAGTTTGTGCCAGCTTAGGAGCCTGCGGCAACACAAACGATGACCTTTTGAATCGGCTCATGTTTGTTTATGCTGCAATCTGCTTCCCCTCGTTGAGGAGATAGTCTAGAAACGTTTGAGCTACAACAGATAGTTGTTTACTGGCTGGATAGATCACATACCAATGTCGCTGAATCGGAAAGCCTTCTACGTCTAAAACAGTGAGTGGACCGTTGACCCCTTCAAGTGCCAAGGCATGGCGGGACAAGACTGCTATCCCTAGACCCCCCACAACGGCCTGTTTGATTGCCTCGTTACTACCAATTTCCATCTCAACCTTGATTTCAACCCGGTTCTTAGTAAAAAACCGTTCTACAGCTGTACGGGTCCCGGAGCCGGGTTCCCGCATAATAAAAGGGCTCTTCGGTAAGACGTTGGAGAGAGATGTTTCTCTCTTGCACTAAAGGATGATTGTGAGCTGCTATCACAACCAGAGGGTTTTCCAGAACTGGACGCAGCTTGATATCTAAACTATCGGGTGGCTGACCCGTAAAGTAGAGGTCGTCTAGATTCTCTGCCAAGCGCTCCAGGACCTGCTGCTGATTGGTCACTTGCAAAGAGATGGTAATTTCCCGATACCGTTGACGGAAGGGACCTAACAAGCGGGGACAAAATACTTCGCTGTCGTCGTTGCTGCCAAGCGCAGGTTGCCTTGCTTCAGCCCTTTGAGATCGGCCAAAGTCATTTCCAACTGGGTAAACCGCTCAGAAATATCTCGACTGGCAGCCAAGACTTCTCGACCTGCATCCGTTAAATAGAGGCGCTTACCCACCTGCTCAAACAACGGCAAACCGATCACCTTGCTGAGTTGCTTCATCTGTTGCGAGACAGTTGGCTGGGTCAATAGTTCCTCGGCAGCACGGGTAAAGCTCCCATGCTTGGCGTCCGCTTCAAAGACTTGTAGCTGATGTAGCGTTGCCTGTTTCAAAGCTGCCTCTCCTGAGAAAATTAATCATAGATGAAATCTATCATGAAGCTAGGTTAATGCTGAATAGCAGGACGATTTGGCTATCCCATTCATGGTGATCAATTGCCGTACCAATACTCATAGACCCTGCATGCTGAGCTATTCTGGCATATTTCTTGGTTAATGTTGGCAGCAAGCTTAGGAAGCTTGTATAGATAAAATCTATTAGTAGCATGAATAACTCGGTATTTTGTCTATTAGTTTTTTGGGATACTATCGTTGCAGTTCGAAGACTAACGGACTTTTTACTTTTCAACCTTAATGAGGAATACCCATGTTTGAACTTGTTTTTACAAGCGTTGTTTCAACCTACTTTGCTGGATTGATTCTCCTCTTCCTCCTTCGCATCGTAGGGCGGAAGGATATTGAATCTACGGCAATGCTGCTTAGAGACAATTTAGAAACCAAAACCTGGGCTTAACTGGCTCAGAAGATAATTGCTGGCTAAGCGTTCATCAAAACAGGAATGTTGGCTTGAAGAGCTTGTGAATCCAGCCCTTCCCCTGTTAATCGCTTCTAATCGGCTGCCACTCAAAGATTTCAGTACACCTCAATCGGCTTCATTCAGAGCAGTCTTACTTTCTACATCAGCACTGCACAGCGATGCTGGGCCAGGAAAAGGGGTCTGCTACCAGGAGATTTTATGAGCGAATTTTCTAGACGTAAATTCTTAGTGACCGCTGGCGCTTCTGCCGTCGCCTCTGTATTTCTCAAGGGTTGTGTTGGCAACCCACCCTCTGCGGCTGACCTCTCACCCAAAGCCGTTGCCCTCAACCTTAGCCCAGACCAGAAACCGGAGACTACCACAGTCAAAATAGGCTATATTCCCATTGCTGAGGCGGCTCCCCTAATTATTGCCCAAGAAAAAGGCTTTTTCGCCCGCCACGGCATGACTGATGTTGAGATTTCCAAGCAAGCATCCTGGGGTTCAGCACGGGACAACGTGGAGATTGGTTCAGCGGGTGGTGGTATCGATGGGGGGCAATGGCAATTACCAATGCCGCACCTGATTAGTGAGGGCATCATCACCAAGGGGAACCGCAAGATTCCCATGATCAACCTGCTTCAGCTCAGCACCCACGGCAACGGGATTGCCATCGCGAACCAGCACCTGGGTAAGGGAATTGGGCTGGATTTATCCCAGGCAGCAGATTACATCAAAGGATTGCAGGAAACTGCAAATCGGCCTTTCACGGCCGCTCACACCTTCCCCAAGGTGAACCAGGATTTCTGGATTCGCTACTGGTTAGCGGCGGGCGGTATCGATCCAGACAAGGACATCAAACTACTAGCAGTACCGTCAGCACAGACCGTCGCTAATATGCGAACCGGGACAATGGATGCCTTTAGTACCGGCGACCCCTGGCCCTTGCGCATCGCCAGGGATGACATTGGCTTTATGGCGGCGCTGACTTCCCAGATCTGGCAATTCCATCCAGAGGAATTCTTCGCCCTGCGGCGGGATTGGGTCGATCAGCATCCCAAGGCCACCAAAGCTTTACTGAAAGCAATCATGGAAGCGCAGCAATGGTCTGACAAACCCGAGAACCGGGAAGAACTGGTGAAAATTGTTGCTGCCCGCAAATACTTCAACGTGCCACCAGAAGTTCTCCGGCCCCCTTATGCCGGTAAGTATCAGATGGCCGATGGTAAACCAGACATTAATGACCCGATGATGGGGCCTCTGTACTGGAAAGATGGGCGTGGTAACGTTTCATATCCCTATCAGAGCCATGAACTCTGGTTCCTCACCGAAAGTGTGCGCTGGGGCTTCCTGCCAGAGGAAACGTTGGACGATGCTGAGCGAATTATTAATGCTGTGAACGGAGAGAAACTGTGGCGCGAAGCGGCTCAAGAGATCGGAGTTCCTGCTGCTGACATTCCCAAAAGTACCTCCCGTGGGGTCGAGAAGTTTTTTGATGGCATTGAATTTGATCCTGCTAATCCTCGGGCATATCTCAAAAGCCTGGCGATTAAGCGAGTCTAAGAACTTTAAACCTTTCCCAACTGAGACCAAACCCATAAACGCACTAGTAACCCTAAGGGGAGATAGAGAATGGCCTTTAATATGAGAAGTCAATCAATTAGAGCAAAGCGACCGGGTCCCATGAGTGCTTTTTGGAAGAAACAATCCCAGAGCATTGTGGCGCCTCTTGTGGCTGTCCTGATTTTTTTGGTTATCTGGCAGCTATTGGCTTTCTCTGGACTCACGCTGCTGCCCGGACCGCTTAACGTGATCACTGATGAACGAACCCGTGAACTATTGCTCTATCCCTTTTATGACCGGGGTGGTATCGACAAGGGGTTGTTCTGGCAAACCTTAGCCAGCTTACAGCGGGTGGCGATTGGCTACTTATTTGCGGCAGTCGTCGGAATTGGCTTGGGCATCTTGGTGGGTACAAGTCCGCTGATGTCTAAGGCTTTAGACCCCATTTTTCAGTTTTTGCGAACCGTGCCTCCCTTGGCGTGGGTGCCGATCGCTCTGGCTGCCCTGCGCCAGAACGAGCCAGCTGCCCTATTCGTAATTTTCATCACTGCGATCTGGCCAATCTTGATCAACACGGCGGTGGGGGTCAAGCAAATTCCCCAGGACTACAACAATGTTTCTAAGGTTTTGCAACTGTCACGCCGTGAATATTTCTTTGAAATCCTATTACCGTCAACTCTGCCTTATGTATTTACAGGTCTGCGGATTGCGATCGGCTTGTCTTGGTTAGCAATTATTGCTGCTGAGATTGTTATGTCCGGGATTGTCGGGATTGGCTTTTTCATCTGGGAGGCTTACCAGAATAACTATATCAGTGAGGTGATCTTGGCCCTTCTCTACATCGGTGCAGTTGGCTTGCTCTTGGATAAAGCGATGGCCTACCTGCAAAACCGGATTGTTCCAGAATAACAGCGATAACTATTACAGCCACAAACGTCGTAGAGGAAATCATGACAACAATTGTTGCCGTTGAACAAATTGCAAAGGTATTCCCCCTGGCAGGTGGGGGTAGCTACGTCGCCCTCAAGGGAATTGACCTTCAGATCCAAAAAGGAGAATTTGTCTCGCTCATTGGCCACTCCGGCTGTGGTAAATCCACGCTGTTAAACATGGTGGCTGGTCTAGATTTACCGACAGAAGGTGTCGTAACCCTGGAAGGGCAAAGAATCACTCAGCCCGGTCCAGACAAGATGGTGGTGTTTCAGAATTACTCCCTGCTCCCCTGGCGCACAGTACGGGAGAATATTGCCCTAGCCGTAAATTCGGTGATGAAGGATTTGCCAGCCAGTGAACGCCAAGGAATTATAGAGCAGCAGATTGACATGGTGGGGTTACGTCATGCTGCGGATAAGCCACCGGCTCAACTATCGGGAGGAATGAAGCAACGGGTGGCGATCGCCCGTGCCCTGGCACTCCGTCCCAAGCTACTACTGCTGGATGAGCCATTTGGGGCCTTGGATGCCCTGACGCGGGGCAACTTACAAGAGCAGTTAATGAGAATTTGTGAGGAAAACCATATTACGGCAATCATGGTCACCCACGATGTGGACGAAGCAGTGCTACTGTCTGACCGGATTGTCATGCTGACGAATGGACCGGAATCCAAAATTGGTCAGATCCTGGAGGTGGATATTCCGCGGCCGCGAAAGCGGATGGAGGTGGTCGAGCATCCCAGCTACTACAGCTTGCGGAGCGAGATGATTTATTTCCTGAATCAACAGAAACGGATCAAGAAACTGCGGGCGAGAAAAACGGCAGTTGTTGCCCGTCATGGCCTGGAAAAAGTCAACCTTGAGATTGGTTTTGTCCCCCTAGTCGCTTGTGCCCCCCTCGCTATCGCTAAAGAAAAAGGCTTTTTCACTAAACACGGCCTGGACGAAGTCACCCTGGTGCGGGAAACGAGCTGGCGCGGGATCACCGATGGCATGGCCGGGAGCTACTTAGATGCGGCTCAAATGCCATCGGGCATGCCCTTGTGGTTAACCCTAGGAGGCCATGAACGACCCGTGCCAGTGGTCAGTGCCTTGACCATGACCCGTAACGGCAATGCCATCACCCTAGACAAACGCTTTTACGACCAAGGGGTATACACGTTAGCAGACTTCAAGGCAATGTTGCACAACACACCCCAAGGCCAACACAGAATGGGGATGGTGCATCCCTCCTCTATGCACAATCTGCTCCTGCGCTACTGGCTGGCTGCGGGTGGGATCGACCCCGACCGGGATGTTTCCTTAAAAACGATTCCGCCGGCTCAAATGATCGTGGATCTACAAGCCGGCAGCATTGATGGTTACTGCGTTGGGGAACCTTGGAACCTCCGGGCTGCGATCGAAGGAATTGGCTTTACCGTCGCCACAGACCTGGAAATCTGGCCAGGACATCCTGGTAAAGTGCTTGGCGTCCGGGAAGATTGGGCCGTTGCTTACCCCAACACTCACA
>JAUJON010000085.1 GCA_030447595.1 Thermosynechococcaceae cyanobacterium YX3bin19
ACCTTGTATAGTGATTTGACTAGGAACATTCATATATCTTTAAACATAGAAGAAGCTTTCGGCAGTCTACTAGGAGAGCAAATCTTAACTAAGTATAGATATTTATGAACCTACGCTTAATTGCATTCCTCTTGAAGGCTCACAAGACGAGCTTGGCGCGCTAGCTAACGTTTGAGGGCGGAAGCAAGTTAAGCTGATTTTTTAGCTTTGAAGTACGCTTCCATGACCTGGCGCACCATTGGCGCACAGATCTTACCGCCCCCGCCACCACTGTTTTCGGCAAAAGCGACAACCACAATTTCCGGGTCATCAAAGGGGGCAAAACCACCAAACCACGTGTGAGAGTCACGCGGTGGGTCTTCAGCGGTTCCCGTTTTACCGGCAATGGCAGGCAGGTTTGGGGAATTCACCGCCTGCCCAGTGCCACCATCAACGACGGCCCGGAGCCCTGCCCGCACTACTCGCAGAGTTGATGGTTTCAGATCTAAGGAATTGCGCCAGGCTTGCTCCGGTTTATGATTTTTCAGGAAGTGAGGTTTAACCTTATACCCTCCATTCGCGGGAACTGAAAACATCACGGCTGCCTGCAAGGGACTGGCCTGAAGCGCACCTTGACCAATAGAAATGATAATTGTGTCACCGATGTACCATTTATCCTTCAGTACTGCTTGCTTCCAGGCTTCGTCGGGGACCAAGCCAGCCTTTTCCCCTGGGATATCAATGCCTGTTTTTTGACCAAAGCCAAAGCGTCTGGCCCATTCAATAATTGGTTTTTGCCCTGTACGCATGCCCACTTGATAGAAAAAGGTGTCACTACTCCACTTCAAGCCGCCGGGGAAGTCTAAAGGCCCAAATCCAGCGTGGTTCCAATCAGCAAACGTAAACCCTCCCGCAGAAATACTGGGGTAGGTCGGCAACACTGTATCTGGCGACATCTTGCCAGACTCAAGGGCCGCAGTAGTCGTAATAATTTTGAAGGTACTCGCCGGGGGAAAGACTTGTAGAGAGCGGTTCACAAAGGGAAACCGTCGCCGCTGTAGCGTTTGCCACTGGGCTTCGGTAATTCGACCGGCAAACCAGTTGGGGTTAAAGGCGGGGCGGCTCACCATAGCTAACACAGCACCGTTCCTAGGGTCCATCGCGACAATCGCCCCCTGACGGTTTCCTAAAGCAGCCTCTGCTGCTTTTTGGACATCGAGATCCAGTGTGGTCTGGACATCATTCCCCGGTAGCGAGGGCTTTTCGCCCAGCACTCGCAAGACCCGGCCTGAGCCGTCTACTTCAACCTGTTGACCACCCCAAGTCCCGCGTAGGCGCTTCTCATAGGCAGCCTCAATGCCCATTTGACCAATGACATCTCCCAGCCGGTAACCTTCATCCACTTTTTCTTTTAGTTCTTCCTCTGTCATCTCCCCGATATAGCCCAAGGCATGGGCAGCCAGTTCCCCATGGGGGTAGCTGCGAATTGCCTCTTTCTCAACCTCAACTCCGGCAAGCTCACTGCTGTGTTCCGCTAAAGCGATAACCTGGGCGGGAGTGATGCTGCGCGCAATGCGAATTAAAGCAGGAGAACTGTAACCCGCCTGTTCCATGCGCTTTTGAATTTCCGCTTCTGGAATTTTCAGCAGCTGAGCCAGCAGCGCCTGGGTTCTCGGCCACTGAGCTTTAGTATTGGCAATCGGCCAAACAAACACAGAGTAGGAGAACTGGCTTGCTGCTAACACCCTGCCCTTACGGTCCAAAATTTTACCCCGTTCTGGTTGTTTGGGGATCAGGCGAATCCGGTTGTTATCCGCGAGCTGACGGTTGCGATCGCCCTCAACCAACTGCAGGTATGCGAGGCGGCTCCCCACTGCACCCACAAGTACGACGCTAATGAGTGCCATCAAAACAAAGGCACGATAGCCCATGCCCACTGAACGCGTACTAGAACGATAGGTCGATGATTGAATTAAAGCCATGGGGAGAACGATAACTGTAAGAATATCCGGGTTTAAATCTGTTGCTAATAGCCTAAAAAATTCTACTTTGGCGATTGAGTTCTAGAACTTGAGTAAACCGACGGGCATTGCCTAACAAGTTAATGGGCAGAAGAAAATCTTAAGAAAATGCTATTCTCCACGATAGGTGTGTAGTGTGCGGAGTCGATATGGTCATTTCCTCTCAGGATCGCTTAACTACTGGTGCCACTAAAAAGGCTCGGGCTTCTAAAGTCCGCAGTGCTGGTTCATTGTTTGGAACTGATGGCATTCGGGGAAGAGCAGGGCAACTCTTGAATCCTACTCTAGCGCTGCAGGTTGGCTTCTGTGCAGGCCAAGTACTGCGGGAGCAGGTAGCCGCCGATAAGCCAATCCTGCTGGGACAAGATTCTCGAAATTCCAGTGACATGCTGGCACTGGCGCTCTCCGCTGGCTTAACGGCTGCTGGAGTGGAGGTCTGGTACCTGGGTCTATGCCCTACCCCTAGCGTTGCCTATCTCACAAATACCCTTGAGGCGATGGGTGGGGTAATGGTTTCAGCTAGCCATAATCCTCCTGAAGATAATGGCATCAAGTTTTTTGGTCCAGGGGGGACAAAGTTATCTCTGGCTCTGCAGCGGCAGATTGAGTCTGAGCTGCAGCACGTCGAAGTACCTGCTAGTAACGCCTGCCCGGTAGCAGGTGTTGCACCCTGGGGGCATCACTACTACCGGCCTGAACTCATCCACAGCTACCTAGATTCTCTGGCACAGCCGTTGCTACCTGGGAGTAATCTCCAAGGAATGCGAGTGGTCTTGGATCTTGCCTGGGGTGCTGCGGTACACACGGCGTCAGAGATTTTTAGCCGTTTGGGGGCAGAGGTCATCTGCTTACACGATCGCCCGGATGGCGATCGCATTAATGTTAACTGTGGCTCCACGCACCTGGCACCACTGCAAGCAGCCGTTACACTTCACCATGCCGACCTGGGTTTTGCTTTTGATGGCGATGCCGACCGCGTCTTGGCTGTTGATACTCAAGGCCGAATGGTAGACGGGGACTACATTCTCTATCTATGGGGCCAAGCTTTGCAACAGGCTCAGCAGTTGCCCGGCAATACCATTGTCTCAACTGTGATGGCAAACCTGGGCTTTGAGCGAGCCTGGGAGTCACGGGGCGGCAAGCTTGTTCGCACGCCGGTGGGGGATCAGTATGTCCATGCAGAAATGATCAATCACGGGGCGATGCTGGGTGGTGAGCAGTCTGGTCATATCCTCTGTCGCCACTACGGAATCAGCGGCGACGGTCTGCTAACCGCTCTCCATCTAGCACTAATGGTGCGGCAAGCGGGATGCCCCCTAGCAGAATTGGTGGACCAGAGTTTCCAGACCTATCCCCAGCTACTGCGGAATGTTCGCGTGGAAAATCGCGATCGCCGCCTGAACTGGCAGCACTGCCAACCCCTACAAACTGCGATCGCCCAGGCTGAGGCGGAGATGGGCAACCAAGGCCGGATTTTAGTCCGGGCTTCTGGCACCGAACCTGTGATCAGGGTAATGGTAGAAGCCTGCAGCACAGAACTCACAAGCTACTGGACAGAAAACCTGGTTTTAGCGGTGCAGCAGCACTTGGCAGACTAACCTGGTATTTTAATGGCAGGGGCTTTCGAGGAATTAAGCACATATAAGCGCCCTTTTGAGTGCTCTAGCGTTGGATGTTGCCTTGATAAATATCTTGATAGATAAATATCTTGAGAAACTCGCTCAAGCACTCCCTAGGAGCTGGGGCAAGGCTGCAGCTTTACCCAAATTTTACTGCTTTCCTCACACCCTCATAAATGACTTAAGATCGCGATGCTAATCTCTGTCGTCTAATCCGCTATGTTTCTACTTTAGGAGAGCCAGGAAAACGAACAATGGGGAGGCGATCGCCACGAAATAGCTCCTCACTTCTTTGGCTAAACTCTCCAATTAGACTACCTATCGCTTTATTGGCAATTAATATTACCAACGCGGGTCCCGTTGTTAAGCTTATTAAAACTTCTACAGGAATTTCAAAAACAGGGGTGTTAGCAGATTTATGACGTTGAGATTCCACAACTACTGTTCTCCTGAGTCAATTGAATGATAAAACGTCAGCTCATGTTGCCCAATTCTTAGCCCAGTTCAAAGTTTGCTCCACTCGCTCTTGGGTAGCTGCTTCGCAATACAACCTGAGGACGGGCTCAGTACCACTAAAGCGAATCAATAGCCAGCTTTGGTCCGATAAGCGGAACTTGTAGCCATCTTGGGTCAAACAGTCAACCACGGAGACGCCAGCAACCTCCATTAAAGGCTTCGCTTCGAGTTGTTCTAATAGCTTTGATCGCACTTCCATACTCGCTAAAGGCAGATCGAGCCGATCATAAAAAGATGCATACGCTGTTTTGACCTGCAGATCTTGGTAAAGTTCACTCAAGTCTTTGCCCGACTGAGCAACTGCTTCTAAAAGGTATAGTCCTGATAGTAGTCCGTCTCGTTCGGGAATATGGTTACCATATCCGATTCCTCCTGACTCCTCGCCACCTAACAATACATTGTGATTTTCTAACATGCGGTCAGCAATGTACTTGTAGCCGATTGGGGTTTCGAATACAGGTAGGTGATAAAGACCTGCTACACGTGGAATTAACTCAGAGCCGCTGATGGTCTTAATTACCTCGCCAGAAAAGCTTCGTCTAGCTGCTAAATGTTCAATCAATATTGGGATTAAAACCTGAGGACTGAGAAAATTACCTTGACTATCTACTGCGGCAATGCGGTCACTGTCACCATCAAAAACCAAACCAATAGCTAGGGCATCGGCCTGGGAATGATGGTGATTTTTGATAGTTTCAAACAGAGAAGCTAAGTAACGGGGTAAAGGCTCAGGGGCACCTCCGCCAAACAAAGGATCGCGATCGCTATTGAGTTCTTTAATAGAAAGCCCCAACAGTTGTGCCAGGCCACCGGCAGCTGCTCCGTGCATAACATCGGCAAAAACAGTTAGCTTTCCGGAGCTAATTGCTTGGGAAATCAGCTCAACATCTACTTTCGACCGTAAGGCTTCACAGTAGCTGGACCAAGGATTAAAGGTTTGAATTGCTCCCGGAGTTGGCGCAGCGGTGGGGATAAAATCCTCTGCCAATAACGCTTCAACCTGCTGCGTGACTGCTGGGGGAACTGAGCCGCCAAAGGCTCCCTTAATTTTGAGGCCTGAGTATGTGCCAGGATTGTGGCTAGCCGTGATCACAAGTGCTCCTAAGGCAGTCTGCTGATTAGCGACCCAACTTAAGGCAGGCGTAGGGGCGTAAGTGTCCGCCAGTAGAACGTTGAATCCAATGGCGCTGACAACTTCTGCTGTGGTGTGAGCAAACTGTTCTGCTCTAAAGCGTCGATCGTAGCCAACAACGATAGTTTGGCTGTGGGTATCACCATAGGTTTCGGCTAGAACCTGGGCAGCAATGGGTGCAACTCTTGCCAAGCGCTCAAAGGTAAAGTCTGCAGCGATTAAGCCTCGCCAGCCATCGGTTCCAAACTTAACCGGACTAGTGGTGACTGGTGGGGAAAAGGGTTGAACCATTGCAGAATCTACCTGAGTTGAGACTGGCGTAATTAGAGTCTACAGGCAATGGGAGCTTCTCGACTATGTTGAAATTGCTGATTCAGCAAGCATTAGAGTAGCATCGATTAGTTCTCTCTATAGATTTTCTTTGCGTTCTAAGACATGAGCTACCTCTCTGACATTCTTGAGCAGCCGGATGTAATAGGCTCAGTGGTTGAGCACTACAAAGACAACGACGTTTGGCAACTTCTCGCAGACATCCCTCAAGGAAAGTATCAACAGGTTGTTCTGACAGGGATGGGGAGTTCTTACTACGCCTTGTTTCCAACTTGGCTGTACTTAAATCGGCAGGGTATTCCGGCGATTCATATCGAGGCTTCGGAGCTGGTTCATTATGTCTTGGAGATGTTGACTGAAAAAACATTGTTGGTTGTCGTCTCTCAATCCGGCGAGAGTATTGAAATCCAACGTCTGGTAAAGGCAGTGAACAACCAGATTACAACGGTGAGTGTGACGAATACTCAGGACAACTTACTAGCTAGTCACAGCCATGTTTCGTTGTGTACCAATGCTGGCCAGGAAGTACCTGTGGCTACCAAGACCTACACGAGTAGCCTAGCGCTCTTACACCTGCTAGTCCGGAGTCTAACAGGGTATTTAAAGCCCCAGGACTACGCCGACCTCGCAAATGTGGCTGAGTTAATGACCCACTTGCTCAACAATCGGCAAAACTGGTTAGACTCGCTGGTGGCCCATTTACAACCTGCTTTCTTCTTCTCCCTCCTGGGGCGGGGTCCGGCGATCGCCTCAGCGATGACAGGGGCCCTACTTCTCAGAGAAGCTGCCCGCTTGAACGGAGTCGGTCTTTCAGGTGGCCAGTTTCGGCATGGGCCGATGGAAGCGGTTTCGCCTGATGCCGGCGTTATTCTGTTTGCCAATCAAGGACGGACGAGTGAGCTCAGTCAGCGCTTAGCAGTAGACATTGCGAGCCACGATGCCCGCGTTGTTTTAATTGGACAGGAAGCCGCAGGCTCAAGTGTAGTGAGTCTCCCTTTACCTAAAGTGGATGAATACCTTAACCCCATTTTGGAAATTGTGGTGATGCAATTGTTAGCGGCCCGGTTTGCTGAAAATGCCGGCATCGTCCCCGGAGAGTTTCGCTGGAGTGGGAAGGTAATTAAAGAAGAATAAAATAAACCTCAAATTCTCAATAGAATATACAAATACAAAAGAACAAAAAACGACTAAGACTTAACAACAAAAAAAAAAAATAAAAAAGAGAATAAATACAGAGAAAGACTACATCATCAATAACGCCCGGCCAGTTACTACAAGCTGCCGGAATTGAACCTGTTGTCATTAAAAGTGACTTTGACGAGTCCCAGGTTCAACTATCAGAGGCTGGGGAACTCGTGCAGATGTTGGCTTATCATAAAGCGACTGTTGCGGCTCAATTGCGGAACCCAGTTTGGTTCTAGGTTGTGATTCCGTTTTGGCGCCTTTAGCTGGAGAGATTCACGGTAAACCCGTTGATGCGGCGGAGGCGAATTGCTCGCTGGCAGCAAATGCGGGGCCGCTCAGGTGAAATCTTTACAGGCCACGCCTTGTTCGATTTGTGCCAAAACAAAACACTGGTGCGCCACCAGGTAACTCAAGTTTATTTTGCTAACCTCAGCGATCGCCAGATTGAGGCTTACGTTGCTACAGGTGAACCTTTGCAGTGTGCTGGATGTTTTGCTCTTGACGGCAAGGGAGGACTGCTAGTTGATAAAATCGTCGGATGCCACAGCAATGTCATTGGTCTCAGCCTCCCCTTGCTGCGGCAAATGCTAGAAACTCTGGGTGCAATTCAGCGATTTCTGGTCTCGCTACTAGCGCTCGACGATCACTGGCGTTCCGGAAGTTACCTGCGGGAACAATTCAGCAATGTCTTTGTTGTACATCCGGATACAGCCATGGGACGCTGCAGTCCCAACTGACTGAGGATTTGGAGTGCCGTGGAAGCCAATCCAGTTCTTGCCATCGGTCCAAAAGCCAATCCAGTACCGTCCTAAGGGATTGTCTGGGTCTCCACCAGGAATTACAATCCCTTTCTTCAAAGGGTGAGCCCAGGCTGGGTCGCGAAGCATTTGCGCCACTCTAAACTTGCCTGTTGGGGTCTCCCAGCCTTTGCGGCCTACAGCAATCCAAAAACTCTTAACTCTAGTTTTCCCTCGGTAGAGCGTTACTTGCCGCTGGCTCAGACTAATTTTTAAGTGAAGTGGTTCGGTGATGGTTGAGGCAGTACCCGAGGTCACCAAAGGCGTTGACATCAACCCCTGGGAGCGAGATTTTTGCTCAGCAGTGCGGGGCAAAGTTTTAGCATCTGAATTCGCTGGAGCACCGGATTGGAAGGTGGGTTGAGCCGCCATTAATTGCTGAGGTCCAGAGGTTAACCCAATCACTAACGCTACGCCAGCCAGCCGAAAGGATAGTTTCCCCATTTGTAACGTGACCCTGCCCCGCAGCAAGTACTTCTCTTATGCAAAGGAAGAAAATTAGACGGCACAGATTGTTCCTGTTCTGCCTTCCCTAGTAATAGATTACCCAGCGAGAGAATGAATATACCCGGCTTAGTACGAGTTAGCTAAAGTGCTTGTGATCAGCAGGTCCTGTTAAGGAAGTCCAGTCAAGATAAATTCAAGCACTAGAAGCGGCAAGTTCTGCCAACTGTGCTTGCTGGTCTTGCGTAATACAAGCTTGAATCACTGGCTCTAAGTCGCCTTCTAAAACAGCTGGTAAAGAAAAGTTTTGTCCCAGCCGATGATCAGTGGCGCGACTGTCTTTGTAGTTGTAGGTGCGAATTTTTTCGGAGCGAGAACCAGTACCCACCTGCGATCGCCGCATATCCGTTACCGCCGCTTGCTGCTCTTGTAGCTTCATCTCATAGAGCTTGGCTCGGAGAATTTGTAATGCTCGCTCTTTGTTCTGGAGCTGCGATCGCTCTTCTGTACAAAAAATCCGAATGCCGGTGGGTTTGTGATACAGATCAGCGGCTGTTTCTACTTTGTTAACGTTCTGTCCTCCGGCTCCACCGGAGCGAGCAGTCGTAAGTTCAATATCCTTAGGATCAATTTGGATTTCTACCTCATCGACCTCCGGCATCACTGCCACAGTTGCTGTGGAGGTGTGAACTCGCCCAGAGGCTTCGGTAGCTGGAACCCGCTGGACCCGGTGTACTCCGGCTTCGTACGTCAGCTTACTATAAACCTGCTCCCCTTGAATTTCAAGGATTACCTCTTTGAACCCCCCCATTTCTCCTAAAGATTCACTAACCAGCTTGACCCGCCAGCGCTGGTTTTCTGCGTAGCGGGAGTACATCCGGATCAAGTCACCCGCCCAAATGCTGGCCTCATCGCCACCCGTCCCGGCGCGAATTTCGAGCATGATATTTTTGTCGTCGTTGGGGTCACGAGGAAGTAGCAGAACCTTAAGACGATCCTCCAGCTGCTCTAGCTGCTCTGCAAGTTCCTCGGCTTCTAAGGCCGCCATTTCTTGAAGCTCTAAATCGCCTTCGGCTTCTTTAGCAATCTGACGAGCCTCTAAAAACTGTTGCTGCACCTGTTGCCAGGTTTCAAAAGTCGTAGCAGTTTCTTCTAGAGAGGCACGAGCCTTAGCAACCTGCTGAAACTCATCTGGGTCAGTGGCAACTTCTGGGTCAGCAAGACGACGGGTTAGCTCGTTGAAGGTTTGCTCAACCGACTTTAGCTTATTCAGTAGGTAGGCTTCGGCCATGGAATATCGACGCGTGTAGAAACAGTGTCAACGGTGAGCGACTACAGAAGAACTTTAGAGGGGGTGCCTAGAGATCAACTTACTTCTACTAGGATTGATTAGACTCTTCTTCCATCATGCCGTACTTCCGCAGGAATCGCTCAACGCGGCCTTCGGTATCAATCAGCTTCTGGGTTCCAGTATAAAAGGGGTGGTTACCGGACCAAACGTCAACATGCAGCTCTGGCTTAGTAGAACCAATCGTCATGACAACTTCGCCATTACAGTAAACTTTAGCCTCTGGGTACCACTTGGGATGAATATTTGACTTCGGCATTGTCTTGCTCTCACTTGCTTTTACTTTAGCCTTGACCTACTCACATCACAGTTGATTCATCTAACGCTTCGAGAACTGAGGGGCCTTACGAGCTTTACGTAGACCGTACTTCTTGCGTTCCTTCGCTCGGGGGTCACGCGTGAGATAGCCCTCCACCTTTAGGGGTTTCCGATTCTCAGGATCTAGCTGACAAAGTGCCCGGGCCACTCCTAAGCGAATTGAGTCTGCCTGTCCAGTTAATCCACCGCCGTGGGCATTAACCAGGACATCATAGTCATTTTCCAGACCTAAGCTTTCCAGTGGTGCTTTCGCTGCAGAGAGGTATCCTGGATTAAATTGAAGGTAAAGCTCTCCCGACTTACCGTTAATTGTCATTTGGCCGCTGCCAGGAACTAGCCGGACCCGAGCAATCGAAGACTTACGGCGGCCTGTACCCCAGTAAGTTGCGCGTCCGGTTTGATCGGTTACTTGCATTAGCGTTGTCCTCCTGGAATGGTTTGAAGTTCTAGAACCTGAGGCTTTTGAGCCTGGTGAGGATGCTCGGGCCCGGCGTACACTTTCAGCTTGGTAAACAATTGTCTGCCTAAGGTATTTTTTGGTAACATCCCT
>JAUJON010000086.1 GCA_030447595.1 Thermosynechococcaceae cyanobacterium YX3bin19
GTATTTTGGGTATCTTTCTCTGAGTTGTTTGATTTGTGACTCCGTTCTCATCCTCATTGCGTTTTCGATTCTGTTGGTTCCAGGGGTGAGAGTGTCTAGCGTCAACTTTGGCGCGGAACAGGCCACTGTTCAGTATGATCCGCAGAAAACAGATCTGAAGACGATTCAAGACGCTGTGGATGCCGCCGGATATTCCGCTTACTCCCTCCAGGATCAGGGAATGGTGATTGGTGATGATGCAGAGAAGACTGCCCGGCAGGCAGAAACGCGAGAACTGACCCTAAAGGTTGGGGTAGGGGCTGTGATCAGTACCATCTTGGTGGTGGGTTCGCTGCCGATGATGACCGGGCTTGAGCTGCCTTTGATTCCAGCGTGGCTGCACAACCCCTGGCTCCAACTGGTACTGACTGCCCCCGTGCAGTTTTGGTGCGGTTACTCTTTCTATATCAATACCTGGAAAGCCTTGAAGCGCCATGCGGCAACGATGGACACGCTGATTGCCTTGGGAACCAGTGCGGCCTATTTCTATTCCGTATTTGCCACCCTGTTCCCCAATTTTTTCATCAACCAGGGCTTGATGCCAGAGGTGTATTACGAAACAGCGGCGATTGTCATCACCTTAATTCTGCTGGGGCGGTTGTTCGAAAATCGCGCTAGAGGACAGACCTCAGAAGCGATTCGCAAGCTGATTGGCCTTCAGGCTAGAGACGCTAGGGTAATCCGCAATGGGCAGGAGATGGATATTCCCATCCAGGAAGTCCGGCTCAAAGATGTGGTGTTGGTACGTCCGGGAGAAAAAATCCCAGTGGATGGCGAAGTCATTGAAGGCGCTTCCACTGTGGATGAAGCGATGGTGACAGGCGAAAGTTTGCCCGTTAAGAAGCAGCCGGGGGATGAGGTGATTGGGGCGACGATTAATAAAACTGGCAGCTTTAAGTTCCAGGTGACGCGGGTGGGTAAGGATACTTTCTTATCCCAAATTGTCCAACTGGTGCAGCAGGCTCAGGGTTCCAAAGCCCCAATCCAGCGCTTGGCCGATCAGGTGACCGGATGGTTTGTGCCTGTAGTGATTGCTGTGGCGATCGCCACCTTTGTGATCTGGTTCAACTTTATGGGGAACCTGACGCTGGCGCTGATCACCACCGTTGGTGTACTAATCATTGCCTGCCCCTGTGCCTTGGGGCTAGCTACCCCCACCTCGATTATGGTCGGTACGGGCAAAGGAGCAGAAAACGGCATTTTAATCAAAGGGGCAGAAAGCCTGGAGCTAGCCCATAAAATTCGGACGATTGTGTTGGATAAAACCGGGACGCTTACTCAAGGAAAGCCTACCGTTACTGACTTTGTCACCACCGTTGGTGTAGGCCAGGAACTCAATCTGCTGCGGCTAGCAGCGGCGGTAGAACGCAATTCCGAACATCCTCTAGCAGAAGCCATGGTTCAATATGCCCAGTCTCAGGAAGTCAAGCCGGCAGAAGCCCAGGACTTTGAAGCGGTTGCCGGCAGTGGTGTTCAGGGAACCGTAGCCGGACATTTAGTCCAAATTGGCACCCAGCGCTGGATGGCGGAACTGAATATTGAGACCCAAGCCCTGCAAAACCAAAAATCCCGCTGGGAAGCCGAGGGTAAAACCGCTGTTTTCATTGCCGTGGATGGCAAGATCCAGGGGTTGGTTGGTATTGCTGATGCCTTGAAAGAATCTTCACCGGAAGCGGTTAGAGCACTCCAGAGGTTGGGTTTGGAAGTAGTGATGCTGACGGGGGACAACCGTCAAACTGCTGAGGCGATCGCTCAGGAAGTCGGGATCAAGCGGGTTTTTGCGGAAGTGCGCCCAGAGCAGAAAGCAAATCAGGTAATTGCCCTGCAAAAAGAAGGAAAGGTCGTAGCAATGGTGGGGGATGGTATCAATGATGCGCCGGCGCTAGCCCAGGCGGATGTCGGGATTGCGATCGGCACAGGAACCGACGTGGCGATCGCCGCCAGTGACATCACCTTGATCTCTGGAGATCTTCAGGGAATCGTTACTGCGATTCAGCTCAGCCGCGCCACCATTCGCAACATCCGCCAAAACCTTTTCTTTGCCTTTATCTATAACGTTGCCGGGATTCCCATTGCCGCTGGAATTTTGTTCCCCGTCTTTGGTTGGTTACTCAACCCAATTATTGCCGGAGGAGCAATGGCCTTCAGCTCAGTATCTGTGGTTACTAATGCCCTACGCTTACGTAACTTTCAACCACGAGTTAATTCCTAAGCCTGAAGCTATGAGTCAAAAATCATTTCAATGAGCAAGCCAACATCCAAGTGGTCAGTTCAAATTCTGACCGTACCAGAAATAAACCTGTTTCTATTTGCCTTCCTACTTCATTTCGTTTATGAAGTTTGGCAATCTCCTTATTACGACTTCTATGGGATGCCCTCCTTATCAGACAAGATAGACTACATCACCCACTGCACGGTAGGCGATAGCCTGATCACACTGATTAGTGGGTGGGCTGTGAGCTGGGTGGCTCGCTCTCGTTACTGGCTACTCAGCCCGACATGGAAGTTAGTGTTGGTCTTCACAGGTTCCGGTTGGCTCATCACCTTCATTACAGAAATTTATCGAGTTAACATTGCCAGGCTTTATGGTGTCCCAGTGTTAGCTGTACCGGGCATCGGTATTAGTTCACTAGCTCTACTTCAATGGATACTTCTGCCACCTTTAGTTCTTTACCTAGCCCAACGTCACATGCTGAGTTACAAAGACTAGGACTAACCTTTTCTTTGACTCTAGCTAAGTGGAGAGTTTAACATAGTTCTAGGTCTATGAAAATTAGCTGAACAACTAACCAAATTAAGGAGTAATGACGAGTATGACTACCCACACCAAGACAATAATCAGTGGCTCTATAGCTGGTCTAGCAGTATTAGGACTGCAAGCGATTCCAGTTTTCGCACATAACCGTGACCAAGCCACAACACCGAATACCACTAACAACCACATTCAGTCTGTGGCACACTCTGCATCTGGGAAAACCTCGGCCCAAGCACAGGCGCATCCAACAGCAGCACAGATGAACCAAATGATGCAGCAGTGCAGTTCCATGATGAGCATGATGCAAAATATGCACGATATGCCAGGGTAGGAGGAACATGCCTGGGATGACGAACAACCAGAACAGCCAGTCTGGGCAGGACAGATGAACCGTACAGTGGGAGGGTAGGTTTGTCTTCAATCCAGGACATACAAAATCTGGTGCCTTTTCGAAAAGGCTGAATTGAAATTAGGTGAAACTGTGTCATGAGTAACCCAGAACCACGAATTCCCAAGGAAATGGCTCCAGAAGTTTTTGCCCTCGCCTCTCGCCTGTACGCCCAGCAGGAGCAGAGTTACCCCCTGCCAGAACTAATAGAGGCAGGGGCAGAAGCAAAGATTCCACCAGAGTTCATTCAACAGGCTGTACAGCAGATTCAGGCGAAGCGTAGTCAAGCTCGGGGAAAGCGACAGTGGTTCAAGGAGGTTCTGGTTGGTGCGGGAGTGGCGATCGCTTCACTGAGTTTCCTTGCCTTTGCCGGTCAGATGGGAGCTGGGTGTCACCCACGATGAGCTTGACGGATAGCCAGCTTAATCAATCCAGATAGAACAGATGCGATATAGAACGCTTCAGGAAAACCTGACCTATGAGCCAACCTACAAAACCTGCTAAACAATCTAGAACTGCTAAGGTAGCAGGCTATGCGGCCCCCGTATTAGGTTTTTCTTTACTGCTCGGTGGAACGATGCTGGGGTTCACTTACTTGAGTCAGTCCCCTTCCAGTAGTTCTCCCAGTGCTGAATCAAACAATCAAACTCAGTCAAACACTACCGACGCCTTTCTCGAACCAGCGGCTAACTGGCAGGCAAACAATCACGTTCACGGCCTAGCTGTGAATCCTGAGAATCCTCAAGCGATTCATTGCCAGTCACAATGGTCTTTTAGCATGCCAATGGGCAATGGTTCTGGGTGCAACCCGAAAAGGAAAGGGCTGACTATATGGGCTTTACGGCAGACCCTTACTGATTCAAATCGTTTTTATGCCAGCGGCCACCCTCCTACAGGCGGCAACTTAGGATTCCAAGTCAGCGAAAATCGCGGCCAAGTACTGGAAACAAATTGATGCCGGGCGTAGACTTTCACGCTTTGGCAATGGCTCCCGCGATCCAACCCGCTTCTATGGCTGGCTGCTTCTTATGCCCAGGGGTTGTTTGTCTCAACCGATAGTGAAAATCCTGGACACAACCTCAGATGATTGGATTGAGGGATGCTCCTGAGCCTTGCGGTTGACCCCCGCAATCCTGGACATGTGTTTGCAACTACTGGTGCAGGTCTGTACGAAAGCACTAACGGCGGTCATGATTGGTCGCTATGCCCAATACTCAAGGGACAACCATCACAGGTCTAGCCCTATCGGAAGAAAAAAATAATACTGTGCTGTACGGGTACCGAGTCCCGCAATCCACTCTTGGACTGTATCGTAGTTCGGATTATAGCAAGACCTGGAATCCACTGGGGGCTGAAGTCGATGGAACTATTCTATACCTGACAGTGGCTCCCAGCAATCCTCAGATTCTCTATGCAGTGAATGAAAATAATGCTGTCTTGCGATCGCAAGATAGGGGCAAGACCTGGAAGGAGTTGAGTTGAGATATGGACATTAAACGAAAGATTTTGGGGAGCCTCACTGGTCTGGGATTTTTGCTTGGCGTTACCTCAAGCGCAGCAGTAGCCCAGATGCCGAGTCGAAATGCCGCCTGAGGCACAGACGAGCTTTCGGCGGATTGAACAACCTTTAAGTTTGAAGCTGGCAAGTCACTCTGGGTGGGTTTGCCCTGATTGGCGCAGAGCTGTGGTGGTTTCTGCTTAGTAAAACGTGCTCAGCAGGGCTCAGGCCCGCCAGGGAGTTCAGGAGCTGACGATTAATGTAGATGGAGGCTATCAACCAAGTCGCGTCGTTGTCAGTGCCGGTCAACCCGTTCGGCTCAATCCCTGTCGTGACCCCAGTAGTTGCCTGGAAAGTAGTACCGCTCGACTTTCAGATTGTCCATGACTTGGATCTTAACCAAGTCACACCTGTTGAATTTACACCCAAAACACCTGGAAAGTATCCTTTCACCTGCCATATGAATATGTTCCGGGGCGAAGTAGAAGTACGTGGTCGTAAATGGTCAAAATGGAAGGATTAGACTTGCTATCAGCATGCGAGTAACATTATGAAAGCAGCTATCATCAACAGCTACGGCTCCCCTGAGGTCTTGCGATACCAGGATGTCGAGCCACCTCAAATCAAGCGCGACCAGCTACGTGTCAAAGTTCATGCGGCCAGCGTCAACCCAATCGATTGGAAGATCAGAAAGGGCATGCTCAGGCTCCTCACCGGCAACAGCTTCCCCATGATTCTAGGGTTTGACGTTTCCGGAGAGGTTGTGGAAGTGGGCCAGTCGGTTACCCAATTCAAGCCGGGAGACTTGATCTATGCCCGCTTAGATCAACTACCGGGTGGAGCTTACGCGGAATATGCCCCTATTGCCGCAAAAGTCGCAGCTCCTAAGCCAGAAAACCTGACCCATGAACAGGCGGCGGCGGTGCCCCTAGCGGCGCTGACTGCTCTGCAAGCTCTCCGGGATGAGGGCGGTCTTCAGCCAGGGCACAAGGTGCTGATCAACGGCAGTTCCGGGGGGGTGGGCACCTTTGCAGTTCAGATTGCGAAGGCAATGGCAGCTGAGGTGACGGCAGTTTGTAGCACAAAAAATATCGAACTGGTGAAAACTTTGGGAGCCGACCGCACCCTCGACTACACTCAACAGGACTTTACGCAGGACGCAGCGCGCTACGACATTATTTTTGATGCAGTAGGAAATCGCTCATTTGCTCAGTGCCAAGGCGCTTTAAACCCGAAAGGAGTTTACGTCACGACCCAGCCGCTTCCTGCTAGCTTCCTGGAAAGTCTTCTGACCCTGCCCTGGCCCGGTAAAAAAGCCAAAGTCATCCTCCTCAAATCCAGTGCTCAAGATTTGGCTGACTTAAAGGCTCTGATTGAAGCAGGCAAAATCCGCTGCATCATCGATCGCACCTACCCATTAGCCGAAACAGCCGCCGCTCACGCTCGCAGTGAAACCGAGCGCGCAGTGGGCAAGATTGTCATTACAGTTGCACCCTGATCACAGTTCGCACCCTAGGAGGGGCAAACGCAAATGTCTATTCCCACCATAACTTTGGAGAAGCAGATCCTTCATGCCAGCGCTTGAACTGCTTCCCAGTCAGAGTTTTTGATGGGGGCAGTAGTCTTACCAGTAGATGAGAACTTTGGAGGTCAGTTCCCTTGTTAACCCAGGATCAGCCGTTGCTCTTTATTGGCCAGGTCGCAGACCAGAGTGGCGTGCCAATTAAGACCATTCGCTACTACGAGGAACTTGGTCTGCTTCACTCCTCAGGACGGACAGAGGGAGGCTTCCGGCAGTTTTCGCCGCAGGTTTTGGCCCGGCTGGCATTCATTAAGCGATCGCAAAGCCTGGGGCTACGCCTGCAGGAGATTGACCAGATCCTGGAGGTCTACGATCATGGAGAACTCCCCTGCGGTGAAGTGAAGAACAAACTAGAACATAAGCTTCTGGACGTTGACCGGCAGATTCAGCAATTACAAATTTTGCAGGCTGAGCTGAATGGGTTACTTTCAGGCTGGGAATCTTTCCCGGTGGCAAAAAATGGGACAATTTGCCCCATTATTGAGAAGGCTTAAACACCCAGCACTACTTCAACAAGCGAATAACACTATCCGGCAGCCGGGTACTCAACCGCAGGGGAAGATCAGGCGTTGAGAGGGATTGGGCGTAGGCAGCACTCAAGAATGGTTGATAGGTCTCTGCCTGGGGTGTGAGTTGCTGAATGAAGGCTAGACTCATCCCCTGAAGTAACTGCTGGAAGGGAATAACTTCTAGACCCAACCGTTCTTTGACCAGTGTTGCATCCTGATTAACATTCGTGATGTCACTCACGCTGAGGTGGGTTGCACCAATCGCCGTCAGGAGATATTTGGGAGCAGGAAGTTGGGCAAAGGGCCGCAGCTGATTACTCGGTGCCGGAGTCACTGCATCCGAGGTGCTACTGACGACCAAGGTGGGAGTTTGCACCTGCATTAACCCCTGTTCACCAAAGGAGTAGCCAATCAGAGGATTAATGGCAATCACCTGGGCTACCCGATTGTCACGCAAATTCAGCCGCTGGCCTGGTAGGGTGGCGACACTGCAGTGGAGCCAGTCAGCGGGGGTCTGTAGTAGCGGATTTTGGATTTTGCAAGCGGCTCTCAAGCTATCGAGATCCAGTTCTGCCCCGCCAGAGCCAGGCAGTTTGTCCCCCCAAGGAGTGACCGATCAGAGTCACCTGATTGGTATTCAGTTGATTTTGTAGAGGACCGGATTGCTGGTTGCGCTGCTTCAGTTCGTCCAGCAAAAGCTGATATCCTGGGTTCGCTCAATGAATTCAACCGCTGGCAACAGGGGTTTTCGTCTTGGTCAGGGGTGAGCGAATCGCCGCCCTTTTGGCAAAAATTGAAGCGGCATTGCTGCCTGGGTGTTCCAAGGCAGCAACAGCCAGGCCATAGGCAAGATGGCGAGCCAGGTAAGCCATGAACTTCCGGTCGGAGGCAAATCCGTGAGACATGACGACTAATGGACCCTGAGACTTGTTGCCCAGTGCAGAGATCAACTGGAATTGTCCGGTGCCGCTGTCTGTCCCGAAGCATCAAAGTTTTGGGACTGGACGGTCTCCGGCCCGGCCCCCGGTCGGATCTAAGTTTGATGTAACACGACCGCTAGAAACGCTTAGCTCTCGCTCCAGCAGTGGGTTCAGTGTTTGGCTTTCTAAATACTGATGATTGAGCTGGGAGGCAACAGCCAGGCAGAGGTTGTATCAACGGTTATCGTCCTGTCTGGATAAGCTTTCAAGAAGCCAATCAGACTTAGGGCTTCGGCCTGCTGTGCCGCTACAGTCAAACCTAGCTGCAGTTGCTGGGGAGTGGTGTCTTGAACCACAACTCCCAGGACTTGCACAAGCGGCTACCTGTGAGGACTGGAGCAGCTCATCAACGGCTTGACTCACAAAGCCTGAATCGATCTGTAAGCTTTTTGTCAGGGCCCGTCGCACCTCAGGTTTTAGGACGATTGCGTAGGGTCTCAAGGCAGGACCAGTTCTCCGGTTTCGGCAAACTGCTCTAAGTCTGGATCGCCACAGACTGCTCCAGCGGTCCAAAACGCAATTTTACTTGTTCGGCTGCTAATCCTGGCGCAGTCAGCCCCCATCCCCAAGCTAGGGCAATGAGGGGACGAGACGGAGTTTGCCAAGTTAAACATAGGGGGAATGTTTAGGAAAGAGTATCACGGAGCTCTATTAATCTAGCTCAGCCTCAGCCGATCAACTGGAGAATAGCAGCCAGCTGGATAGGTTCTCATTGTTTTGCTGAGCTTGGGTTTCAAGCGGCCCTGAACTGGCTAGTAGCCGTGCTCCAGTGTTTCTGCAGCGTCGCCTGCGGCAATGGTCCTGCAGGTGGCTCCAGGATAGCGCTGCACCCGCCAATCACCGTGAACATAAAAGTCTGAACTAGGGAAGCTTCCGCGTAGCTGCTTGGAAGCACGGCGATAGCTCCGGCAGAGTCACCATAGTGACGCGTGAGTTCCAGAAGTGCTGATAACCGGCGACGCCCCGCGACAGCAGCGCTTGAATGACGGACCAGTTGTGCGCTTAGGCCGAAAATCAACACCCAGCGGTCGCAGGTGCTTCTGCAAAAACTGCAGGCGCTTCTCCTTGGGGTTAACGCCAAACCACTGAAAGGGCGTATGAGCTTTGGGGACAAAGGTACTGCACCCCAAAGACAGGCGGAGCCCCGGTGCCGTCCGCTTCAGCTCTGCATTAGGCTCACTGTTGGCTTCTAGGTCGGCTTCAACTTCCCCCGGCACCCCGACCATGCCGTAGAATTTAATTCCCTGCAAGCCTCCGGCCTTAGCGGCTGCTGCTGCTGAAGAATTTCACTGTTGTTCAGCTTTTTTATTAATAATCTGGCGCAGCCGCTCTGAACCACTTTCAATGCGGATTGTGATGGAGCGGCTGTCCCGCATGGCTAAGGTTTGAGCCAGTTTCAGGGTGACGGTGTTCGTCCGCACTGAAGCCAGGCTCAGCCGCACAGAGTCGTATTCAGGCCGGCTCAAGTAATCCAACAGTGTTTCAAACTCTGGATGCTGGGTAACGGAAGCTCCCAATAAGCCAATCCGATTGGTTACCGCCAGACCGCGTTCAATAGCCGGAATCAGGGATTCTGCCACACTGGGGTGCGAAAGGGTAGGGTTAAGTAACTCGCCAGGCAGAAGCGACACATTTCTGGGCAACTGGTAACCACTTCTACCATATAGATCTGTTCCCAAGCGGCGTGGGGCGTCACCACTGTGAGCTAGAAAGGGTATTGCCTCGGTAGGTTTGTTTCTCGACTTGAGCTGGAACTCCGGCTGAATCGCTCTAATGGACTGGGACTGGTCCCTCCGGGCTGTCATAGATAACTCGTAGAGACTGGGAACGTAGACCCCGGGGACCTGGGCCAGGGCCCGTAGCTGCGTCTGTCGATCTGCATGACGAACTGCTTTATACGCTTCCACAAAGTTGACCAGCAAATCTTCGCCATCTCCGAGCAAGATAACGTCAAAGAAGTCAGCGAAGGTTCTGGGTTAGCTGTCAGTACAGGGCCGCCGCCAAAAACAAGCGGGTGATCATCACTGCGGCTGGCAGAACGGATGGGAATAGATTGGGACTCTAGCAGATTCAGGATGTTGACATAGTCCAACTCCCAAGATAGCGAGAAGCCGAACAGTTCTGGAGCTCCAGGGAGGAGTTCGTGCACATCCGTGAATAGACGGCTGACTTGGAGATCACTACGGGAAGCCAGTGCGCCCATACCACTTGATAGCCCAGGTTGGTAATGCCAACGCTGTACTGGTTGGGAAATGCAAAGACGATGGCAATTGCGTCAGCGACTGCGCGCAGCGGGAGTAAAAACTAAACGTTCCGCACTAAAAATAGAGGCAGTCAATGGTAATGAGGCATGAAAAAGTTCTAGTTCCAGCCTAGCACTCCCAATCTTGAGCCTGGAGACACTTAAGAGCAGCCAAATATAAGCAGCGAGTGGGAGTCCTCTAGCCTCAGCTAGGACTGGGCAAACCATGAAGTGGACGTTAAATTAAATTCAAACCGCTCAGGCTGAGCTGAGCCACTGTGACACTATTGAGTGTGCACTCATTCACTAGGAATTGCGATTAATTCCAAAGGCGCACTGGTAAGACCCATGCAAAATGCTACGGCAACCCTTCACTGTCCAAACTGTCAAACTTTGAATCCAGAGTCGCACAGGTTTTGCCAGCAGTGCCGCACGCTACTTCCCAAACGCTATCTGTGGGCTGTCGGTCCGGTAGATGCTTATAAAATAGGTGACTTTCTAGCAGGCCGCTACTGGGTCAAGGGCGAAAGAGTGCTACTCGATACTCAACCAGGGTTGCCCGTCGACAATGCTACTTATCTCTCAGAAACAGTTGAGACTTACCTGAAGCTGTTTCCCTACCGCTTACATATCCCGCAAGTTTATACTTTGGTCGCAGATGCCGGGCACAATGAAATACTGCTTTTAGAGCAAGCTCCCATCAGCCGGGAGGATTACCCTAGGACCGTTGAAGCTGGCCTTGGTGCTGCGGTTGCCTGGGAAAGAGCCTGGCCCGAAGCCACTACCCTGCGCCAACTGAATTGGCTGTGGCAAATGGCTCAGCTCTGGCAACCTTTAAGTAGTCAAGGTGTGGCCTCTAGCCTGCTGCAACCTGAGCTGCTGCGGGTAGAAGGCTCAATTTTTCGCCTGTTAGAGCTACGCTTGGACCAGAGGCAAGAACCAGCCTTGGCTCAGTTGGGGCAATTATGGTTGCAGTGGGTTCCCGCTGCCCAAGCCGCAATTACCGCCCCCCTGGAGCAGCTTTGCCAGCAAATGATTCAAGGCCAGTACCGTACAGCGGAGCAGTTAGTGGCTCAACTGGATCAATGGCTGCAAAGGACCAGGCAATGGCACACCTATCACATTGGAATTGCCAGCCGCACCGATCAAGGCCCCACTCGAAAACGGAACGAGGACGCTTGTTATCCACCTGACGGGACAGTCGCCAGCGACCCCCCTCAAGCCTTGATGATTGTCTGTGATGGGGTGGGAGGTCATGCTGGGGGGGCGCTGGCTGCTTCTCTGGCAACCGAAGAGATCCGGTGCCACTTAAAAAGCCTTGAGATTGAGGCTTTAGATCCGAGAACTTTGATGTCAGAGCTAGAAACTGCAGCTTGCCATGCTAATGACGAGATTAGCCATCGCAATGACACAGAGCAGCGGCAAGATCGGCAGCGGATGGGAACAACGTTGGTCATGGCTTTAGCCCTTGCCCATGAAATATATATTGCCCACGTTGGCGACAGTCGCGCCTACTGGATTACTCGCACAGGATGCTATCAGGTGACTCTGGATGATGATGTCGCCTCTCGCGAGGTTCGGCTAGGATACACCCTCTATCGAGAAGCTTTGACCCAACCTGCCTCTGGAGCACTGGTACAGGCTTTGGGCATGGGTAACTCGACACTGCTGCGGCCGACGGTGCAGCGCTTTGTACTCGATGAAGACTGTGTGTTTCTGCTTTGCTCGGATGGTCTCAGTGACTATGACCGGGTTGAGGAGTGCTGGGAGACGGAAATTTTGCCCATCCTAGAGGGTGGGGTTGATTTGGCAACGGCCAGTCAACGGTTGATTGAGTTAGCCAATCGCAAAAACGGCCACGACAACGTTACGGTTGGTCTGGTTCACTGCCAGATCGCCCAGTCCCCCACAGTCAGCAGTAAACCCCTTGGGCTGGCTGATACTGTTCATCAAGCCTCTGATTCAACAGTGTTGGTTGCTGCAGCTGAACCTGCTAAAACTCAGCTTCCTAAACCTAGTCATCGTTCGCTTCCTAAACCGCTGCTCATTCTCTGCTTATTTTCAGCTTTATCTGGGTTGTTAGCCTACTGGTTTGTTTCACCTTCCTGGCGTCAATACCAGGCAGACAATCGTCCGACCCCTATAAGCAATCCGCCACTGCCAGTCAGTCCGATTCCCAATACGCCTCCAGTTCCAATGCTGGTGGTGGGTTCACGACTACGGATTAATGCCGCTGGCACTGGTACCTCTGCTACCCTGTTGGGCCAGCCTGCTAGCAATAGTGCAGTCCAAGGCGTAATTCCTACAGGCAGCGTTTTACAAGTACTGAAAAAGCAAACGGTTCCTAACCGGGGAAACTGGCTGCAGGTAAAAGTGTGCTCTACTCCCCCTACTAGTTCTCAGCCAAGCTCACCTCCAGTTACAACAGCTTCTCCAACGATCGCCCCTACGTCCTCAGCCGAGAGGCGTCCCTCAGGAAGTGTCTCCCCACAAAACCCAAAGGGAGCTCCAAACCGTCTATTGACTACTGGAACCTCAGGATGGATTCGAGAACCAGACATTACCTTAGCAGCAACAGTTTTAAGGCCCGATCAACTGAGTTCCTGTGCTACTAGTCCCACATCTCGCCCGTCGAACCAGCCAGGATAAACAGCCTCATTGATAGCGATGTAAGCACAACAAAACTGGGGAATTCTGGCATTAAGCTCTCCTTACCAAGCCGCGATCGCGATTCAACCACTTTTGCAAGATAGCCAATGAACGCTGTTGGCGGAGTTCAAGATTAACCAATCAAAGGTCCGCCGTTGGGCGATCAATAACCATGACTGGAATCGGATCGGGCATATTACGCCGTTGACCTGTTGCAGCAGTCTGTGCCACTGCTCCATTAGCAAGGCAGTAGTATGCGACGACTACTTCGCCAGTGCAGAGAACATAAGTGCGTGAAGCCCCCTCTAACTCATTTTTCAGAGCCCGGCGCTTCAGCCAGTCATCTAGCTCACTGTTACCTGAGTCAAAGCTTTCAATTTGATGTAACGAATTCAGTTTTTCAGGCGGGTGGAGCTTGTCTTGATCTCGATCTAACCCCACGGAGACTTGGTTGTCAGCAGTGTGTGTAGCTTTTCATCTCGCGTAGGTGGTGCATCCAGCAACGCCACAAATTGCTTAAATTTAAGTTCATCTAACCCAAAGAAACTCCGATCCAGAAGAACATCTTGGGCTTTCTGGTAAGCTGACTCAAGCATAAACTCTGAGCGGCTCTTGCCCTGCACTTCAGCTGCATGATCAATTAGATCACGTTGATTCTGCTTCGCTCGGATGTTGATTGTGACATCGCGGGTTTGGCTAACTGACCCCTCACCTGCTGCTGAGGCGTACATAACGCTTATCTCTCTAAATAGAAGATTCTTCTAGCCTAAGAGCTTTGTGTATACAATGTCAGCAAATTCTTGTAGTTTTCTGACCTTGGCTATAGTTAAGCAACAACTCAGGTCATTGTCTTAGCCATATCGCGACGGCATTCTGAACTTAAACAGGTGACCTTTCAACTACTGCCTTCAGTGATAACCTAGCAAGCTAACGTTCCGGTTCACCCGTGGTAGAAGTTTTTCAATTCTAACCGGAACTCCCCCTTCATCGGGTGCAACCGGATAGTTAGGCGGTATTGCACGGTCGCACTTGACATGCAGTCATATGGCTGCATAATGAAATTATGACTACTGATCTTGATGCTATCTTTCGCGCGCTGAGCGATCGCAATCGGAGGAAGCTTTTGGATTTATTGTATTTGGACAATGGGCAGACCCTTACGGAGCTGTGTAGTCGAATGGATATAGCCCGACAATCGGTTACCAAGCATCTAAAAATACTTGAGGACGCCAACTTGGTCGCAACGACGTGGCGAGGTCGAGTGAAGTTGCACTACTTAAACCCTGTACCGATTGGCGAAATCTATGAGCGCTGGATCGGTAAATACGAGCGAAAGAGGTTAAAAGCTCTTAACGACTTGAAATTGGCACTGGAGGAACGCAAAGATGAGCAAGCCTGACTTTATGTACGTAATTTACATATCTACAACACCACAGAAACTTTGGGATGCGTTAATAGACCCCGAAATGACTAAACTCTTCTGGGGTCGGCACCGTAACGTATCAGACTGGCAGGAGGGATCAAAATGGGAACACCAAGATTACGACAACACTGAAACCGTTGATATCGTGGGACAAGTTCTAGAAAGTAAACCGCCAGAGCGACTGGTAATAACGTGGGCTGATCCCAAAGAAGCGGATGACGAAAGCAAGCGCTCGAAAGTGACCTTTGAGATCGATGAATTCTTTGATGCGATACGGTTAACCGTCACGCATGAGGACTTGGAACCCGGCTCTGATATGGAGCAAGGCATAACCCAAGGATGGCCAGCTATTCTTTCAAGCCTGAAATCATTGCTGGAAACTGACGAGCCACTCGCCATGACAACCCGGCGATGGGACGGCTGATTTGACGCCTAACGTTGCTGTTCAGCGGTTGCAGGAAACTTTTGCCTCTACACTATTAAATCTGGACAATCCGCTGCAACAGCGCTGTTGTGCTGCTGCCAACATCATCAATCTTCAAGCTTTACGTACACCTCTGTTGGATGAGAAATGGCATAAGAAATATCCCATTGGCGAAACCCCAAACTCTGATATAACCTTGC
>JAUJON010000087.1 GCA_030447595.1 Thermosynechococcaceae cyanobacterium YX3bin19
CTGCGCCTGGACATGAGGACTATAGATTTTCTTTATCAATCGGCCACGGGTTAGAATTTTGGCTGTGAGGCGATAGACAAGTGTAGTGATGAAATGGCTGTATCGAACTGGATCACTTTATCTATTGTTGGGCTATCTACCCTTATCTGGGCACCTTCTGCTGCCGCCGCACCGGCAGCGCCTGATTGTCCAGCCCCTGCTCTCTCACGGTTGAAACACCACGTCATCGTTCCAGGTGAGAACTTATCAATACTGGCTCGCCGCTACAATTTGATTCCAGCTACTCTCATGGGGCTGAATCCGGCTTTGAGACAAGGAAAAGCCCCTGTAGGAACCCGAATTGTCATCCCGCCCTACAACGGTATTCAGGTTAGGATTCCGCCGGGACAACGCCTAAAAGATGTGGCTGCCATCTATAAGGTTCGCTCGGATGTGCTGTTTGAAGTGAATGGTTGTCAGGTATCCCCTACAGTAGTGTTTATCCCCGGCGTCAACTGGTCCCCAGTAGCAACGCCTGGAGGAAATGCTGAGGTGCGGCCCTCGAGCGATCGCTTTAATCATTATCCGCTCCCTACGGTTGTCCCGATTGCCTTGGGGTACGGTTGGCAAATTCATCCGGTCACAGGTCAGGTTGCTTTTCACAGTGGTGTGGACTTGGAGGCAGCGGCTGCCACCCCGGTCAGGGTAGTTGCCAACGGCACCGTTGCCTTTGCCGGAACCCAGGGTAACTACGGCAACCTGGTGGTGGTCAATCACACGAGCGGGCGCCAAACCCGCTATGCCCAACTTGCTAAGATTTCGGTTTCCGTGGGCCAGAAGATCCGCCAGGGCACTGCCTTGGGTACTGTGGGTGCTACCGGACTAGCAAATCGACCTCACCTTCACTTTGAGATTCGGGCAAACTCAGCGGTTGGGTGGGTGGCGCAAGACCCCACTGCCTATCTGGCAGGGATGAAGAGTGCTCGCAGTAAACTTTGAAGTACTTGCAGGTGCCTAGGCTAGATTAATTTCTCTGAAAAGGATCTTGCTCCTACTTCCTAAGATCCCTCTAACAGTTTGGCAGGATTAAGCTGTGGTGTAGCATCATGAAAACTGCTGTAACTTGGTTACAGGTGGCTGAGTTCAACTATTTCCATTTAAGGAGTCATTGATGCCAAGAGCAATTTGGAACGACACCGTTATTGCCGAGAGCGATCGCTGCGAAGTGGTAGAAGGCAACCAGTATTTCCCCCCGGACTCGGTGAAACAGCAGTACCTGAAACCCAGCGATTATCACACCACCTGCCCTTGGAAGGGCATTGCCAGCTACTACAGCATTGAGGTAGACGGTCAAGTGAATAAAGATGCAGCCTGGTACTATCCCTCAACCAAGGAGCGAGCCAAAAATATTGAGGGCTACGTGGCCTTTTGGAAGGGGGTCAAAGTCGAGGTCTAGGATTGTTGCCAGCGCTTCAGGACAGTGTCAGGTCCTGCTAAGCTGGGGAAATAGCCTAGCTATCTATTTACTGTTTTTTTGTCGCCCGTTTTATGTCCTCTCCCGTCTCTAGTCCTCAACCCGTCTCAAATCAAACGGCTCAACCGGTTGCCCCTGAGGCATCGCTGCAAGCCCCCGCCTTAGCGAGCAAATCGCGTCCGGTGATCCGCATTGGTTCCCGGCAAAGTCAACTGGCGTTGGTACAAACCCACTGGGTACAAGAGCAACTACAAGAGTTGCATCCCGATCGCGCCTTTGAGGTCTCCAGTATGAAAACTCAAGGAGACAAGATCCTTGATGTAGCGCTGGCAAAAATCGGGGACAAGGGCCTATTCACCAAAGAGCTAGAGCTGGCAATGATGCAGCAGCAAGCCGACCTGGCAGTTCATTCACTGAAGGATCTGCCGACTCGCCTGCCAGAGGGTTTGGTCTTGGGAGCGATTACAGAACGAGTGGACCCCGCCGATGCTCTAGTTGTTCATGCCCAGCACCGCGATAAGCAGATTGAGACGCTGCCGCCGGGGTCTGTGGTCGGTACATCTTCCCTGCGGCGACTGGCGCAATTGCGCCATCATTTTCCGCACCTAGCCTTTAAGGACATCCGGGGAAACCTGAATACTCGCCTGCAAAAGCTGGATGCCGGAGAGTATGACGCAATTATTCTCGCGGCTGCCGGTATGCAGCGCCTGGGCTGGAGCGATCGCATTCACCAAGTTCTCCCAGCCGAGATTTCTTTGCATGCAGTCGGTCAGGGTGCGTTGGGTATTGAGTGCCGTGCGGATGATGCCGATGTGCTGTCTCTTCTCAAAAGTTTGGAACACCAGCCTACAGCCCAACGGTGTCAAGCAGAGCGGGCATTCTTGCGGGAGCTTGAGGGAGGCTGCCAAGTTCCCATTGGAGTGAACACCTGTTTAACTGGAGACCAACTGATCCTAACGGGGGTGGTTGCCAGCTTAGATGGCCAAAGACTGGTCAAAGATATGATAACTGGATTGGCCAGCGAAGCCGAACAGCTAGGAATAGAGCTGGCTCGTCGCCTGCGGCAGCAAGGAGCCCAGGAGATACTTGATGAGATCTTTGTGGAGGTCCGCCAAAATTCACCTCTGCTCCCGAAGGAACTAAGTTAAGAAAAGCTACTAATTGAGCCCCAGTGATTGAATGCCAAAGGCATCGACCCCTTATCCTGCGAGTAGATTTAGCTTGGCGTGGGCTAATTACCATTGCTATTTCTTTACTGACGTGGCTGCTGTTGAACCAGGCTAGCCTCAGCGAGGAGCTTCTTCCGCAACCTGCAATTCTTCCCAGTCAAGCTGGGGGCTATACTGCCGAGATGCCACTGAACTACCAGTCATCTCCTCGTCTGAGTTCCAGTGATATTTCCCTGGAAAAAGTTAACCAGTTTGTCCAAGCCTACCTGCAAGTCTTGCGGTTAATTGAACAGCATGAAGATGAACTTCAGGGAGCGGAAACAGAACCGGAAGCGCAACAGATCGAGCGGCAGATTGAAATTGATGCGCTAGCAGTGATCAAGTCAGCAGGTTTAACCCGGCAGGAGTACCTGCAACTTTCAGTCTTGCCAGTGCTGATCCAGAGTTTGGCGAACGCATTGCCGCCCAACTTCAGGAACTAAGCTAAGTCTGTTTAGTGATTACATAGATTGAGTTAGAAGCCACGGCATAAATTTAGTTTTTTTGCAGCGTGAAGTAGAGTAATCTACCGGGGCTGTGTGGTAGTTTATGTATCACTATTTTGCTGGTCCAACCAGTAAAATTCCTACTCATCTTTGTGCACTACTACCGCTGCTTCTAGGTCCGCTGGCTCTGGGAGATCAAGCTATTTTTCTGCAACTCTGAGTTCGTAAAGATTCCAAAATGCCCCCCTAAAGCGGAGAATTTAACGTCTTGGACGCGATCTCTTACAGCTACCAAACTAAGTGGGTTCACTAGGTGAATAAAGGGCAAACTGTTCTGGGGCAATCTGTTGAGCTTTTGCATAAATAGCTCTGCGCTTTGTCTCATCTAGCTCCTGGGCACCTTGAACGTAAAGGCGACTAATCTCCTGCTCCCAGTCAGCAGCTACCCAGCCCTTTAATGGAGGTGCTCCTGGCAGCGGTCCCTGATTAAACGTGTGCAATGCTCCATTAACATTCCAAATATTAAATCCAGCATTAAGTTCGATGCCACCTCCCAGGAACCCGCCAATAACAGTCGTAATTCCGAGAAACTGAAACCTTCATCTATGTAGGGGTTGAAGCTAAGGATCTGTAAATCAACTTGAATCCCAATCTTACTCAGGTCTTGTTTGATCCGGGCTACCATGTCTACTCTGGTCTTTCTTTCAGAGTTTGTCAGAAGTGTAAATCGAACCCGGTTACCTTCGGCATCAAGGAGTTGGCCTTCACTGTTGTGACGGGAAGCCTGCCCCCTGTAGCAATTCCTTAGCTAGTTTCGGGTTGTAACTGTAGACTTTGAGGCCTTCTTTAGGGGATAAATAGTAGGACTGGTGATATAAATGGGCGAATTTTGTAATTCACCCAGTCCTCGAAAACTTGGTCTTTTATAGTCTCACGGTCAATGGCATAGGCAATTGCCTTGCCTAAACTCGACAGTGTTGAACCAGCGAGACTTAATGGGGTCACAAGCGGTTGGTTTTTCTCATCTCCGAGCCTTATTCAGGTTAAACGCGATGAAGGCAGTGCTAGGTTCTGGTCCACCCTCGTAAATTTTGAAATTTCTTTGCTCTTCCTCCCGCTTCAAGAGCTCAAAAGCTTCAGGAGCAACTTCTAGATCATCCAATCCCCCATTGCGAAAAATTTAGTAACTGGTTATCAGTAGATTCAATAATTTGTAAGACAATTCATGCCTGATATAGGGCTGTGGATTCCCCTGAGCATCATGACGCCAGTAGTAGGGGTTGGTGCTGAAATATCACCCGTTGGGTTGGGGTAAAGTTTCCTCCATCCGGTATGGGCCATTGCCGATAATCTTCTGAGGGTCAGTACCAGTTCCCAAGTTGAGAGAAACTTAGGGTTACCATCAGGTCCGGTTGAGCGAACCGACTCTTGCAAGGCATGGGCAGGTAGAACCGGCAGTCCACCTGTATTTCTTAAAAAAGCGGAGCAAAAGGCTCTGGTGTAGTAAATTCAATCCGGCGATCATCAAGTTTCTTGACACCTGGAAAAGCACCCTTTGGTGCCAATTCTTAAAATATCTCTTTTACCAGTAGGAATCTTTTCGTTGAGATAAATTTCGTTGTAAGTAAAAACAATATCGTCTGTTGTGTGCTGGGTTCACCATCGGACCACTTCAGCCCCTCGCGTAAGTTAAAAACAACTCGCTGCTTATCTTCAGACAGCTCCCCAGGATTCTGCCAAAGCAAGGTTCCAGTTCTCCAGTTAAACCGTTTTCAGTCAACAACCCATCATAAAGAAAACCAAAAACGCTGTAGGCTGAATCATTAAGCGGGTAGTTGAACGTTGTTGGCTCGCCTAAAGTAGCGGAAATCAACTGAGGTACCTGAGCCGCTTCGGTCTTGAACTGATCCAAGCTACAGCCTGTGAGGGGGCGATCGCTAGCATGAACGTCAATAAAACCGAAACCCAACGACGCAATAAGGGCATAGTATTTTCGAGAATTAACTCTGTGAGCTAGGGTGTACAGTGCCTTCCGGCTTTGTTTCAATTCGAGCCCTTTCCACAATATAAGCTTCCCCTACGTCTTGGTTATCAATTGAGACTGATTGATACCGTACTTTTCCCTTGAGCAAGATTTGTCCATCTGGGACTGGCTGGTGGGTGAATACCCAAATTGTTCCTGATGAGTCTTGTACTTCATAGGCCCAGCTTTCCAGCAACTGCACTTGATTGACGACCTGGCCTCGCAGATAAACCGTGGAGTAGAGCTGCCACTTTCCTCTGACCTGCTGGATCGGAGTTACGCCGATGCCAAGCCTAGCAAAACTACTGCATCCGGTTAATCCCACAAGGAGCAAGATGATTGTGCCATGCTGAAGTTTTTGGGCTGTAGTAGTCCACTGATCCACAGGACTTGATATTAGTAGGTTAACCAGTGATACCACTAACGCTATGCTTAAGCGAAGTTATGCCATCTTGGGGACTGGAGCACTGGGTGTGGCTTCTATGGAGCACGTCTGCAGCAGGCTGGTGTAGAGGTCCACTTTTTACTAAATCGAGATTACCAGCATGTGAGAGATTATGGCCTGGCAATTGAGTCTAGTGACGGTGACTTTGTTCTGTCTCAAATTCACGCCTACTCTAACGTCAAGGATATGCCCCGCTGCGATGTCGTAGTCATCACACTTAAGACGACACAAAATGATTTGCTGCCCCAGATGCTTCCTGCGGTAATCAAGGAAGACGGTGTGGTTTTAGTACTTCAGAATGGTCTGGGAATTGGAAGAGCAAGTAGCCCGAATTGTTGGACCTGAACGTGTCCTAGGTGGCCTGTGCTTTGTTTGCGCTAACAAGGCTGGGCCGGGCCACATTCGTCAATGGGACTACAGTTCAATTTTCCTAGCAGAATACATTTCTGGCTACAAACCCTGTGAGATTACCTGGCGAATGCGTGAGATTGCTGATGATTTCGAGCGAGCTGGGATTCCCATAGAGCTAGGTGAAGATCTACCCCTGGCCCGCTGGCGGAAGCTTGTCTGGAATATTCCTTTTAATGGTCTGTCTGTGGTGCTAAACGCGACTACCGACGAGTTGATGACTGATCGCTATGCCCGCAGCTTGGTCGAGCAGTTAATGGGTGAAGTGGCGATAGCCGCCCGTAGCTGCGATCGCGTCATTACTGACCGCTTCATCCAAAAAATGCTTCAAGATACAGCCAAGATGAAGCCGTACCGGACCAGCATGAAGATTGACTATGAGGAACGCCGTCCCCTAGAAGTTGAGGCAATCCTGGGCAATCCTTTACGGGTAGCCCAGCAGGCAGGGGCTAATTTGCCGATGATCGCCATGCTCTACCAGCAACCTGAAGTTTCTGGATGTCCGGCAGTGAGGACCGGGCGGAGTGAACTCCCATTGGCCCTGCCGCTGGCACCGCACCCAACGAGAATTCAGCCTTTAACCCCCGGGTTCTCAGCCGCTCGCCGACTAGCTCCTGCCCCTGGTGCCGGAGTAAAATGAGCTCCTCGCTGGAGATCGAGCGTGAGAATGGACCCATCTCGGATCTTGGTCGTTGCCCCTTTGACACCAATAATCACTGGAACGCCTAGACGTAGACCAATTACAGCCGCGTGGCTCGTGTTGCTGCGTTCTTGCGTGATGATCCCGGCGGGCTTGCGGATGGCATCTACGTATTCTGCACTCGTACACGGCGTCACGAGAATCTCTCCAGGATTAAAGTTGCTAATCCCCTGTCCGTTGTGGGCAACTCTAGCGCGACCACTGACAGAACCCTGTCCAATACCAGTGCCTTGGCCCAGAACCGCTGTGACAATCTCGACCTTGATTAAGTCCGTTGACCCGGCAATGCCCTGCAAGGTTCCTGCCGTGATCACGACCAAATCACCTTCTGCCAGGAGAGACTTTTCTTGGGCGGCATTGAGGGCGGCCTGAATGGTCTGGCTTACAGAGGGCAAATCTAAGGCAATCAATGGTTTGACTCCCCACACCAACTGCAGCTGTCGCGCGACATCAACTTGCGGAGTCACGGCTAATATAGGAATTCTTGGCCTAAATTTAGAGACGTTACGAGCTGTAGACCCTGTCTTCGTGAGGGTGAGGATCGTCGCCGCATCAAGCTGTGCCGCAATTTGACTGACTGCTTGACTGATCGCATTGGGAATGAGCTGTCCCATACTGTACGTGTTGCGAGCGGTATGGATAGCCCGTTCTCGATCAATTCGAGCCGCAATCCGGGCCATAGTCTCGACTGCTTCTACAGGATACTTGCCCACGGCTGTCTCATTGGAAAGCATGACCGCATCAGTCCCGTCTACAATTGCGTTGGCGACATCTGAAACCTCAGCCCGAGTTGGCCGGGGGCTACTTACCATACTGTCCAGCATCTGAGTTGCTGTAATCACCGGAATACCCAGTTGGTTTGCTGTGGCAATTAACCGCTTTTGGAGAACGGGTACTTCTTCTGCAGGGAGTTCCACTCCGAGATCGCCGCGCGCTACCATGACTCCGTCGCACATAGATAGCACGGCTTCCATCTGTTCGACGGCTTCATGTTTCTCAATCTTGGCGATGACGGGAACTTGCTTGCCGGCGTTAGAGATTAATTCTTTAATCTCCAAAATGTCCTGGGGATTCCGGACAAAACTCAGGGCAATCCAATCCACACCTTGGCCAAGGCCAAAGGCTAAATCTTTACGGTCCTTACTCGTGAGAGCCTTAATGGATAAGTAAACGCCTGGAAAATTGACGCCCTTGTGGTTAGATAACACACCCCCCACAACTACCCGGCAGTGTAGCGATCGCGTCTGACGGTCCACTCGCTCGACTCGCATTTCTACCTTACCGTCATCCAGTAAAATAGTTGCCCCCTCAGGAACTTCATCTGCTAAGGGATCGTAGGTAACGGTGCTAATTTCTCCAGTCCCGGCTATAGGCTGACTAGTTAAGACATAGGGGTCCTCTTTTTGGAGCAGAATCGGCCCGTCTTTGAACCTGCCTAAGCGAATCTTGGGACCCTGTAGGTCCTGAAGAATCCCTACAGGCTGGTTCAGCTCAAAGGAGATTTGCCGGATCAGCTGGATGCTGCGCTTGTGATCTTCATGGGTGCCATGGGAAAAATTCAGCCGCAGCGTGGTTGCTCCTGCTTCAATAATGGCGCGCAGGGCCTCTGGACTTTGAGTCGCAGGTCCAATGGTGGCAACAATCTTTGTCCGGCGGAGGGGATGGGGCTGCATAGACACCAGGAAAACAGGTCAGAGAAATTAGTAACGCAATAACCCGTGTAACAGTCTACTAGGGTAGGTGAGGGCAGTGGGCCTCATGCTGCACCCAGAAGTTTCCGAATGAGAGCTTGAGCATCAACGAAATCTTAAGTGAGACTCACTTGCCGGAATAAGGGCAACTTTGAGCTGATTTTGCAGCAATAAACCGTATTCTAAGCCTTCCGCAACAGCTTGGTAAGAAGCCTCAATAATATTGACAGAGACCCCCACCGTTGTCCATCGCTGGTGCCCGTTGCTGAATTCTACTAAAACTCGTGTCTTAGCAGAGGTCCCTGTTCGTCCATCCAGAATTCGGACCTTGTAGTCAATTAAATAAAATTCGGCAATCACCGGATAGAAGTTAACCAAAGCTTTTCTTAGGGCAGTATCCAGAGCAGAAACCGGGCCATTTCCTTCCGCCGCTGCCAAGATTTCTTGCTGGTTCACAGCAACCTTGACCGTTGCCAGAGAGTTTGTCTGCAGCATTTCCGATACCCTTCCTTGATCGGTGCTGCAGTGAACATCAAAGCCCTTGAGTTCGAAGGGCTGCTGCCGTTGCCCCAGCGCCTGGCGCATCAGCAGAGCAAAACTAGCTTCAGCTCCTTCAAATTGGTACCCTTCGCTTTCTAATATTTTGAGCTTTTGGAGAATTTGGCGGCAGGTTGGATCCTGTTTGTCCAGATCAATACCAAAGCTGCGGGCTTTCTCTAAAACGTTGCTGAGACCAGACTGTTCCGAAATCACGATGCGGCGACAGTTACCGATATGCTCTGGGGCAATGTGCTCGTAAGTTTGGGGATTGCGCTGCACAGCACTGACATGGATACCGCCTTTATGGGCAAACGCGGAAAGGCCAACAAAGGGGGCGTGGTCATCCGGTGCCAAATTGACTACTTCACTAATCAGCCGGCTGGATGCGGTTAGCTCTGCCAATTGTTCAGTCTGGACACAGGCGTAGCCCAGCTTCAGCTGGAGGTTAGGAATCAGGGTGCAGAGGTTGGCATTACCGCAGCGTTCACCGTAACCATTCATGGTCCCCTGTACCATCTGGGCTCCAGCCTGGACCGCTGCCAGGGCATTGGCGACTGCCGTGCCAGAGTCATCATGAGTATGAATTCCTAACAGGACTGGCGTAGGAGCGTGCCAAGTTTCTATCTGCAGCTTGACCGCTTGGACAATGTCGGTAATCTCATGGGGCAAAGTCCCCCCGTTGGTATCACAGAGGACAATCCACTCAGCGCCAGCGGCGATCGCGCTCTTCAACGTTTCCAGCGCGTAGTTAGGGTGCTGTTTGTACCCGTCGAACCAGTGCTCGGCATCATAGATCACCCGCCGATCCTTGCTGCGAAGATACTGGATTGTGTCCCGGATCATCTCCAGATTCTCGTCTAGAGTCGTTTTCAATCCTTCGGTCACGTGCAGATCCCAAGACTTGCCAAAGACGGTGACCCAACGGGTGCCTGCCGCTAGGATTGGCTGCAGCATTGGATCGGCCGCGGCAGTGGTTCGAGGCCGACGGGTCGAACAGAAGGCAACGACCTCTGCTTGGGTGAGTGGCTCTTCCCGAAGCTGCCAGAAAAACTGGACATCCTTGGGGTTTGCCCCCGGCCACCCCCCCTCAATAAAGGCAATTCCCAGTCGATCGAGCTGGCGGGCAATTCGCAGTTTATCTTCGAGCGATAGAGATAAACCCTCCCGCTGGGCACCGTCCCGGAGAGTCGTGTCGTAGAGCCAGTGTTTCGAACTAGGCTGCAAGCACAAAAACAATCCTATTATCTAGGATTCAGGGAGTCAACCACTCTAAGGTAGCAGGTCAAGTGCACCCCAGGTAGTCAGCGGGGGTAGAGATAATCGGATTAAACCGAGCTTCAAAATCGGGGCATAGGCCTGGAGCAACAGGCTCACTTGACCAAGAACGTCCTCAACCGTGCTTTGTCCCAGGGACTGGCGGTCTGGAAAGAACTTGGGACGATCAAGGTTATGAGAAATGGCTGCCTGTACCTGCTGATTGATCAGCAGGTGCAGTTCCCGGTGAGCCGCTGGCGCTGGTAGCTCGCACCTTCTTCTGTCGTCGCATAGAGGGGTGGCAGCCGGTTGAGCGCATAGGCAGCAATATCACCCAGGTCCAGAGTGTGATTACTCGACGCTTCAATCTTGGCAACCTCGGTGATTGCTTCCGTCAGAACTAACTCTTCCATGACATTGATGAACTGTTTCCGCGGCAACGTCGCAACCTCGCCTGTTAACAGGGCACCCATGAGTTGGTCCAAGGCCATATTCTTTGGCAGAAAGCTCAGCAGCAGTATCACAGATGTGGCCCACTTCTGCTTCCATTGTGGGAGTTAGATAACCTTTATCTAGAGCCTGTTGAACAATTTCCTCAATGCTCATAGTCCTGTTGACCTAGCAGTAATACTTGCCATAGGTTGCCCAACAATAAACCTAGCCTACCCCTCCGCAAGGGTGAGATTATTCAAAACTTTGAACCCGCCACGGTGCCGGGTCAACCGCTAAGCCTTGAACGTACAGACCCCAATGGAGATGGGGACCCGTTGCGACACCGGTGGAACCGACAGTGCCAATGGTCTGACCTGCTTTAACAAGCTCTCCTTTACGGACGTTTATCCGACTCAAATGCAGGAAAATGCTGGTAACTCCCTGGCCGTGATCCAGACCCACGACATTGCCATGAATCTTAAATCCTTGAGACTCCCGGCCCACAAGGGCCACCCGTCCCGCTGCTGGGGCTACTACGGGAGAACCCGTACCGCCAGCGTAATCAACACCCCGGTGGTAGTAGTCTTTAGCAAACACCCCGTTGTAATAGCGACGAACGCCATAAATCGTGCTAATTGGACCGCTATTGGGTTTGCGAAAGGCACCACTCCATAGTTTTTGTGGCGTGACTAGTTTTTTGAAGGCAGCCGCCTGAGAAAATTCAAAATCAGTGCCTTCATTGTCTTTGCCGGGGGGTAACCAGATGCGCTGGGTGGGAAAGGAGCGTTTTGCAACCCAGACTGCCAGATGCCGCACATCTTTACCGGCAGTCACTTGCAGCGATCTCCGGCCGGGTTGATCTAGGGGAGTTGTCGGTAGCAGCGATCGCCAGCGGTTGGGTCTGATCTGAAAAGCCGGGTAGGTTTGCTGACCAAACTTGACAACGGGTGCTTTACCGGAGTCCCCCTGAATCAGCACGGATATCGTGTCCCCTAAAGCAGGCTTGGTGGGTTTAACCGTCACCTCTAGGGCCTGAACGGGTGAAATTAAGGCAACCATGCTGGCAGCCACGCCAGTAGTCAACAGCGGCGGCCAAAAATACTGAGAGTCGGTCATAGCGTCTAACGAGATAGGTCAAGAGGCAAAAGTAGCATAACTACAGGGACGATGCCTCGCCTGCATGAATCCGGTAGATCCAACACAGCCCCAGGCACTTCCAAAACTCTGTATCCTAAAGTTTATAGACCTTAATCGCTTCTTTAAGAAACAGTAACCTTGTGCAAGAAGACTTCAGGCTGATTGTGGATTTGGTGACTGTCCTCGCCGCCGCAGCAGCAGGAGGGTTGCTGGCTGCTTCACTGCGGCAACCTGTTCTGCTAGGGTACCTGCTGGGGGGGATGGTCGTTGGGCCTGCGGGACTCGGACTCATTAAGGAAATTGTTCAAGTGGAGACGCTGGCCCAGTTTGGCGTTGCCTTTTTGTTATTTGCCCTGGGAGTTGAGTTTTCCCTCACAGAGCTGAAGAAAGTCCAGGCCATCAGTTTGGGGGGAGGGGGGTTACAAATTACCCTGACTATTCTGGTAACCACATTAATCTCTCTGGGGATGGGTTGGGTCAGCTCCCCAGCTCAGGGGGTGTTCCTAGGGTCAATTTTGTCGTTATCCTCTACCGCTGTGGTGCTCAAGTGCCTGATCGAGCGGAGCGAAACGGAGACTGCTCACGGCCAGGTAATGCTGGGAATTTTAATTGTTCAGGATTTAGCTCTGGGGTTAATGCTGGCTGTGCTGCCAGCTCTGGATCAACCCCCAGAAGCAATCGGCATGGCAATTATTTGGGCCCTAGGAGAAATTGCTTTATTCGCTGCGGCGGCTGTTGCTGCCGGCATCTGGGTGATTCCCCCACTGCTGCGGTTCCTTGCCCGCACGGAAAGCCGGGAGCTATTTTTATTGGGGGTCGTGGCGCTGTGCCTAGGCATCGCCCTGCTGACTGAACATTTGGGTCTCTCAATTGAGATGGGGGCCTTTGTCGCCGGGTTAATGATCTCAGAGGTGGAGTATGCCGATCAAACCCTCGCCTACGTGGAGCCGCTCCAGGATATTTTTGCCACCTTGTTTTTTGCCGCGATCGGGATGCTGATCGACCCAGTTTTCCTCTGGAACAACCTGGAGTTGATTTTGGCGCTAGTTGCCTTGGTGATTGTCGGGAAGTTCCTGATCGTCACGCCTTTGGTCAAGCTGTTTGGCTATTCCCTGAAGACGGCTTTGATTACCGGGCTGGGCTTGGCCCAGATTGGGGAGTTTTCCTTTGTCTTAGCCAGCGAAGGACGGGTTTTAGGGTTGGTATCTCGTCACGTCTACCTGCTGATTTTAGGCACGACCGCAGTGACCCTGGTAGTCACACCCTTTGTCTTGCGCTTGATTCCCCAGTTTTTTAGCTGGGCAGAAACAGTACCTCGATTGAAGCAGCTTCTAGAGGCGAGTCCGGAAGTTCCCCAAGTCGGCGAGAAAGAGCTGCCGCTTAAGGACCATGTGATCGTCTGTGGTTATGGCTGGGTTGGCCGCAACGTTGTCAAAGTGCTGCGGGAATACTACGCTTCTGTCACACTCCCGCAACGCGGCCCGGCCAGTTTCCGGGCCGCCAACGA
>JAUJON010000088.1 GCA_030447595.1 Thermosynechococcaceae cyanobacterium YX3bin19
GCCGGGTGCTATTCCCTTTGGCTAGATTACAGATACGCTCAATGGCATCATGGCCACCTCTTCCCGGACGGAACCCGTAACTTGAGTCTTCAAACTTTGCTTCCCAGTAGGGTTCCAAAGCATTCTTTACGATTGCCTGTACGCATCGGTCAAAGACTACCGGGATTCCTAGCGGTCTCAGCTTACCATTCGATTTGGGGATATACACTCTCCTTGCCGGAAGTGGTTTGTGCAGATTGGTACTGCCCCAAGTCATCTACCAATCCACCTCTTGCCTGCGGGGTTTTAACTACTACTTTGTCAACCCCGGCTGTGTACTTTCCAGCGTTTACCTGCGTTACTCGCCTGACGGCTACACACCGGTTTTCGTAGGAACGCAGCATAATGCGCTGTAAAGTACGAACCTGCTTGAGGTCATCTTCGTTTGCAGCCCGAAAGATTGCCTGACGGAGTTTGCCTGCAAACCCGTAGCAGTGTTTCCAGTCAATCTGGTTCCACTCACACTTGATTTGCGACGAATTTACGGTTACCTTTTCATTCATACTTTGCAACACTAAAGTCCTTGAGACTTTCTTTGGTTAATTACCAGTCGGAAGTGGGCGCCCTTTCGGGTCAGTCTATTAGATGTTGTACCATCTGTTGACCTATCCAGCCAGTTATATGAATCGTATGTGATTCTCGTATGTGATTTACTAGAATCATCATGACTCAATTTCCTGTTGCCTTTCAGCTGCTGGCCTTTGCTTGCTCCAACCTCCTTTACCTGCTGGAGCGTTGGGCTTCCCTTACGGGTCGCTTACCGGAGAAGTCATTTCTTGCTCCCACGGACTCCATCAGGCTTACCACGTTTCACTGTTATAAGATGCGATTAGGGTAGGTGGTCTCTTTACTGCGGGAGCATTGGGTGGTTGGCATCAGTCTGCCACCTCAAAGACTGATTGCTTGCTTGATCTATAAGATTCAATAGTTCGCTAAAAAAGGAAATCCGTGGGATACATAGGGATAAAAGAAAAAGCGTGTTAGTTTAGGGTATCTGACATCCACAACTAAACACGCTATGAAAGAACCCTTAGATTCCCTCTCTGCGATATTAGCCCGAATGGTGAAGTTAAACAAGTCTCGCAATAGGGTGATTGCATAAAAGGGGAAGTTAAGCAACTTTGGGAATGGATGTAGAAGAATTGTTTTTTGAAATAGACGATCCGCGCCAAGCCGGGAAGTGTTACCATGAGTTGAGTGAGATCATCATGATTGTATTGTGCGGCTACCTTAGTGATGGTGAGGGGTTTGAAGAGGTCTATGATTATGCCGTAGATAAAGAAGAAGTATTACGGGAGTTTTTAGCTTTGCCCTTCGGGATACCCTCTCATGATAGGTTGAATCGGGTTTTTCGTCTGTTAGACCCGACTCAATTAGAGGGGATACTCACCAACTGGGGCAAACAGATAGTGGGCTTATTAGCCCAAAAACAATTAATTGTGGATGGCAAGCAACTCCGAGGCACCATTAAAGCCGGGACTAAACAAGCCAGTGTACCACTAGTGAGCATATGGGCGGAAAACCAACGAGTATGCCTGGCTCAGAGTCAGGTAGGCGAAAAAAGCAATGAAATCAAAGCCATTCTCGAGTTGCTCGAACCAATGGATATTGCCGGCAGTATCATTACCATTGACGCTGGACCTGCCGACAAGCCTGCATTTGGGTCCGGGTTGTCAGCAAGCGATCACTACTTTGCTCACCGAGAAGCAAGCTGATTATATTATCGGGCTGAAAGCCAATCAGGACGGGCTCTATGAACAGGTAGTAGATTGGTTTGAGCGGGCAGGAGCTACTTTGCCCGCAGCCGTAAGCCGAAATCTAGACCATGGGCGGGCTGAAAAACGCATCGTTCAGGTTACTGAAGCCTTAGGTCTGATTGATGCAGCTCAAGGATGGGCCGGTCTTAGAAGCGTAGTGGGTGTAACAGCTACCCGATGGGAGAATGGCAAAGAGCAGACGGCTAAACGCTACTACATCAGTTCCTTAACGGGTTGTTCTCCGGCCCAAATGGGACACTATATTCGCCGTCATTGGAGTATTGAAAATGAACAGCACTGGCATTTGGACACCACTTTTTGTGAGGAAAGTTGCTTATTGCGTAAGGATCATGCTCCGCGTAATTTATCTACTATCCGTAAAGTAGCCTTAGGACTTATCAGCGTAAATACAATGGCAAAATAGCGGTGAATAATCCTGATTTATCCCGTTTTGAATGCGTTTATCCAAGATGCGCAACTACAGAATCTACTCAGCAATTGTTTACTGCAAGTTCCTCAAAAGAAACATTCGCTTAGCCTACACGCAGTCCTTAACCAATCAGGGAAGGTAAGCGGCTATTCGCTCTTCTTTTCTACCCACATTCATCTATCTGCGTGCCTGATGGTTAAATATTACTAGCTCGTTTCCAACAAAGATTTCTCATTAGGGATGCTAAGCAATTTACGGGCCTTAATCATTGCCAGGCCCGTTCGATCAACAAGCTTGAATTTCACTGGAATACTGCTTTAACTGCCCTTAACGTAGCTAAAGCCCAGCATTGGCTTGCAAAGCCGCAAGCTGAGAGGTGCCTTCTCTATGAGTAGCATTAAAACGCTCTATCATAACCAATTACTCATTGATCAATTATTTGACATCTTACCCCAAATTGACATCTTACCCCAAAACATTCAGTTGATGAAAAACAACCTAAAGTCAAAGACCTTTATGCCTTTGGCGCTATTGCCGCTTAATTTTTAACGAACCATTGATAAGATTAGTAGATGTTCCTTACTCGAACCCTTCGGGTTAAATCTGTTAAAGGATTCCAACCGTATTTCCGAAGTTCCTACTAACGCAGCTTCCAATAAGACTTTACTTTCGTTCACCTTGCTAATCTTTCCCTTGCCCTGACTTTTCCTTACGGTTAGGTACTCATCATTGGACTTTTCTCCTGAGCTTCACACGCCTCCGTTGCCAGTGGCGCATGTAAGAGTGGGAACAAGTTTAAACACAAACTTGTCGTCTGTCGGATGGGATAACTCGTATCCTGCCCGTTGGACGATACTTATCATCAGCGACTTCGTGTCGCACAATCTTATTTAAGGTCACCTTTACCCAGGTGAAGCGGTTATGGTTTCCTCTACCGACACATATCGTTTACCGGCCAGTGGCTCATAGCACATGTACAAATCTCTTACCCCATGACGGATGTACTCTGAATCATGCCCCGGCTTGCCTTCTTTGTCAGTGAAGGTCCGGCACTCAAGTAACTGATGGGTGATTCATCTAAACACACTACTGGGTGTAAAGGGTCATATACCCTTTCGTACACATCAGTACCTTTTCCATGTGGTAGACAAACGCGGCGTTCTCTTTGGGAGGAATCACTTAGCTCTTTTCCCGAGTTTGGCCTGGAGATTACCTATGACCGGAGCCGGAGAGGGTATTACCTGGAGACTACTGATAACCTTTTTCTGGAGACCTTCCTCCACTTTATTTCGCTCACTCAAACGACTGATATTCCCCTGTTGAGCCTGCAGGATAGCCGGAAACACTCTCCCTGATTCAATTTGAAAACAGGGGCTTTACAGGAATCCAGCTGCTTTCCCCCTACTGAGAGCCATTCGGGAGAAAATATCCATCCGCTTTATTCATCAGAGCTACGAGACGGGCCTAAGAAAGCACTATACCCTGCATCCTACCTACTCAAGCAGTACCAGGGTCGGTGGTACATCATCGGCAAGGTAGAAGGAATGGAAAGCTTCCGCACCTTTGGTATTGACCGCATCGAAGACCTGCTATTAACGACCGATACCTTTACGCCCGTTTCAGGGGAGAGCCCATCCGCTTTATTCACCCACACCATTGGTCTTACCTATTCAGCCGCGGAACCCGAAAGGTTATCCTGTCCTGTACGGTTAAACAAGGCCGCTACCTGAAATCCCTGCCCTTGCATGCTTCGCAACAGGTGCTGCAGGAGGATGAACTGGGGCTTACCGTGGAACTGTTTGTGGTACCCAACTACGAATTCAAGCAACGAATCTACATGCTGGGAGAGGCTGTAACAGTGCTGGAACCCAGATGGCTGGCCGAAGAAATCGCCGAAGACCTCCGAAATGCCCTGGATAACTACCCCACCCAGGACCAGTAGCATAAAATTTTTATCCCTGCTTTTACTCCGTCACCTTTGACGTAGCGGGAGCATACTTTGGGAGAGAAAAAGCAGTATGGATACCGCCAAGAACAAGCCGAGACGATCCCTGTATCTGCTTCAGCAGGCGGCCGGCCGGATGGAGATAATGGTCGATGTGACTATTATCGGGAATATTCTGATGAGGCCTGGAAAGGGAATTTTTAGCAAGCGGACTTTGGAAAGCAGAATACCAAAGCCTCCACTACCCGGATATTCTGGAGAATTATAGAGAGCGTCATAACTTGTCGGAAAAGGGAATAGGATTATTTACAAAGACTTGATTCCAGATGTGATCGATCCAGGATTTGGCAAGGAAAGCTTTGGGAGCATTCTTTGAACGCGGTTTGGATCAGGGATTCGAGTTGTTTAATGTGTTCAATCATGCCGGCCTCGCTGATTGTTTTCTTGATTTGTTTCAGATTCTCTCAATGATTCAAGCTAGGCGAGTAAGGGCAGGTTGACTAAGACGATTTGTAAGTCTTTTGCCGTCTGTTCTACTTTTGGAGTCAGATGGGCTTTGTGATTGTCCCAAATGAGAATAATGGTTTGTGCTTGCTGATTAGCCTGCCGGATTAAAGTGAGCATTTTGACCATCGTCTCCTGGTTGCCTTTGCCAATACTTGAGACAATAATCTATTGCCCTTCAAAGCATAGAAACCAAAGCTGTTGCGCTTCTTTTTATCCGTGTTGACCTTTTTGATCACCCCTTTTTCACGGACCACAACCGGGCAAATTACAATGAATCTGAGGAGAACTTTCATCAGCAAAGCCAATACTAAGCTTATCAAGATCCTTGCCTTTAAGCCCTAGTGCATCCAAAACGGCGCGTAAACGTTCTTTGAGTTTTTCAGCTGCTTTCTCCGGCTGGCAGTAGTCTCTCGGCTGGGGCTTGTAACAATACAAGCCTAGTTGTCTTACGATCCGCTGCATCTGTCTTTTGCCACGCCAACTCACTCCGTACTGAAGTTTTAACCAGATTGCGCACCTGTGGTCCAAAAGTCCTGCTGGTCCAAAGATTGCTTTAGTTCCTGTTTCTGTGCTTTGGTTAAGCGGGCTTTAGCGCCCCCGCCTTGCCCCTGATGCTTCGCTAAACCAGTCTCTTTTTCATTCCAGTCCTTGACCCAATCATAGAGCGTACTCAGGCTGACTCCACTTAATTGAGATACACTTTCCATACTTTGGCCTGATTCCACTAACCTCAACACCAACCCTTTGAAATCTTCACTATGGCTCCCGCTAAATGATTTTACGAACCGATCTAACCGCGCTGGTTCATCGATGGCTATTCTCTTCATGGTTTTACCTTTTGTACTTATACAAGGCTATTTTACGGGTTTTTCCGGTAAGTTGCCACGCTCTCTATATATGGTTGAAATCTCGAAGGCAACCTGGGCTGATACAAATATGAAGTGGGTAATAGTGGCTGACCGGGAACAGCAACAATTTGCGCTGCTTTCCATTGGGCACTATAATGATACCCGCTGCCGGCAAATCAGTCTGCTTTGTAGTATCGAAGAAGGCAAAATAGTGCTCTACGAAAATACCCTGGAATATGACCTGTTTGAGGACCTTGGAGAATGGGGCGTATTAGCCTGTGACTTGATTGATAAAATAGCCTACTAACCTCCCTGTATGACCACAAAATTACTCCCGGAGCTACAAGAACGGTTTTCGTTTCAATCCAAGGCCTGAAGGTGATTGGTGCCCGACCGGGCATGGAACTTACTACCCTGCTGCTAACCCTGGCCGGAGAACTGGCGCAGGAAAGAAAAGTCTTGTTCCTCAGCTACCAGGATTGGAGAACCTGGTAGGGCGGCTGGAAAAACAGTTTGGGTACCGTTCCGGAAAAGTTGACGGTAAATACCTCCCTTCCCTATTATTGCCTCGCCTTCTTTTTTCGAGCTGGAGGAAATGATAGTACGATACCTTGATACTGGATGACTTGCAGGGATTTGTAGGGGAGGAAAGCCCAGGCGGCCAATTTGAAGATACTATCACCCAGGCATTTCACTTTCTTACGTGCAACCATCCTTTATCCGTACTACTGGCTTTGTCGCTGCCCGACCAGATCGAAAAACGGGGAGGTGACCGCAAACCTATGACGAGGGACTTTCGCTGGGGGAGAAAAAATTGTCAACCTTCCCACGCAATTATTCTCTCTCTACCGGCCGAACTACTACGGGATCACGGAAGATGAGGAAGGCCATTCAGTAGCCGCTATTACCCAAATCAGTTGCTTGAAAATACTATGGGTAACACCGGAATTTATACTTTCCCTTTTGGCGTTTAATCCCAATCAGGCTAAATTCTGCTCCTGATCAGGCAGTAGCATTTCTCATTGACAGTAAAGTATCGTTGCTCTATATAAGAATTATCCGTGAGTGAAGTTAAACACATTTTTGCCAACATAGTCAGGGATGAAAATTCGATGACTGAACTGCTCAAATTTTCTGGAGTTTCCCCTGTTCCGGCAGTTGTTCTTTAGGAAATCCTAAAAGCTAGCCCCGGCAAGTATCCCGGAGTGGAGGAGATTACCACGCAAAGGCGGCTGGGCGACCTGGGGCAACCTGACATGTATATTGGTACGGAACAGGCAGAAATACTCATTGATAAAAGTAACCAATACCGCTTTAACCGTTTCCCAGCCGGAAAAGTACCTCAATACCTTGCCCAGTCTGGGAAATCCAATCGAAAACTGATTTTCCTTTTACCGGAAGGATATTGTTATGAACCCGATATCCAGAAGCGGGCAGTGCCTTACCTGCACACGAGAAAAATTGGATGTAGATCCACTACTGGAGCGAGGTCATTCAATTGATTCAGCAATACGAACTGCACCAGCTGAATCCCTTGTTTAGTCATTTCCTGGCCTTACTCAAAGCTGGTTTGAACTCCCATGATTCGTTTTACCCACTTTCAAATCAGATTATGTTTTCCACAGCAATACCAGAAATACTCATTGAACTCTATTATACCGTAGATTCACTATTCGGAGAATTTAACAGCCGGGGCTATTTGATCAACAAAGCCAAGAATGGCAATGAATATGGGTTATACCTCAAAAACAGTTCTGGTGTTCCATTGGTCTATGCGGGAGTATGGTATTCCTTCTGGAAAAATTCAGGCTTCCCTTTTTGCCTGGCAGTTTCCCCCAGTCACCATGGACCAGAAATAGTGGCTCGCTTCCAGCAATACTGTTCTCTCTACAATAGAAATTCCTTACGGAAGGAGAATGGATCTGTATGCCTGTTCAGAAGGAAACATTAATGGAGGATAAAAACACCTTGCAGTAGCCAAATCTGAACTGGAAGCAGTACTCACCTACCACAGCCAAAGCCCTCCGTTGCATAAAGGAAGGCTTTCCCGATTGGCCGCTATATCAGCTAGCGTAAGGAAAAGAGTACTCTACTCTTTTTCCTATACTGGATTCTGTTGAACCCGTGTTTAATTGTAAACAGGTGAAAACTTTTCCGGTATATTATTGGATCACCTCTTTATCCGTTTTGGCTTCAATTATCGCTTGTGTGGAAGTCGGTACGGAGGAGAGAAAATCGTATCCGGTGAGTACTTCCAGTTCATCCACCTCAGCCGGTAGTATTCCCAGGGATGAGAGTTGACACTTTGGGAATTGGGCATTTGCACTGCAATCACCCGGGTGCTGCTATTTACCCGGCTCAGATCATTTTCTCCGTCAGGAAGGACTACAACTATTTTTCCAGGTAGAGGCCGGAACCGTTATCTTTCCACCAGCTAGTGAGTAAGTCACCCCGCCATTAGAACCAGTGCCACCTGAGCCGAGAGGACCCGCGATGATATACAACTCATTGCCCTCACTAACTAATTTGCGACAGTAGCTCTCGGTTCTCCCAGGTAATGCGGTTATTATTAGGGGCCTGGGGCATCATATTGCTCATCAGGAACGTAGCCGAATTGTCTTCCACACTACTGGTTCGGTCGGCGGAAAGGACACAAGTGCCCCGGTCAAAACCGGAACCAGTATAATCAGAGGGCTTTTACGGGGTAGAAGCATGGTAAATCAGTGTCAGGACGAAAATCATCCTGCCGGTCAGCCGTTCCCAGCCAGTTACTACTCAGGTGCCAGCTTACCCAATTGGGAATACCCTTCTACTGATTGTAAGAAAAGGGCATATTGCCTTTTTCCAGCAGGTAATTATTGGGCTGATTCACGTCCGCAGCAGCCGCACTGGGATTGCCCTGGGTGATGTGCTCAGAAAGGGGAGCTGGTGGGAGTGGGGTTACCGGGTCTGGCTGGCAGGACCACAGCACCACAGATAGCCATAATAGGAAAAGAAAGCTTTTTCATCGGAGGAAACTAAGAAAACAGGCAGTGAGAATATGGTGCAATTTCTGCTACCTGAGGACAGAAAGGATAATAATTTAGCGTGGAACCTTCCCCATGTAGGATTGCCACCCTTTTGAAAAGCAATCCCTGATTTCCCCGGGTCAGCTTTCGACACAAAAGCTGGTATCAAAAGAAATGGTTAAAACCTTAGTCTATTGCCTCCGATATCATGAACCTGATGGATGATGCCCGGAGTATGATAATTGTATCTCCCTACAATAAGGTAGCGGATTGGAGGAAATTGCGAGAGTCTCTAGAAAAGCTTAAAGACAACGCAGTACCGGTAGATGTTACATCGGAAGGATAACAAGGAAAGTTATGGGGAAGTAAAAGCGATTGGAAAGTTGCGGTAATAAGCATAAATATCTGACCAAACATATTTGTAATTTTCAGTTAAACTGATCTTATCAAAGTGGACATCAATCCACTGGATCCTTATAACCCTTCCCTCTGATTCCAATTTACAAGCCATAAATTAGGTTGTTACTGATTTATAAAATTGGGACTGATTTTCAGGGCGATGTAAAAACATTTGCGGATTTGCAATCTTTACGCGACATTTGGCGTTATTCATACGACAATTGACACATTCACTTTTTACATAGTTGTTTTTATGATGACCCGGCATTATGAAGTAATCACCGAAGTTTTAGGTGGACCTTCCAGACTTCCCCTTTCTCCCCAGAGTGAACTAGACCTGGTAGAACTCGTCCGGCAGGGACTCACCCGGCAGCCTTGTTTCACCTGACCGATACCTTAGACCTTTCTCCTGCTGAAACAGCCAGTATCTTTCGCTTGTCCGTCCGCACCTTGCAGCGTTTCCGTCAAAAGCCTGATGAGCAGCAGGAATTTAGAGTCCGCCGTGAGTGACCGGTTAGTGCAACTGGCCGAACTCTATGCCTATGGCCTGGAGGCACTCGTGGAAAACTTTCTGCAATGGATGCAAACTTCCTTGCGTACGCTGGGAGAAAGCGGCCCAAAGAACTGCTGTTTTTCTTCCCGTAGGAATTGACATGGTGAAAGATGAACTCACCGGATTGAGTACGGGGTATATGCCTGATTGATTATACTCCTGGTTGATGAGAGTCTATCGAATAATTAAAACCAAGTATGCCCATGATCTTTCCGGTACAGGGGCCCGGCTGGTTGGCGGTCGGTGGAATCCGAAGGGAGGGCCGTATTATATACTTCTGAAAACAGAGCCTGGCAGCTCTGGAGTTCCTGGTGCATTTGAAGCACCACCATTCCAGAAAGACTATTCCTGCTTACCATTGAGATTTCCCGATGGAATGTCTCTTACTGAGTATAGAAGAATTGCCTCGGACTGGCAAGCCTATCCTTCTCCTCATTCAACGGTGGAATTGGGCAGGGAGTGGCTTGAGGCCGCTAAGACCCTGCTACTGAAAGTACCTTCTACCCTGATTATCCGGGAAAGTAATTATCTGATTAATCCCCTGCATCCCGATTTTACCCGGATCGACTCTTTACCGTAGAGAGATTCCGCTATGATCAGCGGTTATTAGGATAAGTACATCCTGAGGTATTTGGCTGCAACGATTCAGGCATTCTTAGCCGGAGTAAAAGTATCTTAAAGAACCAACTGAGAAAATACAAAACCCGTTGAAATTTCCAATCTCCAATACTGGTACCGGCTAATTTAACAAATGGTAATAAAATTATTTCAACCTTTTTCGTGACAGATTTCGATTTATATTCTTTTTAAAGAACAGTAGGATAAACAGTTGATACAACAATCATGGCTAACACATATCTAAAGGAAAGTCATCCGGACGCCTGCCACTTATACCTGGTAAAGCATTCGATATTGGTTCTTAGGTATTGACTTTAGCGTAACATCCACTTTCAGACAAAATCTGCCTTCGAAAACAAATCCATCCTTATCAGGATAAGCATTGGTTAAAAGAGCACTGGTTACTGGTTGCCATTCGCCATGGGCATTTAAATTCCAACCGTTTCCAACCCCCTGGTTTCGCGAGTATCTCCGGTCGTTCTCCCGTCCCTGAATAATCTTCAATCAGGAAGAATATCCCCAAACCGGTTATGGGATTGGTTGATGGCTGACAGGGTGGCAATAGATTCCCATTGCCTAAGTTGTGGAAAGAAAAAAATAAGCTGTATATAGAATCCTTTCCCCTTCTACCTTAGCAGCTACCCCATCCGGTAAATGGTATTTTCCTGCCAGGGAAATGGGAAGATGGCATTTTCCCCTGTGCCCTCATCCCTGAATCGGTTTGTTCAGAACCGGGCTTTAAATAAAACCTTTACCCTTTTTCCACTGATACCGCATCTGGGTCATTTTTGCCTGGAATCCCATACAGCAAAATGAATGAATCTATTCCGCTGACCGTCTCCCTGATACCAAAATAACCGCCTCCGCTATCAACTCCATCCTTATCCCAATTGAGGGGGTATAGAACCCAACAGGCCTGATTTCACTACTTCAATTTCATTGTAGATGATGCAGGCATTCCTGTCGCCTTCATTCCAAAAGCTAATAGAGGACATATCCAACTGCTGTAATGTGGCTAAATTACTGATTTTTGGCTGCCTAAACGTTATATATTTTACCCATTTGCTAACAATTATGCCAAAATGCCGATTATGCTTACGGAAAAACCCCTACTATCTAGGTCCCATATTATTCCCTCTTTTTTTGTATGACCCCCTGTTTGCTGACACCAATAAACTCTACGAACTCTATCAGGTCAGTTCTACAAGCCCCGATAAACCGAAAGTCAAACGGCCTCAGATAGTCCCTACGAAGGGAACATCTTGTGCCAAACGTGCGACAATGAAGTAATCCAGGCGTACGAAGATTATGCAGCGAAAATCTTGTTTGGGGCAAAATCATTGCCGAAGGATCAGTGGGAGGATTGGCCCAGGTGGGCGACTCAAATCTGTTCGTGTGGCACAATGTGAACTACACCAAAATACAAGCTGTTCCTACTCTCAATGCTATGGAGGGCCAGTCTCAGTACTCATCAATGTTCGGTCAAGTTAACCTAGGACCTCACGAACGCATTCGGAAGATGCTGTGGACCCGCAATGCGGGCAAGCAGGACTACCCTGTTATAATGTTCCTCTCTAATGATCAAATCATGGTCTTAACGCATCTGTGAGCCAATATCAAAAGCGGAAAGGAAGCACGGGGTGGAGTACTTCGTCAATATTGCCGGGATGCTTTTGATCTATTACACATCTGAGCGTTCAACTTCCAAAGATAAGGCCAACTTAGTAATCAAACTTTAACAATACAATGAAAGTGACAGTTATGCCACCCGAACTGGCTGATAGGTTGCTGACATCCTTATCGGGCATAACCCCAGAGCACGCAGACTACTTTAATAACCTTAAAGTTTGAAAAAATCTTTGTGATGGACCAAGGCTAGTTTTTTATGGAGAGGGGTCAACTACTTGAGGGATAATATTTACCCTTTTGTGAAACTCTTTTTCCCTTTGGTCCTTTTTAGACAAGTGGGGGCTCAAGAAGGCAACCTTTTTCGTGACGGTTTATTGATATACTTTCTGCTCTAAAAATAGGGGACCTAACAGTCAACGTGTAAATTTTCAATCTGTAAAGGCTTTTTGGCATCCAGCCTAATTTCTTTATTACTTACAATCTACACTTCATTTGACTTGTGAATCGTCAAGAATTACTAGGAAAGATAAACCTACTTAGCCCGTTTTACCCAAGAGGTAAAACAATTAAATGGTTCTAGTCAGTACGACATAAATATCCATGCTGAGAACGTTTTATTCCTTTGCTTCGGGAAGTATTTGGCTATGAGGGCTTACAAAACGCAAATATTAAAACAAAAAATGCACCAGCAATAGATTTGATCGATTATGAAAACAAAGTGCTAATTCAGGTAACAGCAACTGCTGAAATAGGATAAAAATCACTGATTCACTAACGAAATTTACTCAAAACCGACAGTATAAGCCGTTTGAAAGAATAATCATCTACATCATTACGGAGCGTCAATCAACGTACCGTAAGATTTTAAAGCCTTACTTCCAGCCAACTTTAATTTTGATTCTGACCGGGATATTATCGATAATGTTGGCTTATATCGGTATATCCATGAGCAAATTTTAAATGCACAAAAGATTGGTAAAATAGCGCGTTTGTTAACTGACGAGTTTTCGAGCTAAAAATAGAACAGCAGGCTACCACAATTTACAATAGTCGTGCTAATACGGAGAGGATCGAGTTTATCTAATCTGTTAGTGGTTACAACTCCCCGCCAGTTCTATTCGGCAGAAATTCAATTTGATTTTGAGAAATACAGGCAAGAATTAGTAGCAGAAATTAAATCACAAAAGCGACTTTGGAAATTGCGTCATTTAACACAAAAGATGACATTAGATACTACTTTCGACAACATTACCCTCATTTTGCTGATTACATTTTATACAGAAAATAAGATTCTTACATTTTGTAATATACATCAGTCAAATGAGCCTCTCAAAAAGTTATAGACCAAGGTACCATAACTCCACTAACCCCCTCGGAATTTATTAGCGGTAATATAGATCGAAAATGTCTTCAAGTCTTTAATGACTAGTTCACTTAAACAAGATCTTAGCAAACGTGACATTGAATGGGTCCATGCTGAAAAGGTATTTCGTTTCCGCATGGTCAATCAACCTCCCAAGCCTCAGAAAGTGCAATGGAAAAGCAAATCGGGAAAGGTGTAGTCTTTGATATAAAATCTAGAAATGAAACTACAGTTACAGGAGATGATGGAACCGAACGCGTGAAGAAAGGCAAACATTATGTTTGTTACCGGCACCTGGCGTTTGCTATTACCTTTAATCAATTTGATGAAAAATGGTATATGGCACTTAAACCTGATTGGTTTTACCAGCCCAAGAAATGGTTACAAACCTAGTCCATTCGCTGATAAGTATGCGACTGGCATAAAAAAGATTGAAAGGAATGGAGCAGTCATGCAAATTTCCAGTTTCTGGCCGGATATCTTATTTCCATTGCTAAGGGTGACATAGTAACCCTGGGTTTACCTTACAATTCTCTGAATTTCCTGCATACTTTGAAACACAGCCAGCAATTCCCGACGACGTCTGGAGCCAATCGGAACCTAAAAGCAAAGAGAATAAGGAGCAATTAGACTTAAATTTTGAAGAGTGATAGTTAAAAATCTGCCGGAACCGCTATTAGAATTCGGTAACGGTAACACATCATTATGCCCGAAGATGGCATACGGCGTTTCGGCCCATATGATATACTTCAACAGGACCGCCCGGAAAAATCGTACTGGGTATCATTGGAAAAGCGACAGAGTAGATATAATACTTAATTGGCTTGAAGAGGGAAAGACTTTATAGAGGCTAAATCAAGCAAACAGCCTAAGCTTTTTCTAGCTTCATGGGATTTCAGGAGCAAAATGGTTTTGCTCACGCTTAGCACCTATGAAGAGGAATACATTCGTCGGATTAACAATACGGATTTCGATGAGGTGTATAATTCTATTAGTGAAAGCAAGTAATTGGTAGAGCGGTAGAGCTGTACATTAGAAAAATACAATGGCTGTCTCAAAATAAAAAGCCAAGTGTAATCATATGTGTGGTACCTGAGTCATTTGTTCAACATTTCAATCCAAATACAAAGTCTGCGTCGGATAAAGAGGAGTCGGGTTATGAAATATCAGACAATAACAAGGAAGATTCAGAAGAAAGTATTACTAAACAAGAACATAACTTCCGCCGGATGCTTAAGGCGAGAGCGATGAAATATCATCCCCATTCAGATTGTAAGTGGAGTTTCCCCCGTAAAAGTGGCTCTCCGCAGGTTCCGTGCTATCTATTCGGAGAACAACGACGGCTTCACTTATTCTGCTCCTAAGGTCGTTTAAGGTGCAATTAGCTCTGGCCCTGTGGACGTATATACTAGGCATTTGCGGCTGCGCAATTCGCCTAGCACGGAACCTGCGGAGAGCCTAAAAGTGGAAGGTGGGAAAGAGTAAATTCCACGTGCTAACCAGTTGTGCGAGAAAGTCCAAGCTCTTGCCTAAGCAACCGCTAGCTTGGAATTCTACATGACTGAGGAGCTATTTTAAACAAGTTTTATTTTATAACTTAAAATTATGCTTATATTTATTAGAATTCTTATACCATAAACGCAATTGGGAAGAGTTTTTTTATCTGGTAATTGCTTATTACTGGCAAATATGGACAAGCAGGAGCTACATAAGGCAGACGTTGAGATTGAGAACTGGATAGCTTTTCAGCAAGGAGATCAACGAGCCTTACACATCTACCAGGCCTATTTTACCCCGGCTCTACAATTATGGCAACAAATTCACGTCCGATAAAAGCTTGGTGGAAGACTGTATCCAGGATCTTTTTATCCGCCTATGGCAAAACCGGAGCCAGCATGTTGTGCCTGCTTCGGTCCGTAATTATCTTTTTAAATCCTTACGCAATATTCTGTTCAATAAAATTACCAGTCGGAAAGAAACATTGGCTTCTATGGAAGAAGATAATGATATGGCTTTCCAATTAGTACTTTCGCCGGAGATGGATATTATCCAGGTACATGATTTGGAAGAGAGACACCGGCAGCTTACTAGGGCGCTTGAGGAGCTTACGCAAAGACAAAAAGAAGCCCTCTTTCTTAAATTTTATGAAGGATTATCCTACGAAGAAATTTCTCAGGTAATGTCCATCACCGTAAAGGGAACCTATAAACTGGTAGCTAGAGCCCTGGAAGTGCTTCATAACAGCCTAAAAAAAATCTTCTTGCTAATCAATTTTTTTCTAGTTTGGCTAGCCACTCCGCTCATTCCTTGAAGGGTAATCTCCCGAGCAAATACTCTACTATAATAGGATTTTTTTTATATTAAATTTTTTGCACTTCTAAGAGGATAAAATTTCTTCGAAAAAATTTCAATTTTCTTGGGGTAAAAAGCGGGGTAAACTGGTAATAGAAATAAAGCTAGCCACCTACCTGCATGAAAAAAGAGATTCAGGCATACGAACACTATACTGTAACTGAGTTTCTGGAAGATGAATACTTTCAGCAGTGGGTTCGCCAACCTGATCAGGAAACTGATGAGTTCTGGCACGAATGGCTGAAAAAATACCCCCATAAGCTAGGGGAAATTACCGAAGCCAGATCACTGCTCGGAAGATTACAGTTCCAAACGGATACCCCTTCTGACGAAAGCAGAAACCGGGTATGGCAAAATATTGTAGCGGCCAATCAGGTATTCAACCAGCAATTGGAAAGCGCTTCAACAGGCAAGGTGATCACTCTGTACAGCTTCCGGTACTTACGGCAATTAGCAGCTGCAGTGGTACTACTGGTGATAGGGGCTGCAGGGTACCTGTTCCTGCAAAATTCTACTCAACAGCAATACGATACCGCATTTGGCGAAGTAAAAACGGTGGTGCTACCCGATGGTTCCACCGTGAAGTTAAATGCAAATTCTACCTTACGATTTCCGGCAAAATGGACCCCCGCAGGACTGCGGGAGGTGTGGCTGGAAGGGGAGGCTTATTTTTCAGTAAAGCACACCCAGAATCATCAGCGTTTTGTGGTGCATCTGACTGATTCTACCCAGGTAGAAGTACTCGGAACGAAATTTACTGCCTTTCAGCGTAAACGGGGGACGCGGGTGGTGCTCGCTTCGGGAAAAGTAAAATTTGATATTGAAAGAGTCACAGGAAACCGCGAAGTGTATCTGAAGCCTGGCGAAATGATAGAAAGCATGGAAAAGTCTTCAGATTTTGCTAAGAAAGCTACCGACCCGACCCAATTCTCCGCTTGGATCGAACGTAAACTGGTATTTCACAATGTACCCCTACCCGAAGTACTAGCCGTGCTGGAAGAAACTTATGGAATGCAAATAACTGTAGCTGATTCAAGCCTGCTGCAAAAAAGAGTTTGGGGATCGGCTCCGATGGAGGATGAAGGGGTGGTGTTGAAAGGGCTTTCCAAAACATTTGGTTGGAGATTTACCCGGAAAGGCAATCAGGTATTGCTATCTGGTTCGGGGAAGTGATGTTGAGAAAAAATCAGTCGAAACTAATAAAATTTAAGTAGGTCACTGAAATTATTTTAGACTATCCTCTCAATTGTCATTCTTAGGAGGGAATGACAAAAAATGGTATCAACCAATTGTAAAGAACTACTTAAAAACAAAACTTAAAAGAGTATGTCTGGGCTTACGTGAGCTTAATGAGCCTTCAGTTGCTATTATCCCTTTGTATATAGGGCATCTACAAGTACCCGTTCCCTAAAAACACTTTCCCTTTTGAATACACAAAAAATCCCCGGAAGCGGGGAGCTGGATTCTTAGTGCTGTTCTGTAACCTAACTGAATATATATGAAGTCTTTTATCCACCTGTAAAGTTACTTTTGCTGCTAAGTACGGGCTTCACCCTCAATACCCAAGCCCAGGAATTTGCTTCTAATTTGTCTTCCCTAATTACCCGACAGTCTATGTCCCTAAGCCCCAACAGGCAAAAGCCTCAAAGTGCTTTACTGAATTGGAGCAAAAATTTAAGGTTTCTATTATGGCCGATAATGCATTGCTAGACGGTAAGCAGGTGCCTAAGGTGGAGAAGTTTGTAACCGTAGAAGAGGCTCTGACAAATTCTTAAAGGAAGCCGGCTGAAATTTGATAAAGTCAGTAACCAACTCTACATCATCATGCCCTTGGATGACAACAAAACCGGCGTGGCTCCCGCATTAATAATAACCCCATTTTAAGGTCTTCTGCCATTTCAAATCTGGGAACGGTAAGTATACAGGCGGTGGACCCCAAAGTATATTAGCTATTGCTCTTTCCGGACGGGTTACGGACAATACGGAAACGGTTTTGCCCGGGTAACCGTACTGTTAAAGGTACCACTACGGGCACGACTACCAATGCAAGGTAATTATTCATTGTCGGTTCCGGATGGCAATGGCACATTGAATCTTTTCGTACGTTGGATATGTAGCCGAAGAAGTGTCCATCAACAACCAGACAGTGATTAATGTATCACTTGTGCCGGACATTAAATCGCTGAATGAAATGTAATTGGTAGGATACGGCACCCAGAAAAAAAAGCGACCTTACCGGCGCCGTGGCACTGGTGAAAAGAAGACTAAAAAAGACTTCCGGTCACCAATGTACAAACTGCCTTGCAGGGACAGGCCGCCGGGGTATACGTTTCACAAAGTAACAGCGCACCCGGGGCAGGAGCCGATGTAGTGATTCGGGGCCAAACCAGCGTGACTGGATTGAATCAAGTATTGTATGTAGTAGATGGCATCCCCATCACGGGTGGGTTAAATAGCATTAATCCGCAGGATATTAAATCGATAGAAGTGCTCAAGGATGCTTCAGCCGCGGCCATCTACGGATCGCGGGCCTCTAGCGGCGTGGTACTGATCACGACCAAGCGGGGCCGGGCGAATGAAACAAAGTGCTTTGATGCCTTTTATGGCTGGCAGCAGCTTGCTAAGAAAAATTGACCTCACCTGTGCCGGAGTGGGCCGAACTTCAGGAAGAAGCGGTAAGTAATACGCTGGCGAGAAATCGAACGCCTCTATTAGTCATAACCCGAATGTATGGGATGCAGCAAATGGCCGCGTACGGGAAGGTATTGCGGACAGCACGGATTGGCAGGACGCTTATTACCGGGTGGCTCCCACTCAAAATTATTACCTTTCATTTGCCGGAGGCAACGACAAAAGTCAAAATTTTTGTGGGTGCGGGTTATCAACGGCAGGATGGTATCGCTCCCAATACGTACTTTCAACGCTACTCCGGTTCGGCTCAACTCCGACCACAAGTTATTTTCAGACTAAGGGTAGGGAACAACCTGGCCCTGAGTTTTCAAAACCAGCGCGGCGTCCAGCAGGACCAGGACTATCTTGGCGGGGTAGGCACCGTCCTGCGGATGTCTCCCCTGATTGCTGTCTATAAACAGCCGGGGTACTTTCGAACGATCAAGCGACCGGTTTGCCGGCACTACTAATCTCCAGTATTACGGGGACATCAGGAATCCCATGCGCGAAGCACTGCTTCAGGAACGGGACGCAACAATATGTACAATCTGGTAGGAAGCCTGTTTGCCGATCTGGAGATTATCAAGGGACTAACTCTCCACACCGAATGGGGCGGCGAATTACGCATAGACGATGACAAGAACTTTTAATCAAAAATGGCGGGAATACATCACATTTAATGACGTAAACAGCTTAAGCCGCTCATTGCGAATGCTTACCAACTGCAGGCGCGAAATTTTCTGACGTATAAGAGAAGTTTTGGCGGACACAATTTTACGGTGCTGGCCAGTACCGACGTCCAGGATTACCTGAAGATCATTCAATACCCAGCGGACCGGCTTTGTCAACCAGGAGACAAAAACCTGCGGTATCTGGGATTGGGAAGTGATAGTACCGCCATTAATAATGAATGGGCCAGTGAGTGGGCCATCTTATCTTTTTATAGTCGTCTGAACTATACTTTTAACAATAAATATCTTTTTACCGCTACGCTCCGCCGCGACGGCTCCTCACGCTTCGCTCCCGCCAGCCGCTGGGGCAACTTTCCTTCCTTCTCGGCCGGATGGGGTATCGGAAGAAGGTTTTATGAAAGGGAATCTCATTGGTAAATAACCTGAAACTACGGGCGGGCTGGGGATTGCTGGGCAATGAGCGTAGTGCCGGTGATACGTTACGTCTTCCACCATCGAACGGGGCGTTGTCGGAAACCAGGATATTGGGTATACTTTCGGGCTAACCAGGTGTACCTTTTGGGTAGCCGTCCGGAGCGGATTCCCAACCCGGAGTTGACCTGGGAAATCTCCAGACCAGACGAATGTTTGGAATAGATATGGGCTTTTTCCGTAACCGGCTCACCGTTACCGCTGATTACTTCATCAAGAGAAAACGCGGGATATGATCCTCAGCCAGCCGCCCATCGCCGGGCGGGGTACCTTAGATGCCCCTGAGATTAACGTGGAACGCTTCAGAATACCGGCCTGGAACTGGAAGTAAGCTACGCAAAATCGCAGGGTGATTTTACGTTTGATGTGGGCCTGAATTTTACCACTACCCGCGGCAATAAAATTACCTATCTGGCCGAAGGGGTGAACTACCTGGATGGCGGCGGCTACCGGGGAAATCAGGGCGGTATCCTCAGCCGCTCGGAAGTAGGCAAGTCCATCGGCTTATTTTACCTCTATATCGCTGAGGGTATCTTCCAGTCGGAAGAAGAAATTACCAACCACGCCAAACAGCCCGGCGCCGGAATTGGTGACTACAAGTTCCGGGATGTAAACGGGGACGGTATCATCAATGAGCAGGACCGGACATTCTACGGAAATCCCTGGCCCTTATTCATCGGGGGTCTTAAAGGTAATTTCCGGTATAAAAACTTCGATCTGAATGTTTTATTCCAGGGGTCGTATGGCAATGATATTCTGAATACTGCCAACTGGTGGATGCGCAATACGCCAACCGGCGAACCTTATAATTTTCACCGCGACTACCTGGACCGTTTCCATCCGGTGAATAACCCGGATGGGAAGTATGCTGCTCCCAATTTCCTTGACCCCAATAATAATAAGCGCATCAGCAATTTGTGGGTGGAAGATGGTTCTTACCTGCGGCTGCAGAACCTGCAATTGGGCTATACGCTTCCTAAAGAACTGCTTGATCGTCTGAAAGCAGATAGTTTCCGGGTATACGTAGGCGCGTCTAATCTACTCACTTTGACCAGGTACTCTGGTTACAATCCTGATTTAGGGGTACGGAATGTGCTGCAAAAAGGGATTGATCGGGTGGTATATCCTTTTGCCCGTACCTATTTGGTCGGTATCAACCTGAGTTTTTAGCAAGGTCCAATCGTATACATAAAACAGAGGCAATTATGAGAACAATTAAATATACTTTTCTTCTCTTGGTACTACTTTCTTCCACCTCTTGTGAGGATTTGCTGGATAAAGAACCTTTGGGTACCCCTGATGTAACCAACTACTACGATACTCAGGCAACTTATCTGGAAGCGCTTTCTGCCGTTTATGACCAGTTTAGTGCGTTTAACAACGAACACCGACCTTCTATTGTGGGAGATGTCATGAGTGATGATTTACAGATAGGCCCCACCCGGAATAATAACGTTATTGCGCACTATAATTATGCTTTTGATGCGTCGCGTTCGAATACTCCGGCGTGGGACTTTCTATACAACATCATTGCGCTATCCAACACTTTTCTGGAGAAGGTAAGCGACGATCAGGATAATTTGAGCCGGAGAGCCCGGGGCGAAGCATATTTTTTACGGGGATTTGCTTATTACACACTGGCGCAATGGTATGGCAGGGCCATCATTTTTACGACTAACCCAACCACCACGGAAGGATTTTTCAAGGCCCGGGCCAGCAAGGAAGATACCTGGAATCAGGCAATGTCCGACTTACCGGCAGCCGCTGAACGCCTGCCGGCCCGATACGATGCCAATAATGTAGGCAGGGCCACCAAAGGCGCAGCATTAGCTTACATGGCCAAAGCACAACTGTATCAACAGAAATGGGACCAGGCGGTGTATTATGCCGAACAAGCGATGGGGCTGGGTGTGTATGACCTGGCACTGGACTACAGCGAGAATTTTAATTTTGAAGGGGAGAATAACCGGGAATCAGTCCTGGAGGTACAGTTTGGACCTACCACCCTCGTAAGGTCGTTAATAGGTGGTGAAGCACACCATCAGTTGCAGAATTTTGGCCCCAAAGGATTAGCCGGTAAGATTGGTTTCACGAGCAACGTGCAGGGTGGGTACGAACCTACGCAAGATTTATTCAAGCAGTATGCCCCGAACAGTATGCCCCGAACGACCGGCGCATCAAAGCTAATTTTATCCTGCCCGGTGATACAATTACTTTTGACGGGAAATCAATTATCACGCCAACCAACCTCGCTGCTTTCAGGAGGGATTGGAGCAGCACTGGAATTGCTAACCGCAAATGGGTGGTGGCGCCAAGCACGTTTGTCGATGGGAATGCCTGGAAATCTACCCTCAACTGGAAGCTGATGCGCTATGCCGAACTACTATTGCTGCACGCCGAAGCCGCTAATGAACTGGGCGATGGCAGCAAAGCGCTGGCCTCCCTTAACCGGGTTCGTATCCGCGCCGGAATAAAAGCAATGGACCTCGCCGGACCCGCCGTATTGCGAGATTCGATCCGGCTGGAGTACCGCCGCGAACTGGAATTTGAAGGCCACCGTTTCTTCCACCTCGTCCGCTGGGGAACGATTCCGAAGGCTATGATTGATCGAGGATTTACCATTGGAAAGCATGAACTGTACCCGATAGCGCAGGATGAAATTGACCGTAATCCGGCGCTGGATCAGAATCCTGGTTGGTAAGTCCGGCTACTTAAGCCAATCAAGAAAGCTACACTACTGAAGAGGCAGGCTGGAAAGTCGTATCCAGCCTCTTCAACATTGCCTAATCTCTTCGTTTTTCACCCAATTACTTCTCTTTCAAAAATCGATGGAAGAGTAGATAGGAATCCTATTGCCTAATTATGAAAAAAACAATCAGTATACGAGTGCATTACCGTCTTTTGACCTCTATAGTCTTATTCATTATAACCGGAGGGCTGTTTACGTCTTTTATCTGCCGTATACCTGGACATGCTATCGTTACTACTAATGAAATAAATGCTGCAAAGCCTAATGTGCTTTTTATTTCTGTGGATGATCTCAACGATTGGATAGGTGTACTGGGTGGCTACCCCGGCGTACAAACCCCGAACTTGGATCGGCTGGCTCGCCGGGGTGTCAACTTTACCCGCGCCTACTGTTCCGCCCCCGCCTGCAATCCTTCCCGCACCAGTCTGCTGACTGGGCTAAAGCCTTCCAGCACGGGTATTTACAACAATTACCAACCCTGGAGGCCCGTATTGCCTGATGCAGTTACCCTGCCCCAATATTTTACCGCCAACGGCTACGAGGTAGCCGGAAGTGGTAAAATTTTCCATAATTCCTACAATGACCCGACTTCCTGGCCGGTGTTCTATCCGGTGCAGACCTCGCCGGAACCGACCAATAAGCCCGTCTTCGGCAAAGGTCATTTTGACTGGCATCCGGTAGCGGTGAAGGATGAGCAGATGGGTGACTATAAGAACGCGCAATGGGGAATTGATTTTCTCGGTAAGGAACACGGCAAGCCGTTCTTTCTGGCCGTTGGCATTACCCGTCCGCATCTGCCCTGGTACGTACCGCAGCACTATTTTGACCGGTATCCCTTGTCCAAGATTGTGCTGCCTCAAGTGAAAGAAAATGATTTAGCCGATGTTCCGGCTATTGGCGTGAAGATCGCCAAACCGCAAGGCGACCATCAGTTTGTGTTAGAGCATAAACAATGGGAAAAAGCCGTGCAGGGATATCTGGCCAGCATCACCTTTGCCGATGCCCAGATCGGACGATTGTTGGATGCACTGGAGAGGAGTGCTTTTGCTAAAAATACAATCATTGTACTTTGGAGCGACCACGGCTGGCATTTAGGCGAGAAACAGCACTGGCGCAAGTTTGCGCTGTGGGAAGAGGCGACCAGGGTGCCCCTGATGGTAGTGGTTCCTGGCATGACCACCCCCAATACTACCTGTGAACGAACGGTTAGCCTCTTAGACGTATACCCGACATTAGCTGATTTATGCGGTCTCCCGGCTAAACCGGAATGGGAAGGGGTAAGTATTACGCCTTTACTAAAGAACCCAACCAGGCAGTGGAATCATCCGGCTATTACTACGCATGGCAGAAGTAACCACGCGGTGCGTACCGAACGCTGGCGCTACATCCGCTACAGCGACGGCACGGAAGAACTCTACGACCACCAGACAGACCCAATGGAGTGGAATAACCTGGCCAGTAAGGGTGAATTTACCGCAATCAAAAAAGACTTGATGCAGTGGCTGCCTAAGAAAAATGCCCCTACTGCGCCAATGGCTAAAAAAGACCTCAATGCAATAGATAGTGAATAAACTGTTTCAACAACTCAACCAAACACGCTTATGCAACAATCTTATTTACAACAAACCATGCTTTCAGGTTTGAAAGCGGCGGTTTCCAATTATTTACCAGGAGTCAGCCCGATGGCTGCTCTAGTGCGGGTGGCACTTACCTGTATACTACTTTCTGTTCACGCCATGGTTTGGGCTCAGTCTTCGCCCAAAGAAAACATCGTCTTCCCCCGTAACACGGTGGTGAACATGGTCACGGATCCCCGTTACGGTGTCGAGGCCGGTGATGAGAGTAAAGCAGCAAGCAATACGTACAAAATTCAGCAGGCCATTAATGATTACAGAGGTTTTCAATATGGAGGAGACCGGGGAATCCTCTATTTTCCTAATGGGATTTATTATGTGAATAACACCTTATCCTTAGGTGATGATTCAACACCAGACAATGAGCAACGGGAAATTACCTTTCAGGGCCAGA
>JAUJON010000089.1 GCA_030447595.1 Thermosynechococcaceae cyanobacterium YX3bin19
TGAAAACTAAAACAGATAGCGTCGGCGTCGGCTGCCATACGCCGTTAAGCCAGTATTGACTGAACAGTGCCGTAAAGATTAAGGGCGCAGTTTCTCCAGCAGCGCGAGCGATCGCTAGCATGACGCCTGTGACAATTGCCGGAGTTGCAGCTGGCAGCACCACCCTGGAAATGGTCTGAAAATCAGTAGCTCCTAAGCCGACTGCCGCTTGGCGGGCTTCATTGGGAACGGATTCCAGCGCTTCTGCCGCCGTTCTCACGACAATCGGTAGCATCAAAACCGCCAGGGCTGCCCCTCCAGCGACAGCCGAGAAACTACCTGTAGTGATAACTAAAATCCCATAAATAAAGACACCCGCAATAATTGAGGGAACGCCGCTAAGCACATTGGTAAAGAAATCAACCCAGGAAGCAAGCCGCGTATCTCTGCCAAACTCTGACAAAAATATCGCCGCCAAAATCCCAAAGGGAATACTGATTGCTGCCCCAATTGCCACTGTAATTAATGTCCCTAACACCGCGTTGCCAAAGCCCCCGCCTCCAACGAGAGGTGGGGGAGGTAGCTCAGTAAATAAACTTAGGCTGAGGCGACCCGCACCTTTAATCACGACGTAAGAAAGCACGGCAAACAAGGGCAGTAGGGCGATCGCGGCAGATGCAAATGCCAACACCGTCATCACTGTAGAAAACAGTGTTCGCGGTGAGGTACGAGACCGGATCAACCCTTGAGCTGAAGATCGAGGTGACGGATTAGAGGGACTCACGGTATGTGCCATGTCTGCACTCCATATTGATAGCGAAAGAGAGCCCAATGGCTATATCTGCCTTACCCGCCGAATCAGTAACTCAGCCAGCATATTTACTAAAAGTGTCAAACCAAACAGAATCAACGCTGCGTACATGAGGGATGCAATTTGCAGTCCACCTGCTTCAGCAAATTGATTTGCCAGTAATGCAGAAACCGTAGAGGCTGGAGCCAAAATCGAAGGCGACACGTTGGCAGCGTTGCCAATGACCATCGTTACAGCCATTGTCTCACCCAATGCTCGCCCCAAAGCCAGCATAGTTCCGCCCACAATCCCGGAAAAGGCAGCAGGTAACAAGATCTTAAAGATAGTTTCCCAGCGGGTAGCACCTAAACCGTAAGCACCTTGACGGAGATCTCGGGGAACCGAAACGAGCGCATCTCGTGAGATTGCCGCAATAAGTGGCAAAATCATGATCGCTAAAACAACCCCAGCTATATGCATTCCGGGCCCTCTTGGAGGGGTACTAAAGAGCGGTATCCAACCTAGGTTTTGGTGTAGCCAAAGCCCAATGCTTCCAAGGAGGGGAATCAGGACAAAAATTCCCCATAAACCATAGACAACACTTGGAATTGCGGCTAGTAGCTCTACCATAAAGACGATAGGCTGCTGAATCCGAGGTGGCAGAAAGTCCTCACTCAGAAATAAAGCCACCCCAATGCCAACCGGCAGCGCTAGTATTAGCGCAATTAAGGAGCTGACCACAGTTCCATAGATAAAGGGCCACGCCCCATATACATCATCAACTGGGTCCCAAGTACTGGAAAAGAGAAACTGCCAGCCAAACTGACGGATAGCAGGCAGGGCTTCGATCGCTACCTCAACTGCTATCCAGGCCAAAACCCCACCCACTGCCAGGGCAAAGAACCGAGTTAACCATAAAAAACCAACATCTGCTTTTCGGGATACTGCAGATCGTTGATAAGTTGCTTTTTGAGAATCTCCGGTCACTGAAGACATGGTTTCTATTTACAAAGGTAATTTGCCTCAGCAAGCTAGGTGCATTGAGTCCTTGTGGCAACCTCAATATGGCTAGATTTTATTTGAGCTGCTAGCGAGCTGCAACCTCTTCGCTGACGGTCGATTGCACTCTCTGGGCAACTTCACCAGTTAGAGGCAGGTATCCCAATTCCTCAGCGTATTTACCACCATCACTAAAGGCCCAATTGACAAAGTTCTTGAGCGCCTGTGCTTTTGCTGGATCATCATACTGAGGATAGAGCAGTAGCCAGGTGAGGCCAACAATTGGATAGGCATTCTGGCCACTGGGGTCTGGCACTTCCAGGGCAAAGTCCTCAGGAATTTCTTGTCCTTCGAGGGCAGCAGCAGCTGCTTGCGGTCCTGGCTCAACAAATTCACCGGCACTGTTCTCTAGAGAAGCCATGTTTAAATTGTTCTCGTTGGCATAGGCAAATTCAACATAGCCAATTGAGCCCTCAGTTTGTTGAACTTGAGCCGTTATACCTTCGTTGCCCTTAGCACCCACACCTGTTGGCCACTCCACCGACTTACCGGAACCTGCTTTCCAGTTTGGACATGCTTCAGCAATGTGGTTGGTAAAGATAAAGGTTGTGCCACTGCCATCGGAGCGATGCACAAAGTTAATCGGAGTACTCGGTAGGTTCACACCTTGGTTGGCCTGGGCGATTAAAGGGTCGTTCCAAGTTTTGACTTCACCCTGGACGATGCCGCAGTAGGCTTCGCGGGAAAGCCGTAGGTTTTCCACATCGCCTCCTAGGTTGTAGGCAAACACAACCGCACCACCTGTCATCGGCACTTGAATCGGCTCAGCGTTGTATTTGGACTGAAACTGTTTGCGCTCTTCCTCTGTTAGCGGCGCGTCGGTAGCTCCAAAGTCTACAGTTTTGGCAAGGTATTGCTCAACCCCAGCACCGCTACCTACGGATTGGTAGCTGATCTGCACCCCAGGATTTTCTTTGTTGTACTCCGAAAACCAGCGCTGATATAAGGGAGCAGGAAAACTTGCACCGGCCCCACTTAGAGATGCTTTCACATCACCCCCTGCTGGGCTAGCAGGAGAAGTCCCCGCTTGCGGAGGCGCTTCTGCTGTTTGCGACTGACAAGATATTAATCCCACTGCAAGGGCAAGGCTAGATGCTGCGACGCCCCAACGGCTTGACTGAAGGTAAGAAAACATTGTGATGCCTTTAGGTAATTCTACCGGTCTAAACTTTGAATAATGATATAGTGCAAACGTGACAAATATTACAGCATTAACGTAAAGAACAGGTTAAGCGTAGATTTTGAGCTGGGTGTTTGTATAGAGCTGTAGTCTTAATCAGTTAGGGTTAGTGTGCACCTGCAGCAAGTGGCGCAGAAGTCTTGCCGCCGGAGTATTTGGTGTAGCTGCAGCAGGGCTTAGGTAGGATGGATGTATCATTGTTGTGTTTGCCCAGCAGAAAGGCCGCTGTTGATCAACACCCTTGCCAGGGTCAAAATCAACTTGAGTAGACCCTTTAGAAGGAACAGCCGATGGATACTAAAGCCTTTAAGCGATCGCTCTCTAGCTCCCAACAGTACCACCGTAAAGGGTTTGGCCGCGAGGCAGAGATTACGGATCTGCTGCAGGCGGAGTACCAAAGTAATTTGGTTCAGCAAATTCGCGATCACGGCTATCGGCTTACCCGCGGAGATGTAACCATCCGATTGGCAGAAGCTTTTGGCTTTTGCTGGGGAGTCGAGCGGGCGATCGCCTTGGCCTACGAAACACGCAAGCAGTTTCCTAGCGAACGGATCTGGATTACCAACGAGATCATTCACAATCCCTCGGTGAATCAAAACCTCAAGGAAATGCAGGTCCAGTTTATCCCGGTCCATGACGACCAGAAAGACTTCTCGGTGGTTGAATGTGGGGATGTCGTGGTTTTGCCCGCCTTTGGTGCCAGCGTGCAAGAAATGCAGCTCCTGAACGAGAAGGGCTGCGTGATTATGGATACCACCTGCCCGTGGGTGTCAAAGGTTTGGAATAGTGTGGAGAAGCACAAGAAAGGTAGCTATACCTCGATTATTCACGGTAAGTATAAGCACGAAGAAACCATTGCTACAAGCTCCTACGCCGATAAGTACCTGGTGGTGCTTAATTTAGCAGAGGCAGAGTACGTCTGCAGCGACATCCTGCATGGGGGAGATCAGCAGGAGTTCATGGCTAAATTTTGCTCGGCCTGTTCCGCAGGATTTGACCCAGATATTGACCTGGAGCGGGTTGGAATTGCCAATCAAACCACCATGCTTAAGGGAGAAACCGAGCAAATTGGCAAGTTGTTCGAGCGTACCCTGATGCGGAAGTACGGTCCAGCCGTACTCAACCAGCATTTCTTAAGCTTCAATACGATTTGCGATGCTACGCAAGAGCGTCAAGACGCCATGTTTCAACTGGTGGCAGAGCAGCTTGATTTAATGGTGGTCATTGGTGGCTTCAATTCTTCAAATACAACCCATCTGCAAGAAATTGCCGTCGAGCGCGGAATTCCCTCCTACCACATTGACAGCAGCAAGCGAATTGGCCCCGGCAACCGCATTGAGCATAAGCCTTTGCAGCGGGACTTGGAAGTTCAGGAAAACTGGCTGCCAGCGAGACCCATTGTGGTTGGAATTACCTCGGGTGCCTCAACACCTGACAAGGTAGTGGCAGACGTAGTCGAAAAGATTTTTGACTTGAAGGCAGTTTCTCTGGCAGTTTGAGTCAACTTGGGGCGACAGACAGTTTCTCATTCTCATTGGGCACTTACGGCGAGAGGATTAGATATCGGAAGCGCACAAGCTGGCTAGACAAGTCGTTTCCTTGTCAGCATAGCCAGAGGAATTTAAGCTGCAATGTCAGTAAAACGTGACTTGATTAAGGTGGAGATGGCTTAACTTGCAGCATTATTTACTGAATCGACCTAAACATTACCGGGAAGATAAACAAGCTCATCTCTAGTCAGTCTCGCCCATCTGAATAGGCTCATGACAACCAATTCAACCTTAATTCTCGGCGGTGGGTTTACCGGCCTGTTCACGGCCCTGAACCTAAGGCATCAAAACTATCTACAGCCTCTGACCTTGATTGATCCGCAGGAGCGATTTACCTTTAAGCCGCTACTCTACGAGTTTCTCAGCGGTGAGATGAACGCGGGTCAGGTCTGGCCGTGCTATGAAGAGTTGCTCCATGGTAGTGACGTCAGGTTCCTGCAAGATACCGTGCAAGCTATTGACCTGCAACAACGGCAAGTCGAGTTAGCTTCTGGTGTAAGCTGCGACTACAGTTATCTGGTTCTAGCTTTAGGGAGCGCCACGAGCTATTTCGGCCTGGAGGGAGCCCAAGAAAATACTTTTGCGTTCAACACTGGGGGCGATGCGGCAGCACTGGAGAGGCACTTGCGAGCCTGCCTGCATCAAGCCTGCCAGAGCCGCGATCCGCAGCAGCGGCAGACACTACTCACGGTAGTCATCATTGGCGCCGGCCCTACGGGTGTAGAACTAGCGGCAACGCTAGCGGACTTATTACCCAACTGGTATGCCCAGCTAGACGGCGACCCCCAAGAAATTTGCGTGGTGCTGCTCAATCGCGGGCCAGAAATTCTCAAGGGGGACATCAATCGTCGTTGCCGCCAGACGGCCCAAAACGCGCTTAAGCAGCGAAGTGTACCAGTGGAAGTGATTACAGACGCTGAAGTCAGTGCTGTTCAACCAGAGCGGGTAGAATTTGAACGGCATGGTAAGACGGAGGTAATTCAGGCAGCTACGGTTGTCTGGACTGCTGGTAAAGCGACTCACCCGCTGGTCAAAACCCTGCCGATTTCTGAGGAGAACCGGGATAAGCGAGGACGGCTGCGGGTGGAGCCGACGCTACAACTAACTGATTTTCCAGAGGTATTTGCTGGCGGAGATTGCGCCGTGGTAGACCCGGAAAATCCCCTGCCACCAACCGCTCAGGTTGCCTACCAGCAAGGGGGGGCGATCGCCCGGAACCTAGAAGCTGTTTCCCAAGGAAAGGTTCCCCAGCCAGCTGAGGTCAAGTTGCGCGGGTCGCTCATGAAGCTAGGACTGGGCGAGAGTGTCGCGAATCTGTTTGACCGCTTTGAAGTGACGGGTAAAGTCGGTCATACGATCCGCGAGGCAACCTATTTAGAGTTATTGCCGACCCCCATACATAACTTTAAAACCACTACAGAGTGGCTAATTGAGAGGTTTTTCACCAACATCACAACCCGGTTGGTTTTGCGGGTGCTATAGCCGGGGAAGCAACCCAAGCCGATTGATATCTAAACTGTTCTTTATGAATAGTGCTTGCATCGCTAGCTCAGGGTTCGTTGTACCTGTTCTTCCATTACTTACTAGCTTGCCTGAAACTGCATATGAGTCAATCAACCGATCCAACCCTAATTCTTGGCGGTGGCTTTACCGGACTATTTACGGCCCTACACCTGAGCCATCAACGTTATTCCCAGCCTGTTGTCTTGATTGATCAGCGGGAGCGGTTTGCCTTTAGCCCCTGCTCTACGAGTTCCTCAGTGGGGAGATGAGCGATGACCAAGTTTGGCCGCGTTACCGGGAGCTACTTAAAGGTAGCAACGTTAAGTTTATTCAGGATACAGTGCAAGCGATTGACCTGCAGCAGCGACAGGTTCAGTTAGCTTCTGGCCTATCCTATCCCTACAGCCACTTGGTTTTAGCCTTGGGCTGTGTCAACGGTTACTTTGGTATTGAAGGGGCGCAGGAACATTCTCTCCCTTCTCCGTAATGGTCAAGATGCAGAAGCGTTAGAGAGGCAGCTGCGCGAGTGCCTGCAGCGAGCCAGCCAGATGGAACCCTCAGAGGAGCGGGATACGCTGCTAACTGTCGGCATCATTGGTGCAGGGTCCTCAGGCATTGAACTGGCGGCAACCCTGGCAGATTTGCTACCGAGCTGGTACGCCAACTTAGGCGGCGATCCCCAAGCCGTTCGGGTTGTGGTCGTACTGCAACCAGAGATTCTGGCAACCGGAGGATAAAGGTGATTTGCGTAAAACCGCTCAAGCTGCGCTTCAATCCCGCACAGTGCCAGTTGAGCTGTTCCTAGGGGCTAAAAGTCAGTGCCATTCGTCCGCATCAAATTGAGTTCCAGCGCCAGAATCAAGCTGAGAGGCTCCGGGCAGGAACAATTGTCTGGACTGCCGGTACGGCAACCCACCCGTTGATTCAAGCGCTGCCGGTTCCTGAAGCCCACCGGGCCCGCCGGGGCCATCTTTGTGTCACACCAACGCTGCAGCTACCAGATTTTCCGGAGGTATTTGCTGGCGGAGACTGCGCCACCAATACCGAAAACCCGCTGCCGCCAACTGCTCAGGTTGCCTATCAAGAGGGAGCTGCGATCGCCCGTAACCTGAAGGCGATTGCGGAAGGAAACGCTCCCAGTCCGGCGCAGGTACACCTGCGCGGCAGCCTCCTAAAGCTAGGGCTGAGTGAGAGTGCTGCCGATCTATTTGACCGCTTTGAGATCAAAGGTAAAGTCGGCCACTTAATCCGTCAGGCAACCTATCTAGAGCTGTTGCCCACGCCGGTGCATAACTTTAAGGTGACCAGTGAATGGTTTATCGACAACGTCTTCCACCACTTTGGCAGTTCTATCCACCTAGCAGCTGCCAAAGTCGGCAGCCAGGAAGCGAGCGAATAGAATCCCTCTAGATCCGGCTGATCCAGCAGAGACTACTAGCAAAGGATATGAAGTTCGAGCTTTCTGGTTTACCACAATTACTTGAAGGTTTCCGGTACCTGGGTCCGAGACAGTCCAGCGATGGCCCGCAGGTTTTGACAGCGAATTAACTCATTGAAGCCCAAACTCGACCGGCCCTCAATCTTGGCGATCGCGCTAATCGCGGATAGTAAATGCTGGGCGGCTTCGGTTTCTGTATAGCCTCGGCGCTGAGCAATGCGAACGGCGGCTTCATCGGCTTCCAGTTCAATCTGGAGGCCGCGGCTGTTCCGCCAGACCTGCACCCCGGCGATCGCGCTTAGTCCCCCAGCGACGAGTAGACCCACGGCATCGCCTTGAAACGCTTCTACCCCAGCGCCCAAGATGCCAGCGATCGTCAATCCCTGATAGAGGTCTGGCTTGAACCAATTACTGGCCGCTAGCCAACTCACGGTCCGTAACATCAACAGATCCCGCTGCGGCTGAGGCAGGCGCTGCCAGAGGTCAAAGTTGATCCAGATGGGCTGATTCTGGGCCCAGGGTAGCGGTAATTTCGTGCTGATGACCGGGCGCTGGTTCGGTTTACCAACTAGGGTGGTTTTCATCCGGCCTGAAGCAGGCATGACATCGAGCAGACGGCGAATTTCTGAGTCTGGATTCATCACACGCAATGAGCTGCACTCCCATACAATAGGTATTATGGACGCTTTTAATCCAACTCCTCCGGCCTGGACTAACTCAGCGGTTCACGCTCATTATTTTTGCTGTCCCACTTGCCAGGCTGGCTCTGTCGAGGCAGAGCAAGTCTGGGTTAATCGCCGTTCACCTGTGTTTACAGACTCCATCTACAGCCGCAAATGGCAGGAATTCTACCAGTGCCAGTGCGGCTGTGTCTGGTGGGCCTGGAGTAGTGATAGACCTCCCTCAGAACTGAAGCGTCAAGATATTTGATGAACTGGCAGGAAGTTTCGGGTAATTGGGTACTAATTCCGCCTCGGCCTGTGGCCTTGATTCACTTTTTGGGGGGAGCGTTTGTAGCGACTGCACCCCAGGCCACTTACCGGCGTTTGTTGGAATTTTTAGCCGAGAAGGGCTATGCCATTATCGCCACACCCTTTATCAACACCTTAGACCACACCGCGATCGCCCGGCAGGTGCTGCACAGGTTTGAGCAATCCCTGGCTCGGCTCAATGCCACCTCCCAGCTAAAACCCTACTTACCGATTTATGGCATTGGCCACAGTATGGGCTGCAAACTTCATCTACTGATCGGTAGCCTCTTTGAAGTCGAGCGATCGGGTAATATTTTAATTTCCTTCAACAACTTCAGTGCCAGTCGCGCCATTCCCTTCGTAGAACCGCTGTCTCTGTCCGCCTCAGTGGAATTTATTCCTACACCCAGCGAAACAAACCGCTTGATCCAAGAGCACTACCAAGTCCGGCGGAACCTGCTAGTAAAGTTCACCAATGATGAAATCGACCAAACCCCGGTGCTGGGAGATATCCTCCAGCAGCGGTTCCCGACGACAACCGCGGTTCAGAAGCTCACTGGCAGTCACATCACCCCCTTGGGCCAAGATCTATCTTGGAAGTCTGGCTCTACATTTACCGCCTTCGATGCAGTCGGCCAATGGATGCGGCAAGAACTGTTCCGGGAGCTAGCTCAGCTAGAACGTGCCCTGTTGCTGTGGCTCGATCCGCTCTCGATGAACCAGCGAAAATAATCTGTCCCTTCAACTCACGGGCCAATTCTTCCTGTTCTTGCCTGTCCAAAGACTCGATCTCCTCAGGCAGATGTGGCAAATCCAGCAGGTCCCACTGATGTGCCTTTAACCGTTGCACTGACTGTTTCGCCCAGCCATAAAAGTCTGTCTTGGATCAATTGCTGTTCTAGGTCCTTCGGAGTCATCGCTGTTCCCTCTCACCGTTCGTTTGGGACACTTGTGCTTTGAGTTCTCGCAACATCCGGCTGGTTCCCTTGCTGATTGCTTGTTGTACGAGTTCTGGGATCATGGCTGGGATAGGTAGATTAGGAAAAATTGGGCTGAGGGGAGTTTGGATATAGCCCCCCTCTTGGAGCAGATGAATGGTTAGCTGACTGTTGCGGTAGATCCATACTTCGGGAACCTGCAGGGCTTTGTAGGCATCCAGCGTTGTTTTAGAGGTTACAT
>JAUJON010000090.1 GCA_030447595.1 Thermosynechococcaceae cyanobacterium YX3bin19
CTTAACTGAACGGTATTAGGCACTGGAGAGGCAGTTCTTCCGAACCTACGTTTCCATGCTGAGGTTGGGAACGAGTAGGAAAACAGTGTTGGCACGTCCGGTGCAAAAGGGAATAAAAGCGAAGCTGCTAAACCTTGAAGCAAAGCATGGCAAGCGCTAAAAAGTGCTAACTTGTCTAAAATCTGCAAAAGTTGAAATCCTTTGTAGGTCAGTATATGACTTTCTACTTTGCACATGATAGCAGTTGCGCTGGAACTGGATTAACCAGTTGTTCAGTGCAGCGAGGTGATCTAGAACGCTTTGGCAAGTATTTCTTGACGAATACGGCGGTTATTGTAAAATAATACTTGACGCAGGATGGTTGTCTAACCATGAAAAACCGACTGAAGGAACTCAGGCAAATGCGCCAGTGGTCACAGTCTGGTCTAGCTAGAGAACTGAGAATTAGTCGTCAGGCGGTCAATGGTTTTGAGTCAGGCAAGTTCGAGCCAAGCCTAGAAATGGCTTTCAAAATTGCCAAACTATTCAATGTCTCGATTGAAGACGTGTTCTTATACGAGGAGAAGAATCCGATGCAGAAACTGCTTGAGAAGCTAACTCAGTACTTGTTAGGGTCTGAGAAATTTACGCAAAAGGCAATTAATGCGATTGAGTTTGCTCAAACTGAAGCTGCAAGATTGAAGCAAAAGCAAGTTGAACCAGAACATCTACTTGTTGGTCTACTTGCTGATTCAACAACAACTGCTGCTCGCCTGCTGAAAGCTAATGGCTTAACTTTGAAGGTTGATAGCACTGACGGTGCTTTTAAAGACAAACCCAACGCGACCTCAGAGTTTAGTCCAGAAAGCAAGTCTGCTTTGGAGCTTGCCGTAGAATCAGTCCAACTCAAGGGTGGACAATATGTTGGAACAGAACATCTGTTGTTAGGTTTAGTTCGGTTAGCCGAGACGGGTAACACGGCCTTGGTCAATCTGTTCCAACAGTATGAAGTGGATCTCCAGTCCCTCAACAACCAACTTGCAGACACTGTTTGAGTATCTCTCATTTTGCTCTAGGGACGAAAGCACATCAGCTAATGGATTGCACCTGCTGGAGCTAGTGAGCTGAAATAACCCGCCAAGCAGTTAATGTCAATTCATTTTTTAGATGCGACACGCCAGATCTCCCCGCCTCTGGCACCCCCCTTATCAAGGGGGCAGGGGGGATCGATACAAGGTAATTTGTCGCAAGTATTTTTTGAATTGGTTATAAGATGAATTTTGGCATTGAAGAATGAGCCAAATTTTGCGGCGACCTACCTTCAGCACGGTTGTGTCAGTGTCTAGGGCGTTGAAAATTTGCCAGAAGCAGAACTGTTTCTGCCCCAGAAAAATATTGGTTAAACCGCCTGACCCAGCATTTGTAAACGATATAGGCTAGCGTAAATACCATTCTGACGCAGAAGTTCATCATGGCTGCCGGACTCTGCTAGCTGCCCTTTATTGAGGACGAAAATTCGATCGACCTTGCGGATGGTAGAAAGGCGGTGGGCAATAATGATCGCTGTCCGGTCTACCAGCAGGTGTTCCAGTGCGTCCTGAATCAGTGCTTCAGTCGCGACATCTAAGTTGGCTGTGGCTTCATCTAGCACCAAAACACGCGGATTACGAATAGCGGCTCTCGCAAAGGCAAGGAGCTGCTTTTGGCCGCCAGACAGATTAGTGCCTCGCTCGCGCAATGGGGTGTCGTAGCCTTGGGGAAGTTGTTCGATAAAACTTGCTACGTTCATCTGCTCAGCCGCGGCACGGATTGCTGCCAAGGGGTATGTTTCCCCGAGCGCAATGTTGCTTTTCACATCTCCAGCAAACAAAAAGCCATCCTGGAGAATCACCCCAATGTGGCGGCGAAGTTCCGTTTGGGGCAAATCTCGGACATCGACGCCGTCCACGAGAATCCGGCCGTGAGTTGTTTCGTAGAGACGGCATAGTAGGCGGATCACCGAGCTTTTGCCGGCACCCGTGGGGCCGACGATCGCGACCTTCTCCCCGGGATTAATTGTAAAACTCAAGTCTCGCAGAATGTAGTCATCCCCTCTGTAGGCAAACGAGACATTCTCAAAGCGAATTTCTCCTTGAGGAATTTCATCTTGAGCCGGAGGTAAAGCCTCAGGGTGCTCCGGGTCACGAATTTCCACAGGCTGAGACATGATGCCGCTGATCCGCTCTACGGCTGTAAAACCTGCCTGGATGGCAGTAAACTTTTCGGCAAGCTGCCGCAGGGGATCAAACAGCCGCTGGGAGAACAGGATAAAGGTAGACAGCGTCCCAAAGGTCAGGGACTCTTGCAACACTCCAAAGCCCCCTAATCCTAAAACTCCGGCGATCGCCACAAACGCTATCCACTCTAAAGTTGAAGAAACGGCAGCATCATGAAAGATCGTTTTATCAACCTCTCCAATGTAGCGGCGGTTGATTTGCCGGAACAGTTGAGCATTAAACCGCTCTCGCCGGAATAGCTGAACGACGCCGACGCCAACAATGTTTTCTTGCAAGGTTGAGTTAAGGGCGGAAAGCTCTTCCCGCGCTTTATAGTTGGCTTTACGGTACTGGTACTGAAAGTAGAGAATTAAACCCGCGACAGGCAGCAGCATCAAGACCAGCATCAACGCCAGCTGCCACTGGATGGTAAACATAGTGACCGCAATTACTACAATCGACAGCAAGTCACTGACAATGCCAATCGCTCCAGTGGAGAACACATCTCCTAATGCTTCGACGTCACTGGTTAAGCGGGTAATCAACTGTCCCACGGGGGTACGGTCAAAAAACCGGGCGGCTAAGGAAGTGACGTGGTGAAATAGGTCAGTACGGATGTCTGCCGTAATCTGCTGGCCTATCTTCTGCACGAGATAACCCTGTACGGCTTGAAAGGAAAACCGCACGGCGACCGTTAGCAGCAGTAGGCCAGCCAAAATATTAATTCCAGTGGTTAAGCTTTTACCCTTTAAGAGCAAAAAAGTGGATGGCTCTTGCCGCAACAAAGAAATAGCCTGCCCAATCAAAATCGGCTGAACAGCACCCGCTACCGCTAGGGGTACCAGCAGTACTCCAGTAAGCGCTAGTAAACGGTTGTGGCGACGGGCATAGGGTATGAGCTTTAAAAATAAACGCCAGTCGCTTTCACGGGGTCTCTGGCTTCTGGCAGCCCCCACCAATGGTGATGTGCTAGTCATCTAGACCTAAGTAGTTGTAACCAAATACGTCTTCCAAATCTAACGCAGCCGGTAGTAAGTCAGTAGAGAATCTGAGTGTCCTCAATAGCTGGCAATGTCAAACCACCGCCACTGAACGGAGTTGCTCAATCCAGTGGTGCAGGCGATAAGTATCAAGGCGGTAGCTCAAAGGATGGGCAATCAACCGCGCCGTACTTTCAAATAAAACGTCTAGCTCAATCAGGCCATTATCTTGCAGCGTTCGCCCAGTGGAGACCAAATCGACGATCGCCTCTGACATCCCAGTAATCGGTCCTAGCTCAACCGAGCCGTAAAGAGGGATAATTTCAACCGGTAAATCCAGTTGAGCAAAGAACTCATGGGCGCAGTGGATAAACTTAGAGGCAACCCGGCTGTGAGGTGGGAGTTCCAATGCTGACTGGTAGTGGCTAGACCGCTTAGCAGCAACCGACAAACGGCAGCGACCAAACTTGAGATCCATCACCTGAGCTACTTGTGGCCGTTTTTCCTTAAGGACATCGTACCCAACAATGCCTAGCTGGGCTTGACCGTACTCGGCATAAACAGGGACGTCCTGGGCTCGCACTAAGAAAGCCCTGGCGGTACCGGTCGGGTCCGGCATCTGGAGTTGGCGATTAGTAGGTTCGAGAAATCCGCTAAAGTCAAGCCCAATAGATTTCAGCAAGCAAATACTGTCTTTTAACAGCGCTCCTTTGGGTAGTGCGATCGTCAGCATAGAAGGTTCTCTGGAGTTCAACGACGCGAAAAGCCACTAATCAGGGCTAGTTGGCTCAACCACTGAGGAGCCTTGAGCATCTACCCAGGCAATTTGAGCAATCCGGCGCAGACGAGCGTATTCTCGCACAAATTCCTGAGGTCGAGAGAGTAAATCAATTTCAACCCGCAACAAAGGATCTGTTCGTAGCTGCTGGGCGTGAGCCAGGGCAGCTGCGATCGCCTGGGAGCTCTCTGGGACAACTAACCAATCGCTGACTGGCGTTTGCTGAGGTAGCTGCGTGGGCAGCAACACTTGATGCAGGTCTTCCAGGTTCAGGCAAAATCCAATTCCCGGAATAGATTGCCCTTGAGGATGATAAAGCCCCAGCAGTTGGTCATACCGTCCTCCTTGACCCAACACGCGCGCCCCCGTATCAGCCTCACTGACAACCTCAAATATCAAACCTGTGTAGTAGTCAAAGGTCTGAATTAAGCTCAGGTCAAGGGTAAGGGGAACTGGACCCAGTAGCTCCACTAAAGACTTGAGATTGTTTAAGACCGATCGCTGAGCGGGGGCCAGATCTAGACTTGCCACCTGCTGCAGCACGGCGGCTGGGTTGCCGCGCAGATTCAATAAAGCTAGAGCCCGTGCTCGCAGTTCTGGGGAGAGCGGTAAGGCTTCCAGGGCTACCTGGTCCAACCGGGCAATACAGTGACGCACCTGCTCCTGTAATGGGACGGGAAAAACCGCCAGCAACGATCGCGTTAGTTCTGCCTCGCCTAAAATCAGGTGCCAATGCTTTAGCCCTAAACTGTTCAAGCAGTCGGCCAGCAGTAAGATAACTTCAGCATCAGCCAGTAACCCAGAGCCACCGAGCAGTTCTACCCCCGCTTGGTAGTATTCGTGTTGACCATTGAAGCCGTCCTGTCGCCGCCGAAACACATTTGCATTGTAGTAAAGGCGCTGTGGATAGGTTACGCCTGCCATCCGGGTCACCGCAGCTCTAGCGATCGAGGCAGTCAGTTCTGGACGCAGCCCCAGAACGGCTTCTTCCGCATCTCGCAATTGGATGACAGTTTCCGGTTGAATGGCTCCTCCAGCCATCAGGGTATCCAAGCGCTCCAGGGTCGGAGTAATAATCCGGTGATAGCTCCAGCGATGAAACACCTGCTGGAGATGCTGTTCAATCCAGCACTTCTGCGCCACATCTAAGGGTAGTAAATCCCTGGCTCCAGTTGGCGGTTGGTAGATCATCAGCGCTACTTTTTCTTCCCGGTAAATAAACCAAACAGACCGCCGCTCTGTTTCCGGGTACTACCACTCTTCTGCTCTAGTTTGTCCAACTGCTGTTTGCCAGTTAGAGCCGTGGAATTTTTAGGATCGAGCTTTAGCGCCTGATTGATATGCACTTTAGCCATCGTAACCTGATTTTGCCGTAAGTAAATCGTACCGAGTAATCCGTGACAACGACTGTTACTAGGTTCTAATTTGAGGGCATCTCTCAGCTCTAAAGTAGCTTGTTGGAAGTTGTTTTTAGCTAAAAACTCTTCGGCTCGCCGGTAGTACTGGCTGACAAACGTCTCCGATGCTGGCGGGGCAGGAATCCCGTGGGTGGGTGGTGCCGGCATAGCCGGTTGCTGCTGAGCACCTGAGACGGCACGAGGAGTCGATGAGCTCGCTGGGGTTCGCTGTCCAGCGCTACTCCCCAGTGGCTGATGACGACCCAAGGTAACCTTGCCTTTACCTTCTCTGGTAATGAGGTAAGCCAGATTTAATTCACTGAGCTCTCCTGTTCGTTCAAGCGCCTGGTCAGATCTGGTATTGGCTTGCTGCTAGCTCCCCAATAGAAGCGTTGTAGAAGTTATCCGGGTCGCTAACTCGTAACAACTGCATTGCCCGTTCGCTTTTAAGTTCAATCGCGTCTTTCGCTTGAATTAACCGCTGGCCCAGTAGCCGGAATAGAACTCCATACTCAGTCCGTTCACGCTCCTGCATTAACTTTTCGTAAGCAGGATTTACCAGTTTTGATAGCAGTTGACTGGCCAACTGTTTGTTGGCTTCCGGGCAGCTGTCAGGATGCAAACAGCGAGCAATTTTCAGGTAGCGCTTACGAATCTCGTCCCCCTGAGCATGAATAGCTACTCCCAAAATGGCATAGTGATCCACGTAATCAAACCTAGCCAGCCCCCGATCAATTTGCAAAGACATCCTGATTCCACCGCTACCGTTGCCATTTTTTCTAGTGTAATGACTCAATGGGCATACCCGTTTAAGCGAAATCTGCTGCAGTAGAGTCGCAGCAAGGCTTTCACTAGAAGCTGTCAAGGATTGGTATTGCTAAGAAATGGTATCGCTGGGGGCTGCTATCACCCTACCTAAAGTGTCAGAAGGCTGCACCTGCATTAATTCCTGGCTCAGGGCCTGGTGAATTAATCCATTGGTTGCCAGGATGCGACCGGAGCCCAGCACTAGAGGAGTGCCATCATAGGCCGTGACGTTACCCCCTGCCTCCTGGACCAAAACAATGCCAGCCGCAATATCCCAGGGTGATAGACCTCGCTCCCAGTAACCGTCTAATCGCCCACAGGCAACATAAGCCAGGTCAATTGATGCGGCGCCGCCTCGGCGTACCCCTTGGGTTAAATGGGTCAGATGACAAAACTCTGCATAGTTGTTGTCTGGGGTTTCCCGGCGATCGTAGGCAAAGCCGGTGACTAAAAGGCTTCTACTGAGTTCTGTCGTCTGAGAAACTTGAATTGAACGACGATTACGGGTTGCTCCTAGGCCGATCGCGGCTTGAAACAGCTCATTATGAAAGGGATCAAAAATTACCCCCACTTGGGGTACGCCATTGATGAGTAGGGCAACAGACGTGGACCAAAAGGGATACTGGTGAGCATAGTTTGTGGTGCCGTCTAGCGGGTCAATTGCCCAGAGGTACTGGCTTTGTGGGTCACCCTGGTGACCCGTTTCCTCAGCTAAAATCTGGTGGTCGGGAAAGTGCCGCCGTAAAACCTCAAGCACAGCCACCTCGGCAGCTTGATCCGCTTCTGTGAGCAAGTCGCCGGGACGGCCCTTCTCCTGAATGTTCTCTAGCTTGCCCCAGTAAGCTTGCAGAACTGCCCCACCAGTCAGGGCAGCCTCGGTGGCGATATCTAGAAAAACCGGCAGCGAAGCGTGCTGAATCATAGGCTTATTATGAGTTCTCCAGACACAAAGGCCATTAAAACTTACGGTTAATCTTCGTCCAACGGCAACCCAACCCGAACCTTACCTTGACCAAAGTAGCGACCAAACTGTAGCTCATACACTTCATCTTCATCCTGGGTTTCAACCTCTAGGGTTGAGCGAGGATAGCTGACGCACAACAACGCGTAGCCCTGTTCTTGCAGTTTGGGAGATAGTCCCATTGCTTCTGGCTGGTGGACTTCTCCCGAGAGAATTCTAGCGGCACAGGTGGTACAGGCACCGTTCCGGCAGGAGTAAGGAAGTTCAACACCCTGAGTTTCTGCGCTCTCTAAGATGTAGTGATTCTCGGGAACTTGAACGCTAGAATATGTATTGGTTTGACGGTTATGAATTTGAACGGGATAGGAACGGGTCATAGATTAATCAAAAGTTCAGCCAGCCCTAGCCTAGATCCATTTAGGTGCAGAAAAGTGCTTATAAGAAAAACACCTAAAAGGTTTCTCTAGTAGACCAGGTTCTGCTACCATAACGTACCTGTGCTTATTAGCACGATAACCTCTGGAGAGGTGGCCGAGTGGTTGAAGGCGCAGCACTGGAAATGCTGTTTGGGGGTAACCTCAACGAGGGTTCGAATCCCTCCCTCTCCGTTCCAATCTAATTTGGCTCTTTGTCGTCATGAATTAATAGCAGCTCAGAGGTTCTCAGGCCGTTGAGTGAAGCTTTATGATTCTTGCGAACTATAAATTCTAATTACTATCGGGGTAGCCAACAGCTTACCCCCACCGATTGATGCGATCGCGAAGCCAATGAGTAGCACTATTGCCGGTTATACCCTGATTGAACTCATTCATGAAAGCACAAATACTCTGATTTATCGCGCGAGTAGGGGCTCAGGGCAAGCTACAGCAATTATTAAAACTCTCAGATCTGAGTATCCCACCCTAGAAGAGCTCGCCCGCTTAAAACATGAATATCAAATCCTCCAACCTTTACAGATAGAAGGAATTGCTAAACCTTTAGCTTTAGAAAGTTATCAAAACGGGCTGGCGCTAATATTGTCAGATTTCGGAGGAGAATCCCTAAAGCAACTGCTTGCCGTTCGTACCCTAGAACTAAGCCAGTTTCTGCCGGTCGCCGTGCGGCTAGCTGCAACCATCGCCGCTCTGCATCAAAACACTATTATTCACAAAGATATTAAACCCGACAATATTCTGGTGAACCTAGAAACAGGTCAGGTTAAAATCATCGACTTTGGGATTTCATCGCGCCTATCAAGAGAGAACCAAGCTACTAGCAATCCAAATTTATTGGAAGGCACCCTCGCCTATATGTCACCGGAGCACACCGGGAGGATGAACCGCTCGATTGACTACCGTAATGACTTTTATTCATTGGGCATT
>JAUJON010000091.1 GCA_030447595.1 Thermosynechococcaceae cyanobacterium YX3bin19
AATTTAGTCCGCCACGCGGTCGTAGAGCTAGAGGTTATGGAGCTGAAAAATTGTCGGGTTAGAAGAAAGAGTGCTGGTGACGGATGAGATTGAGGAATTCCTCGCGAGTTTTCTGCTCTTCGTGAAAAACTCCTACCATAGAACTGGTCACTGTCCAGGATCCAGGTTTTTGCACACCCCGCATCACCATGCACATGTGGCTGGCTTCCATGACTACGGCTACGCCCATCGGGTCTAGCACAGTTTGAACTGCTTCCGCAATCTGCCGGGTCAAGCGCTCCTGCACCTGCAGCCGTCGAGAATACATTTCAACAATTCGGGCTAGCTTACTTAAGCCAATCACCCTGCGATTGGGAATGTAGGCAACATGAACCTTGCCAATGAAAGGTAACATGTGGTGCTCGCAGAGGCTGAAAGCATCAATGTCTCGGACCAGAACCATTTCATCGTGAGCCTCATCAAAGATAGCTCCGTTCACCAACTCTTCTAGGGATTGTTGGTAACCACTGGTGAGGAACTGCATTGCCTCAGCCACCCGTTTAGGCGTTTTCAACAGTCCTTCACGTTCTGGGTTTTCGCCCACCCCTAATATCAGGGTATGCACCGCCTCCCTCATTTGTGACTGTAAGTCTTCGCTAGGAAGCTGCGTTTTTACTTCACGACCATGCAGGGTGTTGCGGTCGGGCCGAGGTTTAAGAGTTCGTGGGTTGTTGTCTGGGGACGGATTTGGGCTATTGAAACCGCGAGAAGAAGCAATGGTCATAGTAGATTCAGTTGAATTTCAACAAAGTCAATCTGTACTAGAACAGGCCAAAAGGTAGAAATCTTCTAAAGAACACCACCGCTAGGCATCAACACTAACTCTTCTATCACTGCCTGCTCTGGCAAAAGAACGGCATGCAGAATTGATTGAGCGACTGTTTCCGGTGACAGCATCAGTGAACGATCAAAGTCAACCTGGACTGTTTCGGCATCCCAGAGTGACGTATCGACTGCGCCGGGGCACACAGCAACAACGCGAATTCCGCAGGCACGCTCCTCGGCAGCTAGGGTTTTAGAAAGGCCCATCAGACCAAATTTACTGGCGCAGTAGGCTCCCCAGCCAGCAAAGGTTTGACGACCAGCAATGGACACAACATTAATAATGGTTCCTCGGCGACGGGTACGCATCCCAGGCAAGACACCCTGAATACACTGAAAAACACTGGTTAGGTTCAGGTCTATAATCGATTGCCATTCTGGCAAAGGCGTGTTGATCAGTTCGTTGGTATAGCCCGTGCCGGCGTTATTAACCAGAATATCGATGGGGCCAAAGTCTTGGTCAATGCTCTGAATCCGTTCTCGAACTTGATCGGTTTCTGCCAGGTCAAAGGCGTAGGTCTGCACTTGAACTCCTGACTGCCCCACCGCTTGAGCAACTGCTTCAAGCCTAGAGTGAGAGCGACCCGTTAAAGCAACATGAATACCAGCTTGAGCGAAGGCTAGAGCAGTTCTTCGACCAATACCACTACTTGCACCAGTAATCAGGGCTCGCTGCCCCACTTGAGGAATCATTTAGATTTCAATCTTCTTAGTAGGTAATACGCCCACGATTAACAAGCTAACAATAACGCCAAGCTGTTAGCAGAAATTACAGCTTTCCCTAGGAGTTGAAACAGGCGAGTTGAAATGAAATAAGCTCTAAGAGTTAAGCTCAAACCGTTAATCTGTCTGAAGTAGGAATTATAACATTAACACCATCTCGCTCTCAGGCTTCTGCTGGGGTGCAAAGACAAGGACCCTAATAGCCGTGGGGAGCAATCAATTAAGGAATATCAGGCCCGACGTGGGCTGGTTCGTTGCTGGTTGCTTCACTAAAGGCTCCCATATTGCGAAACTTCTGATAGCGGTAATCCCGGCGCTGCTGACTATTGATCTGCATTAATGCGTCTAAGTTTTCTAATAGCGCAGCTTTAAGAATTTCAGTTGCTTTAATCGGATCGGCGTGAGCTCCTCCAATAGGTTCCGGTAAAATCTGATCCACAATACCAAAGGCTTTCAGGTCACTAGCGGTAATCTTAAGGGCTTCCGCCGCCTGGGGTGCTTGTTGAATGTCTCGCCAGAGAATGGCTGCACAGGCTTCTGGGGGAGCAACACTGTAAACGGCATGCTCAAACATTAGTAGGCGATCGCCAATGCCAATCCCCAAAGCACCGCCGGAGCCACCCTCACCGATCACAGTGCAGATAATCGGCACTTCCAAGCGAAACATTTCCCGAAGGTTGAGCGCGATCGCTTCTCCTTGACCAAAGGCTTCTGCTTGCAGGCGCGGATCGGCAGCGGGGGTGTCAATAAAAGTTAGAATCGGCATGCCGAAACGATCGGCGTGATCCATCAGGCGCATGGCCTTACGATAGCCACCGGGCGATGCCATGCCGAAATTGCGAGCTACATTATCTTTAGTGTCCCGTCCCTTCTGGTGACCAATCATTACCGTGGGCTGGCCAGCTAGACGGGCAATCCCACCAACAATCGCCGGATCATCAAACCCCCGGCGATCGCCATGCAGTTCAATCCACTCATCGCTGATGGCTTGGATGTAATCAAGCGTACTCGGACGGCGCGGATGGCGAGCCATCTGAAGTTGTTGTGTGGCAGTAAGGCTGCTAAATATTTCCTGGCGCAACTGGACGGCCCGCACTTCCAGTTGGTGGATTTCTTCAGAAACGTTGACGCCACTTTCTTCGGCTAGCTGACGAATCTGGTCAATACGTTTCTCGAGCTCAGCTAAAGGCTTTTCAAATTCCAGAAGATAGGGTTTGCGATCGGAAGTTGCCATAGGAAAATACTGTACAACAAGATATCCCAGCCGCTGTAGTTAACCGAAATTTGCCGGAACATCATCGATAGCGCTAAAGCAGGAGGGGTTGGAAGCCATGCTTCACAGAGACCTCACCAATCTTATCCATATTCTCGACCGTAATCTGATTACGTCCCCAGGAAAAGTTGGTATACCATTGTTCAAATTCCAGCAACATTGACTCCGCAAAGCAGGCAAACAGCTGGCGAGTTGGAATACTCATATTGACAATCTGCATAATTCGCCAATCAATATCGAGGGAGTGTTCAACAATACCGCCGTTGAGAACGTGGACACCTGGAAACTGAATCTGCGTTGCTAGATTTTTGGGGTAGCCACCATCAATCATCAAGCAGGGCTGCTTCAGCACGGCTGGGTCAATTTCGACTCCCTTGGGCATACTTGCTACCCAAATGATAATGTCGGCTAAAGGCAGGGCTTCCTCCAAGCTAAGAATCTGACCTCGGCCTAGTTCTGCTTGGAGTCCCTGAAGACGCTCTTGATCCCGAGCGACTAGCAGCAGCTCAGCCACATTGGTGCGCGTGTCTAACCAACGACAAACGGCACTGCCAATATCTCCAGTGGCACCACAAACTGCCACGGTTGCCTTCGATAGATCAATCCCCACCTGCTGAGAGGCTTGCTCAACCTGGCGGCAAATGATGTAAGCGGTGTGGGTGTTCCCGGTAGTGAACCGTTTGAGTTCCAGCGTCACGTTGCGGATCTGCTTGATCTGCTGGAGGTTGAACTTCTCAAAGATGATTGAGGAAAATCCTCCCAGCGCAGTGATATTGATACCGTGCTTCTGGGCATGGCTCATCGCATTGATGATCTTTCTGCTTGCTGCTTTGAACCGATGAGAAGCCAGCATTTCTGGTAAAAAGCAAGACTCGACATACTTGCCCTGAATCGTCTGACCCGTAACGCTGGTGACGGTAATGGTATCAACAATCTGAGGCGGAGCCATACACCAAAACTCCAGCCCTTGATCGGCATATTCTGGATAGCCCAGCTCTTTTGCAACCGACTGGGCATGCTCTAAACTTGTCAGATGACCGATTAATCCAAACATGAATGGCTTCTAGATAGGGCCTGAACAGACCAAAAGTGCAGCAAAAGTTAGAGAACCTACTGGTTTACTAAACCCAAGGTCCAGCAAACGGAGTAAGACAGACAGTCGCTCTGCGGCGATCAAGCCAAGCCCTAGCTGCCTGAAATACCGTAGGCTGACATCCGCATGATGTCGCGGGTTGTAAACCCGATATTGCTGAGCGCTTCGCCGTACTGAATCATGAAGTCTTCCACCAAGGCTTCCTTCTCCATGCCCAAGGTTCGGGCATCATCTTCCACCTGACTCAACATTCGCCAGACAATCGGTAAGTTTTGGCGGTTGGCGGCTTCTAGTTCTTCTTTGACTTCCGCAAAGTTCGCTTTCAGCCATTCCTCACCAAAGTTCAGGTGGGTGTATTCGTCTTTCACAACCCCTTCTGTAATTTTGCGAGCGAAGTCGTCAGCAACAGGGATGTAAATGTTGTAAGCGGCGATCGCAAAACACTCGATGATTAAGGATTGAATCAGCAGGCAAGTCACGACTCGATCTTCAGCAGCAGCTTCCTGGAAGTTATGGTGCAAGTTTGCAAAAAACTTTTGGGCAAAGTCCAGGTCAGGAGTTACTTTAAGATTACGACCACAAGCTTCAAAGCCCTTTTTGTGCCGACCTTCCATTTTGGACAAACGGATCAACTCATCCTTATGCTCCGGCAGCAGTTCAGTTAACTGAATGTAGTTTTCGTGAGCTTCTTGTTCGCCTTCAATCACAATGGCATTGATACGGCTATAAGCATCTCGGTAGGTTTCACTATGGAAGTCAATTTCTGGGCTGACCTCTAGCTGGGGCATACTCACTTCGTCTCCTGATAGTTTCTTGCCAACACTAGATTGGCTCAGATTGCATGGTTAAACATAACTTAATCACTTAGTCTAGCGGTTTGCAAGAGAGATGGATCAAAGCTGATACTAAGCTATCTCTAATGCGACCTTACCTTATGATCCCTATGTTCAAAACTGGAACTGGGATAGTAGACTGCTGGGTAAACAGTGACAAGGACAAGCTGTAGTTTGAAGTCGTCTCAATGGGTAACAATGTTCCCCTATCTTACAGCCTCTTCAGGGGAACGCTCCTGAGATTGATATGGATACTGCTATGATGCCAGTACCTCAAACGTACTTCCCTCTACGGGCGAATCAGCAAAGATAAGGAGCGCAGTAGCTAGGTAGCTGAGAATGGTGTTCCAGAAATCTGGGCTGATATACCCCCAACCTCCCCTAAAACGCCGGCAAGGCTGCGAGTTATGGCAACAGGGACTGCTTTTAGTCATAGCGGGCCTCATATTGCTGCCGTTGCTGATTGTTTTCCTCACCTCATTCTGGGTACCGGGCCCAATACCTGCCCGGCTAGTACCAGAGAGGTGGTCTTGGGAAAGCTATCGTCAAGCTTGGTTCCAGGGGGATTTCCTCCGAGCCTTTGCCAACTCAACCTTCGTTGCGATCGCGGTAACCTTTTCCCAGGCCGTCACGGCTACTTTAGCAGGGTACGCTTTAGCGCGACTGAATTTTCAGGGAAAAAAGGCTGTTTTGCTTGTTATCCTAGCAACACTCGTGATTCCCTTTCAGATTCTTGTCATTCCCATCTTTCTAGTCTTGAAGTGGGGGCATTTGATTAACACCTATGGAGCCTTAATCTTACCGACTGCCGCAAATGGCTTTGGCATCTTCTTAATGAGGCAGTACTTTCTGACGATTCCGGTTCAGCTTGAAGAAGCTGCAGCCCTCGATGGTGCCAACCGACTGCAAATTCTTTGGTGGGTGCTACTGCCTTTAGCACGGCCAGCGTTAGTCACGCTCTTTCTATTTACCTTTATTGGCGAATGGAATGACTTATTTAAGCCGCTAGTCTTCACAACCCGACCGGAGCTGAAAACCGTCCAGCTATCCCTAGCAGCATTTCAGGAGCAATTTACTAATAACTGGCCGTTAATGATGGCTGCTGTCGTTATTGCCACCTTGCCGGTGGTACTCCTGTTTCTAGCGGGGCAGCGCCAATTTATTCAAGGAGTTGCAACGACGGGGATGAAAAACTGAATTTATCTAGCTGTGACCGCTTAACCTCAAGTTCACCGATCCAGTTGCTGCTTGTGCGTTAGCTGTGAAGTATACAAACCCTTAGCAGGCAATCAATTGTAGTCAGTAAAGTGCAAAAAATCGTGTCAAGATAAGCTGTATTCATCCGGAAGGGCATAAGCTTTATCCACCTTGGGATGCATAGGATCGAGATTAAGATCGCTTGCCATGCGGGCCGGCGACGAGGCCGACCCGTCGCTCACCGCCGAGGTGTTGCTGCTTCATGATGCGAGGCAGTTTTTTAATGCTGTTAGGCCGCCAGGGCTATTGATGCGAAAATGTTCACATCCAGCGGGGACTACGTCTCTCTCGAAGCAACAACTCCTCTCATGCCGGAGGAACATCTGATTGAGCTTGTAGACAGTCCTTCGCGTTCAGTCTCTCCTCAGTCAATTCGCACCAGTTTAAGGGCCTCTACCGTTGACGGCATCTTTGCCGCAATTTTTACAAATATTGCTGGTGGCGTACTGCTAAGCAACTTTTTGGTTGAGTTAGATGCGAGCACGTTACAAATTGGCTTTTTAGCTGCAATTCCGATGCTGGTTAACTTAATTCAACCTCTGGGAGCTTACCTAGCAGACCGCACCACGAGTCGCCACCGATACGGTCTTTTAATCTTCACCCCTTCCCGGCTCGTTTGGTTAGTTCTAGTTTTGGGGATTATGCTGTTTACTTGGCACCAGAGGGCTCCCCACCAGCTAATTTACTGGACTTTAGGGACGGTGACCGTTTCCTACACGCTTGCAGCTTTAGGAAGTGCTTCCTGGCTCAGCTGGTTGGCGGCTCTGGTCCCCCGGCAGCTGCGGGGACGGTACTTTGGATTGCGCAATAGTGCTGTTAATTTAACTATTTTGATCTCTTTACCGCTTGCAGGTTTCGCCATTTCTGCTTGGCCGGGGGGAAGTATTCAAGGCTATGGGGTGATTTTGCTGCTGGGTGTAGTGGCAGGTATTGTTAGCATCAGCTTTCAATTTTTTATGCAGGATGTTAATCCCCAAGCTCAGTGTTCACTGCCTAAGAATACCCGGATAGAAGCGGAGGAAACAGCTACCCCTTCTGAGCGCAGCAATGGTGCCCAGCCTAGCTTCTGGCAGGATACTAATTTTTTAGTTTTTTTGCTCTACTTTGGCTTCTGGGCCTTTTCGATGAACCTCAGTTCGCCTTTTTTTAACATCTACCTGCTGGATAACCTTGCCCTAGATATCCAGTGGGTAACTCTTTACAACAGTTTAGCTTCGGGGGCTACCCTGCTGATGTTAATTGTCTGGGGCAAGCTTTCAGACCGCGTCGGGAACCAGCCTTTGCTGCTAGGTGTCGGAGTTTTAGTCGCGCTTACCCCACTGCTCTGGTTGGGAATTGGTGCCAGTCCAGCTTCACTCTGGCTTTGGTTGCCCCTTTTACACATTTTTATTGGCGGAACCTGGCCGGCTATCGAGTTGTGCAGTAACAATATTCAGATGGAGATCTCGCCGATCCAACAACACGCTACTTATTTTGCGATCGCTGCTGCGGTTGCTGGTGGTACGGGTGCCCTGGGAACAATTGCCGGTGGTTACTTAGCTCAATTTGCAGACTACGGAGGGCTCAAGGGCATGTTTGTCCTCTCTAGTGTTTTAAGGCTGGTGGCGCTACTGCCGTTGGTCCTGGTCAAGGAGCAGCGAGGCAAATGGGTCGGCCAGGTTGTTCGTGCCTTCAGCCCTGCAGCTAAGCCTGAAGTAACGCTGCCGAACAAATCCACTGATGAAGCCTTAGAACTGGATGAGTTGAATCGCGATCGCGCCTCCACCTAGTCAACCAAACGCCTCGTGAAGCAAGATATAAATAAGCCTAGGCTTGACAAGCCCCTGCTTCCCTGGTGAAGTGCAGAAGGGGTGATGAGAGAGATGCTATGGGGCTAATTGTCCAAAAATACGGCGGCACTTCGGTGGGCTCGGTTGAGCGCCTTCGAGCAGTAGCGCAACGGGTTCTGGAAACAGTCAAGGCTGGCAATTCCCTGGTGATTGTGGTTTCAGCCATGGGTAAAACCACCGATACTTTGGTCAAACTCGCGGGTGAAATCTCTTCTAACCCGTCGCGGCGGGAAATGGACATGCTGCTTTCAACAGGGGAGCAGGTGACGATTTCCCTACTCAGTATGGCGCTGCAGGAGCTAGACCAACCGGCAATCTCCTTGACCGGAGCCCAAGTTGGGATTATCACAGAGCCAGAGCATACTCGTGCCCGAATTTTTCACATTAAAACTGAGCGAATTAAGCGTCATCTGCAGGAAGGAAAAGTCGTCGTGGTTGCCGGGTTTCAGGGTGTTGCCAGCACTGAGGATCTAGAAGTTACGACTCTCGGTCGGGGTGGTTCCGATACTTCTGCCGTCGCTTTGGCTGCGGCGCTGCGGGCTG
>JAUJON010000001.1 GCA_030447595.1 Thermosynechococcaceae cyanobacterium YX3bin19
AAAACAAGTTCGAGCCGTCAATAAATATAGCAACTCGGCCCCGGTTTTCCAGTACTTGTTCGGGGGTAAATACAGAGTTATTCTCTAAATTCAGCATTTTATGATTATTTCCTCAGCGTTATTATTCGCGATGGTCAAAAGATGATTGATAACTTTGTTTGTTTAACTGCTCTCAGCCTCCAATCTTTGAAAGACGGGCTGAGGGGTGTTCAGAGTTTGAGCCCCCGGCAAATGCCCCCACTGGGCATGCGTGGTATAAGGGACAGGGTAGCCGTTTTCAAACTCGATTGAAAAGCCTAGTTGTTGATAGATTTTGCTGCTCGTGGTCGGAACGATGGGTGATAAAAGATAAGCTGCCAGCCGAACTGACTCCAAAACGGTATATAAAATTTGATTTACGGTAGCCTGATTACCCTGTTTGTATAGGGTCCAGGGAGCTTGTTGATCAAGAAACTTATTTCCGGCTCTCACGAGAGTGAGCACTGCTTCACAGACGTGACTGAAGGCTAAGTTCTCGTAAGCTTGGGCGACGCGATCGCCCAAGGTCAGTCCTAGGCGCTTGAGGGGGTGAGCTGCTGGGATATCCGAGTTTGAAACTATGGGCACTTGCCCATCACAGTATTTCAGAGCCATTTTGAGGGTGCGATTAAGCAGATTACCCAGATCGTTCGCTAGATCCGCATTAAGGATATTGACGAACCGGGACTCACTAAAGTCCCCGTCGCGGCCAAACTCAATTTCTTTCAGAAAGTAGTAGCGAACGGCATCCGCACCGTAACGATCAACTAGAACGAGGGGATCGAGGGTGTTTCCTAAACTTTTTCCCATCTTCTGGCCCTCTCTCGTCAAATGACCGTGCCCAAACACACAGCCCGGCAGAGGAAGTGCCGCCGAGATCAGCATCGCTGGCCAGTAAACCGCATGAAAGCGCAAAATATCTTTGCCAATCAGATGTAGGTTAATCGGCCACCACTTTTTTAGGGCATTCGCTAGCGTGGGTTCCTCCTCGGGATCTAGCAAGGCGGTGATATATCCTAATAAGGCATCAAACCAAACGTAAAGCGTATGGCTCGGATCCACCGGAACGGGAATTCCCCAAGCCAAATTCACCCGGGAGATTGAGAAATCCTGCAGCCCTTGGCGCACAAAGCTGAGAACTTCATTGCGACGAATTTCCGGCTGAATGAACTCGGGTTGAGCTTCATAGAGGGCTTCCAACTGGTCTTGATACTTTGATAAGCGAAAGAAGTAGTTTTGTTCGTCCCGCCACTCCGCGGCTCGATTGATGTGAATCGCACAATGATGATTGGCCAGCAGCTCTCGTGCTTCTTTGAACTCTTCACACTCGACACAGTACCAACCCTGTTGCTGGCTAAGATAGATGTCTCCCTGTTCCCAGACGCGATAAAAAAACTCTTGAACAATTGCGGTATGGCGGGGACTAGTGGTGCGGCTGAAGCGGTCATAGAGAATTTTCAACTGCTGCCAAGCAGTCAAAAATCCAGCGGCAATTTTGTCACAGTGGTCCTGGGGCGATCGCTCCAAGCGCTCAGCAGTCCGCTCGATCTTCTGCCCGTGCTCATCGGTGCCAGTGATTAGAAGTACATCTCTATCGTGCAGCCGGTGAAATCGAGCAATAACATCCGCTGCGATTGTGGTATAGGCACTGCCAATATGAGGCAAGTCATTGACGTAGTACAGCGGAGTGGTCAGCGCAAAAGGGGTTTTATTAGCCACATTCATGAAGTTGATTAGTAAAATTTATAGCAGCCTAAAAATCCCTGTTTTTGTCCCTGGTCCAGTAGGAAGATTTGAGCCTGAACACCAAGCTAAAAGCTTGCTGAAGCAGATTGTTACGACAGTCAAAAAGCAAAAAAGAAAGCGATAAGGAAGACATTATTTAACGCTTCTAATTATTAAAAGTAAATCAACTTATTAAATCTTAATTTAACCACAACCTGTGTAATAAATCCAGCGATCCTTCATCCGGTAAAGTGACTGCGAGTTAGAAAAGTTCTGCAAGCAGCCTAAACTGCTCCAGCATCTGCAAAACTTCTAGAATCGGTATTTCTGAGAATCTGGTGCCGAGGAGTTTAACAGGCAGGCGGTCTAAGTTTAGTAAATTAGTGTTAAGTAAAGAAATCGACTAGGTTTATCGCTCATGCCGCTAGAGAAACCGCTTCTCGTTTCCCAACTGTTCCTCTCTGCCTTGGGAACCCAGAGGTTTCTTCACTATGGAGATCGCCTGCCCTCAGATAGCCCCCTCCTAGTGGTGAGTAATCACCGCAGCTTTCTAGATGCCCCCCTATTAATGGTGACACTCAACCGCTCAATTCGGTTTGCCTGTCATCACTACATGAGTCAAGTCCCTGTAATGCGTGAATTTGTGGAGCAACTGGGTTGTCTCACCCTAGAAGCGCCGGGGCGGAGACAGCGAAGCTTTTTTCAACAGGCAACGCGGTTACTTCAATCTCGGCAAGTTGTGGGAATTTTCCCGGAGGGCACACCGTCCATGCTCCAGGTTACGGCACCGCAAAAGATGGGAGAATTCCAAAGAGGGTTTGTTCACTTAGCTTTACGGGCAACCGTGCCGGATCTAGCAATTTTGCCAGTCGCGATCGCCGCCAGCCAAGAAACCAATAGACCCGTTGCTCCCCTGAAGCTATTGAGTTTATTTGACCCCTCTGAACCCTTGTTTCAGCAGAATGGCTGGCATCCAATGGTGATCTATCAACGGGTTAACGTGCTCATTGGCTCCCCCCATTGGGTTAGCCAAGCTGAACGTCAAGCCTATCAAGGCAAAGGGGCTAAATCTTTGGTGGATGAGCTAACCCACAACTGCCAGATGGAAATCGAGAACTTGCTGCGTCAGGGTTACTTCTAATTGGCAGTCTACAGCCATATCCCTAGCGAACTCGCTGGCGTGGCCCGAAAGCCATAACCAGCACAACTACTAGCTTTTCTAAATCTGATGTCCGAAGTTAAAAGTCGCCTTTGCTTTCTAACGCCGACAAGATTGAATCAAACCTATCCCCTGTTTATCTTCCTACCAGGAATGGATGGAACCGGCAAGTTACTGCGAGCGCAAACGGCAGGCTTAGAAGCCGCCTTTGATGTGCGCTGCCTAGCGATTCCTCCTGATGATTTGACAGGTTGGGAGGGTCTGACGGAGCAGGTCGTTGATTTAATTCAAGCAGAATTAAAAACTGCTCCTCGCCGCGCCATTTATCTCTGTGGTGAGTCCTTCGGTGGCTGCCTGGCTATGAAAGTAGCCTTGAAAGCACCGCAGCTATTTGAGCGAATCATTTTAGTCAACCCTGCATCCTCTTTCAATCAACGACCTTGGATTGGCTGGGGTACGTCTCTGGCCAAGTGGTTTCCGCAACCGCTTTACCAGTATTTCTCAGTAGCCTTGTTGCCTTTTCTGGCTTCCCTAGAGCGAATTGGCCCTGCAGATCGCCAAGCCCTGGTAGAAGCTGTGCGATTTGTTCCTCAATCTACCTCTGTCTGGCGGGTATCCTTGCTGAGCCAATTCAGATTAGAGAAATCCCAATTGCAAGCTCTAACCCAACCCATCTTGGTGATTGCCAGCGAGGCTGACCGGCTGTTACCGTCATTGGCAGAGGCCGATAAACTGGTCAATAGCCTACCCAATGCTCGCAGAGTAATTTTGCCGGATAGCGGGCATGCCTGCTTACTCGAGACAGAGGTAAATTTCTATGAAATTTTGCGAACAGAGAATTTTTTGCGGGAGCACGACCCTGCTAGCAGAGAAGGGGCAGCTTCGAACGACTATTAACTTGTTTACAAAGTTTTAACTCGGTGCCCTGAGGGTTCCACTGCACCAGGTCAAAAATTTGGTGGAGAATATACAGGCCGCGACCGCACTCCCGCTCCTCGTGAGGTAGGTGCTTGTTAGGGCAAACGCAGTTCTGGCTGGGTGTATTAAATCCTGCACCTTGGTCAGAGATGACCCACCAGTATTGGGGACAGATGACAGAGAAACGAACTAAAACAGTTTTACTGGGGTCTAAGTTATTGCCGTGCTTAGCTGCATTTACTAAAGCCTCTTGCAGCCCTAGACGGAGCTCTGGCTGAAAATTCGTGGGAACCTCGCTCAGCAATAAATCTAGGACAGGGTGGAGATATAGAGTAGAGGCAAAGCTAATTGTGTTCCATCGACGGCTAGCTGGACGAAGTGAAATAGCAAACACTTCAAACAACCTCGTAGCTTTTAGGTGAACAGATGTCCGTCTTTTGCATCATTAACCTAGAAATAACGGTACCTTGCAACCTTGAGCTTGCCCTTAACACTTCTTCAGTGAAGTATTGTCACATACCTAAAAGCATACTGAAGTTGAGAAGAACTTACAATCCTTCGGTTTTAATAATAATTAGTGTTTATATTTCTTCCCTTAACACTTATTCAGTGAAGTATTGTCACATACCTAATAGCATACTGAAGTTGAGAAGAACTTACAATCCTTCGGTTTTACTAATAATTAGTGTTTATATTTCTTATGGATAACAAAGGTTATTGAGTTGCTGCAAAATTCTTAGAGGCAGTAAAACAATGCTAGGGGAACTGTTCACGGTATAGTGCTACGATTCGAGCCGTGACTTCGGGGATAGTCAAATTATCGGTACAAATCTCAATCGCATCCGCCGCTTTTCTCAAAGGTGCAATTAAGCGGGTACTATCTTTTTGATCCCGGGCATCAATATCCTGTTCCAGTTGCTGGAGGCTAACCTCTGCGACCGATTGTTGGAGCTCTTGCTGGCGGCGACGAGCCCGCTCTTGAACCGAGGCAGTCAAAAAGATTTTCAATTCAGCATCTGGAAATACGTGAGTGCCAATGTCGCGTCCTTCTACCGCAACGCCCCCTTGAGCACCATAGGATTGCTGTTGTTTGACCAGCCCTCGGCGCACTGCCGGTTGGGCAGCAATGGCAGAGACCTGTGCCGTTACTTCCAAGCTGCGAATTGCTTGCGTCACATCCTGTCCGTTGATCCAGACTTGAGGGGGAACACTGGGATTCGGTGCCGCAACGAGCTGAATCTGACACTGGTTCACCAGCTCGGCGATCGCGGCTCCATCTTGGCTCGAAAGCCCTGACTGGAGAACCAGCCAAGTGACCGCCCGGTACATGGCCCCTGTGTCTAAATAGAGCAGTCCTAGTGCCTGGGCCGCTTTGCGGGTAACAGTCGATTTACCAGCTCCAGCCGGCCCATCAACCGCCAGAATTGGCAGTCGATTGTGCAGCAAAATATTGTCAATCAGCCGAGTGGAGCCAATCGAGGCAGCGATCGCTAACAGGCCAACCTCTTCAACTTTTTCCAAGGGAGCTAGAGTTGTAGGATGAACTAATTCAATATACTCAGGTTTGACTGCCGGGGCTATGTCAAGCTGCCGCTGAACTGCTTGAATCAAAACACTACTGATGCGAATCCCTGAGTAAAAAATCTTCTTAGCTTGCTGTAAGCCGTGGTACAAGGCTGCTGCCTGTTGCTTTTGCACTGAAGTTAAGTACTGGTTACGAGTGCTGTAAGCCAAGCCACTGGCTTCTCGAACGACTGGGCACGGTACGACCTCAACCGGAAAATTTAGATCCGCTACTAACCGCCGAACGACAGCAAGCTGTTGAGCATCCTTTTGCCCCAGATAAATCCGCTGAGGCTGAACAATATTTAATAGCTTAGCCACTATCGTTGCCACGCCCTGAAAGTGCTGTGGCCGAGACTGAGCACATAATTGCCTCATCATCTCTAAGGGAGGCACAACTTGGGTAACTGAGTTGCTTGAAAAAAGCTGACTGGGTGGTGGAGCAAAAATGGCATCTACTCCGACTTGTTGACACAGAGCCTGGTCTGTTTGCAAGGCCCGAGGATATTGTTGAAAGTCCTCTTCCGGTGCGAACTGCAAGGGGTTAACAAAGATGCTGACCACTACAGTTCTATTTTCATACCGTGCCCGTTGAATTAGGCTCAGGTGCCCCCAGTGGAGTCCTCCCATTGTGGGGACAAAGCCTACTTCATTGAAGAAGTCAGCCCGATCAGAAGGAGCACCAATTGCTTCATGGCTTTGCCCAACTCGAAGGACGCTAAGGAAGCGTTGCAAGTCAGCTACTGTTGTGAGTATCACTGGTTCGTGGGCCATACTAGTATTTTCTCAAGAATCTTCGAAGCAAGGCTCCAACCTCAAGAAATACTGCTGACTTGGATTAGCCGTGATGGTGCTCGGCTACTTCACGACGTCAACCCGGACTGGAGCAGTACCACTCCGGACAACACCGATAACCTGAGCTGCTTTTCTTGATAAATCAATCACCCGACCGTGGCTATAGGGGCCGCGATCATTAATTCGCACAATCACAGAGTGACCGTTGCGGGTGTTAGTAACTCGTACCCGAGTACCAAAGGGTAAGCTCCGGTGGGCAGCCGTTAAAGCATACTGGTTAAATCGCTCTCCATTTGCCGTCTGTCTGCCGTGGAAACCTGGCCCGTACCAGGATGCCCAACCTTTAACCAGAAAGCTCAGGGGCTTAAAGACAACTTGCTTCAGGCGCTGAATAGAGACAGGACGACCAGGAATTTTACTTAAAGGAGGAGCATCGCCCAGCAACCGTCGCATGCGATTAGCCACTTGCAAAGCATCCGCTACTGAGTTATTAGTCTTATCGGGTGAAACGGTTTGAGCATTCAGCTCGACTAAGTGTTCGCTACCAGCACGGACAACGTGCTGGTTCCGTTTAGGATCCCAAATCACTTTGATTAATTTAGCGTCAAAGTTGCTGCGACTCAGTTGATTCAGCTTAGCGGCAACGGTTGTGGCTCGCCAGACTGGGTCTTGAGGGTTATTCACAGCGATTGCCTGGGAGGCTGTACTAGCCAGTAAGGGATTGGTGCTGCCGATTGTGGCTACCTTTGCCCCGGTGGTTGCAGTTTGTTGAGATCCTAAAAATGTGAGAACTGGAATACTGCGAACGTACAGGCTCACCGCTACTTGATGATTCCTCCAAGCTGAGGTTGCAACTGCGAAACTACTTCATTTCCGCTGGCCTGACTGGAGGATGCTACACCTGCAGCTGTGATACATAAAGCAGCAATTAATCCATTCCAAATTTGTTGCTTCATAAGCGTCTAGTAGAAGGTCCCTTAAAGGTCAAAGTTGTAAAGCTGCACTACTGAGCTAAACCCTGGTAAATGCAAGCTAAAACTCATACTCATTCCGCATTTGATGCAAAACTTTCCACAATATCATGAAGTTTTGCGTCGGGGATCGGGACTCACGAGTGATATCAGTCCAACATTCTCTTCTTGATCTACCCTACGAGGTAGAGGAAAGTACCTATCCCCTAGGGTTATACCAGCTTTTTCCCTTGACTGAACAATTAAAAATTCTATAGTTTTCCGAGAAACCTGATTAAATTCCAAACTAAAGTTGTAACAATTTAGGACTTGTATCCAAATTAGAAAAACTTATCAAAGCTAGGCTCAGGTGAGTAATTTTCAGGCACAAAGAGGTGACTCACTCTCATAGCAGGTTTGTAGGAGTCGAGCATCGTCGGAATAAAGCAGGTTTACACCATGAACTTTTAATCGTTAAGGAATCAACGAGCTCTAGCCTCTAAAGCTCACTTGAGAGTGCGTTTATCTTCCCAGCTAGACGCTGCAAAGAGATGGTAGCAGCTTGAGCCACTTGTAAATGACTATCCTTTTGCAGGTATTTCAAAGCTGAGAGACTCTTTTCGCTGGAAGATGACCTAATGCTTCCGCCAAACGTTGTCGCACCAGCCAGTCTTCAGACTGGGCAAACCGGAGAATATTCTCAATGCCTTCTAAATCTCTAATTTCTCCGATAGCCGCGATCGCGGCTTGTTGCAGCACCACTTCTTGACTCTCTAGGGCCTGGATGAGAACACCATGGGCACGAGGATCTTTGAGATTACCGAGGGCGACAGCAGCACTAAAGCGGACCAGCCAATCAGTGTCTTCGTAAAAAGCGCGGACTAACGCTTCAAAGGCTCTGCGGTCTTCCAGGTAGCCTAAGGCTCCAGCCGCGTCGGCTCGAATCCCATAATCCGGGTCGGTTTCGAGTAGTTGCACCAGGATCGGGTAGCACTCTTCCGTCGGCTTTAGACCCAAGGCAAAAACGGCCATAGAACGAATTTGCAGATTCTCATCGTCTAAAACTTTTTTAATTAAAGGAACCGCATCAACTGCGGGCACCTGCCGGAGAGCAGCCAGAGCCAGCATGCGATCGCGAGAGTTCTGACTATCTAACTGGGCCGAGATTGCTTCAACCTTAGAGTAAATCATAACTTTGTAAAACTTTACAAATAGGGTCTGCTTGACATTATAAACAACGTCTACACCCGCCAAAAATGACTACCTTTTACCGCTGTTCCTACCATCCTTAGTTAGAGCAGGAACATACTCTTTAGCAGCGGCTTATTTTGCTTTGGATCTAGAGTTAAGCAAGACTACTAATACACTGTAGCTACCTGCTCAGTAACTTTAGCAGCGCTAAGGAAGCTACCAACGTCAAAGATATTAAGTTATAGAGTTACCGCTCTCGCTGTTCTAACCATCTCTGGAGTTGAATTCTCAAGGCAATATAGGAGGGCAATTGATAATGCTCAACCAGCAGCCAAAGCACTAGAACGAAATGAAATAGAAACGTTAGCGCTGTCCAAAGGATCGGAAACCAGTATCCAGTGCTGCCCGGCAGTGGCGGAAATGTATGGTAGGATAACCAAATTAAAGCTGGCGGCAACATAATAAGCGCCGTACCAACCAGCCAAATCACTAGAGTCAGATCAAAATCATCCTGCTGGACCGGTCGCCAGTTCCGCCCCGTCCAACGCCAGATAAAAGGTTGAGAACTATCTTCTACCCGGATCGATTGCTCCTGAAGATTGGTCGTAAAAATATGACGGCAAAAGTTGCAGGCGAAGGCATCCATCAAGGTCAACGCTTCAATTTGACCATGACGACAAACCGGACAGGTATAAGTTTCTTGATAACTTAGACCCGGATAATTACTCTCTGGACCGATTGGCGAGTGATAATTGCTTGAAGGCTGCATTCCCTGATTATAAAAGTTTTGCAGGTGTTCAGTCTTCACTGATTGTTTGAGTCGGCAAACGAGAGAGTGGATAACTCGGTTAGACTAAAATTTACTGCCCTAATAATTCTTGAGAATCATTGACGACTGTGACTTTAAGTCCACCGAAAACTCAAACTAAACAGTACTCTTGGCCCGGCTTGATCGAAGCTTACCGGCATTACCTGCCAGTGACTGAAAGTACGCCAGTGATCACCCTTTATGAAGGCAACACGCCGCTCATCCCGGTTCCCTACATTGCGGCACAGATTGGCCGGCAGGTGCAAGTTTTCGTTAAGTACGATGGCCTCAACCCGACTGGCAGCTTTAAGGATCGGGGAATGACTCTGGCGATTTCAAAAGCAAAGCAAGCGGGCGCAAGAGCAGTCGTTTGTGCCAGTACAGGTAACACATCAGCCTCAGCGGCAGCCTATGCTCGACGAGGCGGACTGCGCGTGTTTGTATTAATTCCAGATGGTTATGTAGCCCTCGGCAAACTAGCACAGGCGTTGTTATACGGGGCGGAAGTTCTGTCAATCCAGGGCAACTTTGACCAAGCCCTCAACGTTGTGAAGCAGATGGCAGAGCAGTATCCTGTCACCTTAGTAAACTCTCTCAATCCATTTCGATTAGAGGGGCAGAAAACTGCAGCCTTTGAGGTTGTCGATACCTTAGGGAATGCACCCGATTGGCTTTGCATCCCGGTCGGGAATGCTGGGAACGTAACTGCCTACTGGATGGGGTTTTGCCAGTACCATGAAGCTGGCAATTGCGATCGCCTGCCCCGGATGATGGGCTTTCAAGCGGTAGGAGCTGCTCCCATCGTGACAGGGAAGGCTGTGGCGCACCCAGATACGGTGGCAACCGCAATTCGCATCGGCAACCCAGCCAACTGGCAACGGGCGATCGCCGTCCGAGAAGCGAGTCAGGGCGAGTTTAGAGCGGTAACGGACGCAGAAATTCTCACTGCTTATCAGATGCTCGCCACCCAGGAAGGGATTTTCTGCGAACCGGCTAGCGCTGCCTCAGTTGCAGGACTGCTGAAGCTGAAAGACCAAGTTCCTACTGGAGCAACAGTCGTCTGTGTTCTGACTGGGAATGGCCTGAAGGATCCTGAAACTGCTATCCAACAGCCGGGGCAGCAGTTCCATAAATGCATTAAACCTGAGCTCACTGAAGTTGCTCAAGTCCTTGGGTTTTAACCTTGTCTGCTCAAACTGCCTCCAGTTTAGATGACGTTTCTAAGTCTAGCGGGCTACTGGCTAAGGGCAGGGAGTCTATGGTTAAGCGCCTCATTGGTCCTGTAAAAGCAGTGTTTAAGCGACGAGTTACTTCATGCGTTCCAGCTTGAAGGGCTTGAGATAGCTCATAGCGCTGCAGAGCCCCTGCCAGCTTAGCCTTGAGTTCCTCTAGGCTCTGGCACTGCTCTAGTTCTGCTTTTAAACAAAGTGAATCGACCGAGTCAAACGGCTCCAGCTTAGCAAGTTGCAGTTGTTTTGCTTCCAGGGCTGCAACCCTTTGCCGAGCTTGCTCCGCTTCAGTCTGGTACTCCTGCAGTTTTTCTTGATAGCGTTGACGCCAACTGGCTTCCCCAGCACGGGCACTATCGCGCTCCAATCGAGACTGCTCCAGCTCATGCTGAAGCCGCTGCACGCGAAGCAGCCACTGGGGCACATCGTATGTCAATTGAACCCCTCCCTATTAATGAAAGCAATCCAGAAAAGTTAATGGAGATACTTACCGTTGTTAATGGACGGTAGCAATGGACGGGTCAGAAGCTTTCTCCATACCGGAGGATTCTCTCTCTGGCTGAGATTGACCTTGCTGCTGGAGAACACTGTAAAGACGGTTGAGAGCATTCGTATAGGCTTGGGCTGAAGCAACAATAATATCTGTATTAGCAGCATGACCGGAAAAAATTCGTTCTCCATACTGCAATCGAATTGTGACTTCGCCAATGGCATCAATTCCTGCTGTCACTGATTGAACTGAAAACTCTATCAGCTGGTTAGGCACTTCGACAACCCGGTTAATCGCACGATAAACCGCATCTACGGGACCGGTACCAATGGCAGCATCAGTTAATTCCTCACCACTAGGGGTCCGCAGGGTAACGGTTGCGGTGGGGCAGGCGTGATCACCGCAGGACACCTGAACCCGCTCCAGCCGGTACCCATCTGTTACCTGGGTTTGGGTTTCATCTTTGACAATCGCCTCTAGGTCCCAATCAGAAATTTCCTTCTTCTTATCTGCCAAGTCTTTGAAACGGACAAAGGCTCTATTCAATTCCTGCTCAGAGAGGTCAAATCCTAATTCTTTTAAGCGAGTGCGGAATGCGTTACGACCTGAATGTTTGCCTAAAACAATATGGTTATCGCTGATGCCAATCGAATGGGCATCCATAATCTCGTAGGTGAGCTTATTCTTAAGGACGCCGTCTTGGTGAATTCCCGACTCGTGAGCAAAGGCGTTGGAACCGACAATTGCCTTATTCGGTTGAATTAACATCCCCGTCAAGTTGGAGACCAATCGAGAGGTCTTGTAGATCTGGCGGGTATCAATATTCGTTAAGGGTTCTTCAGAGCCTACGGACCGCCCCAGATAAGGATTAAAGTATTGCCGCCGCACGTGTAGGGCCATGACAAGTTCCTCTAAGGCAGCATTTCCTGCGCGTTCACCAATACCGTTAATCGTACATTCAAGCTGGCGGGCCCCATTTTTCACGGCCTCTAGGAAATTCGCAACAGCCAAGCCTAAGTCGTTGTGGCCGTGGACGGAGAGAACGGCGTTAGAGATATTGGGCACATTTTCCCGAATGCCCCGGATCAAGTCTCCAAACTCGCTGGGTGTGGTGTAGCCAACAGTGTCGGGAATGTTGATGGTTGTGGCTCCAGCAGCAATAGCTCGTTCTAACACTTGGTAGAGGAACTCTAGCTCGGAGCGCCCTGCATCCATGGGGGAAAACTCCACGTCTGGCATGAAGGACTTAGCATAGGCCACCATGTCCTCTGCAATTGCCAGTACTTCTCCACGAGATTTTTTCAACTGATACTGCAGGTGAATATCTGAGGTGGAGATAAAGGTATGAATCCGGGCATGGGCTGCCGGCTTTAATGCTTCTGCCGCCGCTTTGATGTCTTGGCGGATAGCTCTAGCTAAACTACAAATGACTGGCCCCGATTCTATTCCTACAGTCTGGGCAATCTTTTGCACAGCCTCAAAGTCACCTGGACTGGCAAAGGCAAACCCAGCCTCAATCACGTCAACTCCCAGCCGAGCCAGTTGCCGAGCGATCATCAGTTTCTCATCAACATTCAGTGTTGCCCCAGGTGATTGTTCACCGTCTCGAAGCGTGGTGTCGAAAATAATAATTCGGTCTGGCTGAGTCTGAGTATTCATAGCAGAGGTGGGCTGGCATAGCACTGCAACAATATTGCTCTATCTTACCTATCTGTTTCTGCAGGTGAACTGCTTAGGGCAAAACTTTCCCAGACCTTTGCCAGACTACTGATGGATTGTTCCAGCACCTGGAGTCATGCTGAGAAATCAACTTTCTCGATTTGGTCCCGGATCAGGTTCAGATCAATGTAGCGATCAGTAGCATTACGGAGTTCTCGCGCAATCATTCCTTCGGTGGAAACTACAGTGATATGAGTATTCTTAGAACGCAATAATTCAACTGCTCGGTCAAAATCACCGTCACCGCTAAAAAAGATCACCCGGTCATACTGTTCAACGTTATTAAACATGACTACAACAATTTCAATATCTAAGTTTGCTTTCTGGGATAAGCGGCCAGAATTGTCATCATAATATTCCTTCAAAATCTTAGTTCGGACTGTGTAACCCAGAGTAATTAGAGCATCTCTAAAACCCCGTTGATCTTGAGGATCTTTCAAGCCGGTATACCAGAAAGCATTGACTAGCATGGTTCCTGGCTGGCTGGTAAAATATTCTAGTACTCGTCGCGGGTCAAAGAACCAGCCATTCTTTTGTTGAGCATAGAACATATTATTTCCATCAATAAAAATGGAGACACGACTCAACGGAAAATGCATAGAAAGTTAAAACAAAAACTTTAGGAGAAAAATAATTGAGACTTTAAGTTTAGTAACTTTAGTTTAGCAATTTTTATAGAATCCCTGGTTGTTTAGCTGCTCTTTAAACCAGTAGTTGGCGTTGAAGCACCTATATTTTTAGGCTTAGGCCAGGTTACTTACAGCCATTTTTAGTTTTCTTTTAATGCCTTTAAACTTGCATCAAGACTCGTAATTCTTTGTCAGGAAATGTTCTAACTCCAATAAGGGCTATCAGCAGCGATACGCTTAATTTCTCAAGATATTCAGAGTTAGATTCCGTAATTAGCAAAGTAATGTCTCTGCTGCCAAGAGAGCAAATTAGGCACTAGGAGATAGGAGAGTTTGCGTTAAGATAAACAACCTGGTACAGCTAGTTTTCAATACGGCGTTAAGCCGTAAGCTTTTCCAGGCACGGGCCAGCAGCTTTTGCCAGTTTCTTCGTACGACAGATAAAACTAGCCTTATTGGCAACTTTTAACAGGATCGCTGCAGATTGAATTCTGCTACAGGTAGCAATAGTAGCTAAATACGGCTATCCCAAGCCCCCCTAGCAGTATCAGCTAAGGATGGAAACCGTTATTGCTGGCTTAGCTTGAAACTATTCTCAACCCACAATCCTGAAGGCTGTGATGTTAATCAGTGTGAAAACGATCACTCATCTTCCGCAAAAACATAGCGATAAAGGTCGCCAGGATCAGGTTCAGGGCTATCTTGAGCAAACTGCACAGCATCATTAATCGCGTTTTGAATCTGCTGCTGAATCTCTTTCAACTCGTCATGGGCTGCCAAGTTCTGCTCCGTCAGGTAGGCGGTAAGCTTCTTGATCGGGTCGCGGGTTAGCCATTCTTCCTTCTCAGACTTTGAGCGCAATTCATCTGGGTCAGCTAGGGAATGCCCTCGGAAGCGGTAGGTGAGCGCTTCAATCAAGGTTGGGCCTTCGCCCGCGCGAGCCCGGGCGATCGCAGTTTGGGCTACCGCTCGGACAGCCAGCACATCCATACCATCGACCTCGACGCCCGGCATACCAAAAACACTAGCTTTGCGATAAATCTCGGCTTGAGAAGTTGCCCGCTGGTGAGCCATACCGATAGCCCACTTATTGTTTTCTACAACAAAGACAATGGGCAGGTTCCAAAGCGCAGCCATGTTCAAGCATTCAAAGAACTGGCCATTGTTAGTAGCTCCGTCTCCGATAAAGCAGGCGGTTACCTGATCAGCCGTTTCTTCACCTAAAACTTCTTTACGGTACTTGGTTTGCAGCGCAGCACCGGTAGCAATTGGAATCCCCTCGGCAACAAAGGCAAAACCACCCAGCAGGTTATGCTCGGCAGAGAATAAATGCATAGACCCGCCTCGCCCCTTACTACAGCCCGTTGCTTTGCCAAACAATTCGGCCATAACCTCCCGCGGGGGGACGCCTGCACTCAGGGCGTGGACATGGTCCCGGTAAGTACTACAGACATAGTCCTCATCTGGGCGCATGGCTTTAATCACCCCCGTGGAAACTGCCTCTTGACCATTGTAAAGATGGACAAATCCAAACATCTTGCCGCGATAGTACATCTCAGCGCACTTGTCTTCAAACGAGCGCCCCAAGACCATGTCCTTAAAGAGCATTAAACCTTCTTCGCGGGTGATTGTGGCGGAGTCAGCCTCAAAGGTGGGTAGAATTCGTTCCTGGACCATTGATTACGTTATGCCCCTGCAGTGATATCGTTAAACTGCCTGTTTTCCAGAATAGTCTGAGGGTTTGCGAGTAAAGAGTATCGAGAAAAACAAACAGAGCTGTATAGTTTGAGCTTAAGCCCTTCGGGGCCAATTTGTGTGCTTTGCATAGGCAATGTATCGGTTGAGGAATCATCCAACTTGCACTTTAGCTCATTCTTGAGTGCATCGGAGACCCCTCTGTAAAATACCCCTTTTTAGAGAAGCTAAATCAAACTCATGCAAGCTGAGAAAGGCTCTGGCAGCATTGTTTTGCAGAATTTTCAGGTTTCTGCAGAGTCAGTAAATTCATTTTCTGTTGCTTAATTCACCATGCTTTTCAGCAGCAGGTTATTATATTGGCACCCTACCTTGCTGGTACAAGCTCCCGGCTTGTTAAGGTTTGTCTAGTTGCTACCGAGGACGTGGATGGTGCAAGTTCCCCTCGATTATTACCGGACTCTCGGTGTTCCAATTCACGCTACCCCCGAACAGTTGCAGCTGGCTTACGAGGACCGGGCTCAACAACTGCCGCGATACCACTATTCCCAGGCCGCAATTGCCGTACGCAAGGAATTGTTGGAAACAGCTTACACCGTTCTCTCTGACTCAGAGCAGCGACGCCTTTATGATGCAGAATTTCTAGCGAAAACTTACCCATTCAACTCCCAAGCTCAAACTCCTGACCCAGCAGATAGCGAGGTTCCGTCACCGGAAAGCAGCCCTAAAACCAGCGGGATTGAGATTCCCGATCGCCAGTTGACCGGGGCTTTATTGCTCTTGCAGGAACTAGGCGAATATGAACTTGTCCTGCAGTTGGGCACTCCTTATCTGAGAAGTGGGATCTTAGACCTGAAGCATCACCGCCTAGGTAGCGTCTTATCCGAGGCAGACATTGTCTTGACTGTCGCCTTAGCTAACCTGGAGTTGGGACGGGAGCACTGGCAGCAAGGGCAGCACGAGAAGGCGGCCCAGTCTCTGCAAGCGGGATTGGAACTACTGCTGCGGGAAGGCCTATTTTCTGACATTCAAAGTGAGATCCGCACCGACCTCTATAAGCTTCGCCCCTACCGCGTCTTGGAGTTACTGATCTCAGAAAACCACTCGGTAGAACGGAGTCAGGGACTATCGCTGCTACAGGACATGCTAGAAGACCGGGGTGGTATTGATGGAACCGGCAATGATCATTCCGGTCTCAGCATCAATGAATTTTTGCGGTTTATCCAACAGCTCCGAAGTTATCTAAGCATCACTGAACAGCAGGAACTTTTTGAACAGGAAGCTGGCCGACCTTCGGCAGTTGCAACTTACCTAGCAGTTTATGCCCTAGTTGCCCAAGGCTATGTGCAGAAACAGCCTGCGTTGATTCACCGGGCTAAAGCCATGTTGATGCGCTTGAGTGCCCATCAAGAAGTGTATCTGGAGCAGGCAGTTTGTGCCTTACTGCTGGGCCAAACAGAAACAGCCAATCAAACCCTAGAGCTTAGCCACGAATATGAATCCCTGGCTTTCATTCGGGAATATTCCGCAGATTCACCGGATCTGATCCCCGGTTTGTATCTGTATACCGAGCGCTGGCTGCAGGAGGAAGTTTTTCCCCATTTCCGTGACTTGGCTGACCAAAAAGTTAACCTAAAAGGCTACTTTGCTGATGAGCAAGTTCAGGCCTACCTAGAAAAGTTGCTGGTAGAAATAACCCCGGCAATAGACGCTGGGCCTGCCAAGGCCGGGGTAGCTTCCGCCCATTTATCTAGATCGTCATTCCAGCCAGCATCGGCAGTGGAGGCATCAAGGATTGGGGCATCTCAAGGGACTGCCCTAGGGACCCTTGATAGCGAAGGACGAACGCATCCTAGGCGGCAGGTTTTGACTGCATCCTCTCAGGTTCATACGGGTACCCAAAGGCAGCTCACGGCAGCAATTGTGCCTGCTACTAGCACTGTGAGTACTGTGAGTTCCACTCATTCTGGCGGTTCCTCCCAGGGATGGGCAATGCCTAACCCTCGCAAAGGTAGAGTTGCTAATCGCCCTCGAATCCGTAAACCGGCTCGCTCGGCTCGCCGCACAAGACCGCTAATATTCGGTCGGCAACGAGGTCAAGTTCAAATGGGGTTAATCCTGTTCAGCTTACTGCTAGTAGGTACGGCAGCCGCTGCGATCGCCTATGCGCTGCACGAACTACGATCGCCAGGGCCGTCTGAATCTGGAGTCCAACCTCCTAGGGTGCAGCAATCCCCTTTACCAACGCCTAGCCCCAGCACACCCAGCCAGACCCAGGCTGCTGCCGGTAATTCAACCCTCAATCAGGAGGGCGTCCGGCAGTTGATTCAGTCCTGGCAGTTAACGAAAGCAGCCGCCCTTGGCCCACAACGCACCACCAAGCAATTGGCCCAAGTTTTAACCGGACCCGCTTTAGCGACGTGGAAAAACCGGGCGCAAGCTGCAAAGGCAAGCAATTCCTATTGGGAGTACAACCTGAATCGCCTGAATATTAATGCGCTTCAAGTCGTCAATCCCAATCAAGTCCAAGCAGAGGTAACGCTGAACGAAACCGCCAACTTCTTTGAGCAGGGCCAACCCCGATCAGGACCTTCTTACACCGACACCTACCGGGTCCGCTATAGCCTCGTGCGGCAGGATGGAAAGTGGTTGATTCAAGACATGGAAGTGCTATAACCCCTGGTTGCCCTACGTCATGAAGTTTAGTGACTTAGTCCAACACCTTGGCTCTGCTACGAACTATAGCTCGCTGGACTCACTGCCATCAGCCGAGCCACCGCTCAACCCTGAGATTATTGGCGTCGCGGCGTTAGACCAGGCAGCAGCAGGCATGCTGAGCTTTGTGGAGAGCCGCTATGCTAAGGGCGTCACTCAAACTAAAGCCAGTGCGCTGATTCTACCGGATAACAGCAGCTTGCAGGCCCAAGCGCAGTCGCAGGGCATTGCCTGGATTGCCACTACCCAGCCCCGGCTACTCTTTGCCCAGGCGCTCGCGCTGTTTTATGAACCCTGGCGACCCCAACCGAGCATCCACTCGACTGCAGTGATTGAGCCGACGGCCCGGATAGGTGAACAGGTATTTATCGGTCCTCACGTTATGGTTGCCGCAGGAGCCCAGATTGGGAATGCCGTCTGCATTCATGCCAATGGGGTGATTTATCCGGGTGTTCAGATTGGCGATCGCACAATTCTCCATGCCAACTGTGTGATTCACGAGCGAACCCAAGTTGGCCGTGATTGTGTCGTTCATAGTGGCGCAATCGTTGGGGCTGAGGGCTTTGGTTTTGTCCCCACCCGTGAAGGCTGGCTGAAGATGCAGCAGTCTGGTTATACGGTTCTAGAAGACGGGGTTGAGATTGGCTGCAATACCACGATTGACCGCCCAGCTGTCGGAGAAACGCGAGTTGCCGCTGGTACAAAAATTGATAACCTAGTGCAGATTGGGCATGGCTGCCAAATCGGTCGCCACTGCGCGATCGCGGCGCAAGTGGGCCTAGCCGGTGGGGTCAAGGTAGGTAATAACGTGATTTTGGCTGGTCAGGCAGGGGTTAACAATCAGGTCAAGGTTGGCAACCAAGTGACGATCTCAGCAAAGGCAGGCGTAGTCAGCGACGTCGAGTCTGGTCAGACGGTTTCTGGCTACCCGGCAATTCCTCACAAGATGTGGCTAAAAGCCGCAGCGCTGTACAGTCGTCTGCCGGAGTTCTATCAAACCCTAAAGAAAATTCAACGGCGGTTTGACAAAAACGGCTAGACTGCAAAGGAAAGCTCCGCCAGGTTCTAGCATCCGGTACATTGGATCACTTGAGGCAGAACTTATCAACTTGGGGCAGTAAAGGAAATATCATGGGCCAGGAAACGATTGTTCTTTTATCCCACAGAGAGTTAGATAAGATGCGTCAGGCGGGGCGCTTTGCTGCGGAGCTGCTCCAGCGACTGGAACCCTTAGTTAAGCCGGGGGTCAGCACCCTAGAACTGAATGACCAAGTGGAGCGCTGGACTCAAGAGTACGGAGCCAAGAGTGCCCCCCTTGGCTACCACGGTTTTCCAAAATCAATCTGCACCAGCGTGAATGAGGTAGTCTGCCACGGAATTCCCAGTGCCAAGCAGGTCCTTAAAGATGGCGATATTATCAACATTGATGTGACGCCGATTGTCAATGGGTATTACGGGGATACCTCGAAAACCTTTTTTGTCGGTCAGCCTTCCCCAACGGCGAAAAAGCTTGTTGAGGTCACCAAAGAATGCTTGAGCAGGGGCATTGCGGAAGTAAAGCCAGGAGCCCGAATTGGCGACATTGGCGCAGCGATTCAGGAGTATGCGGAAGCCCAGGGCTTCTCGGTAGTGCAGGACTTTGTCGGGCATGGTGTAGGTCGCGATTTCCATACCCCACCTCAAGTGCCCCACTACGGTAAGCGCGGTAAAGGGCTGCGCCTCAGGCCAGGGATGGTATTCACCATCGAACCGATGATCAATGAGGGAACCTGGGAGGTAAAGGTCTTGGCAGACAAGTGGACGGCTGTTACCAAGGATCGTAAACTTTCCGCTCAGTTTGAACATACCCTAGCCGTGACGGAGGAGGGGGTTGAGATCCTCACTCTATAACCGGTAGAAATACATCCAGGTAATGTTTATTAGCGAAGTTGATTATGTTCTAGATGTGGGGATTTATCCACAAGATAGGGCATTTACCAGCGCTACTTGGAGCAGGAATAACCTGTTGCTAGCAAAACAACACTTATAGCAATCCCAAGTCATTAGTGAGAAACTAGAAGGGATGACAACGATCTAGAGAATAGGACGATGCTAGACGACCTTCATGAATTCATTCACTCCAACCCAGATGCTCGTGAACTCAAGCGAGCCATCGCAGTGCAGATGTTTCTCAAGGGCTACAAACATCGAGAGATTGGCGAGAGTTTAGGGGTCAGTTCCGGCTTCATTAGCAAATGGACGGGGCGTTACGAACAGCTTGGAGTATCTGGGTTGAAACTGGGCTATCTAGGGTCGCTCGGGTATCTAAAGCCTGAGCAGCGCCAGGCAGTAATCGCCTGGTTGAAGCGCAAGAGTTACTGGAATCTCGCCGAACTGCAAGGGTACATCGCCGCGGAGTATGAGGTTGTGTTTGACTCTAAGCAAAGTTACTACACACTGTTTGAGCAAGCAGGCATTAGCTGGAAGAAAACGCAAAAGCGCAATCCGAAGGCAGACCCAGAGTTGGTAGAGAAAAAAACAGGAGATTACCGCCTGGTTGGAGGCGCATCGCCAGATTGTTTCAGGAGAGTTGGCCGTTGTCTTCGAGGATGAATGCCATCTGTTGTGGGGAGACTTTGTGTGGGTATGTGTGGGGCAAAACCGCTGAGCGCATCGAGCTTCCCATCAGCAATGAACGTAGCAAACAGACTTACTATGGGGCAGTGAATGTTTACACTCAACAGTAGAACTCTTGCACGAATCAGGTAGGAGATGTCACAAGTAGGTCAGAGTGAGATATAACCGATGACCTACGAACAATTGCAGCAGTTAAGACCGAGTGCCTTTAAGCGATACTGTGGGGTGCACCGCGAGACCTTTTTCAAGATGGTGAGTGTGTTGCGCCCACAGCTGAACCGCCAGGGCAAACGGGGCGGACAGTGTAAATTGAGCGTCGAAGACCAACTGCTTGTGGCTTTAGAGTACTGGCGAGAATATCGTACCCAATTTCACATTGCCCAGAGCTGGGGCATCAGTGAGTCAGTGTTTGCCGGATTGTCCAGAAGGTGGAAAACTGCTGCAATCGGGTTTAAACACTGGCAAACAACGAGTCTATCGGCATGCCTATGAGTGGGTGGTTATTGTCGACGGAAGCGAAACGCCAATTGAACGTCCCAAAAAAAACAACGAGCCTTCTACAGTGGCAAGACAAAGGCCATACCTTGAAAGCCCAACTCGTAGTGGATCAAGCCAGTGGACAAATTCTGTCTACAGCTTTGGCAAAGGACGCTGTCATGATTTTCGCCTCTTCAAGCAGCATCCGGTGCCACTGCTAGGTGAGCAGTTGTGTTTGGCTGACAAGGGCTATCAAGGCATCGCAAAACGTCATGCTCACGGTTGTGCCCCCAACGAAAAAGCCTCGTAAAGCAGAGTTGCCTGAGTCGGAACGACAGCATAATCGTCTGCTGGCTCGTCTACGGGTGAGAGTCGAGCATAGCATTCGTCGCCTGAAGATTTTTCGCATCTTAGCAGAGCGCTATCGCAATCGACGCAGGCGGTTTTGGGCTACGACTCAATCTCATTGCCGCGATCGTCAACTTCGAGTTGAGGCTACGTGCCTGATTCATGCAAGAAGTCTGGTGTTTGATTCGAGCGGCGGAAACCGGCAATTCCGGGGAACGATTGCCTTTCTCAAGTACCTGCTGAGCCAATGTTCCTGTCGCCGCATTGCCGTGATTTGGGATGGGAGCCACCTACCATCGTTCTCAGGCGGTGAAAGAGTATGAGAAATCAGTCAATCAAGGACTCGACGAGTCGAACTGGAAAATCACTTGCATTCGTTTGCTGCCAATGACCCCAAGCAGAATCCGATTGAAGATGTTTGGTTGCAGGCAAAGCGATTCATTCGAGTACTACCCCTTGTGTGAATCGTTTAATGCCGTTAAGTTCCTATTTGCATTTGTCACTCACCGTCAAATCTTTAACTTTCCCAAGCTTTGTACCTATGGCTGTTTCTCTCAACTGAGTTAGGACTGCTATAAAAGAAAGATTGAGGGTAAGCATCTAACTCTACGCACTCGCATCAAGCGATCAGCTCGAAAGACGGTCTACTTTTCCAAGTCTGCCTGACTGCATAAAGTTGTAATCGAGCTATTCACTAATCATCTTGGGTTTGGGCGAGCAGTCTAGACTCAATTCCTAGGCCTAAAACACGACCAATTAAGAATTCAGCGAGACTTTTAGGTAAGCAGAGGCCCAAAAAAGTTTTCGTGTTGTTTATTGATACTGGTGTTGCAATTTGTAAGTCGCTAAAGGGCATCCTAAGCCAGCATAGTTATCAAGACACCACTCTTTGTCATGGAGCCTTGATAACTCAAAAAGCTGGTCGAGACTTTCAAACAGCTGACTAAGAAGTTAGGTTGCAATGGTGAGTAATCCAAGTTTTGTAACACAGGAACGGCAAGATAAAAATTTAGAATCTGAGGAATTGCAAAGCCCAGAAGGAGAATTACACCTTCGCTTCTATGTAAATTCGGGCCACGAGCTGGCTGTGCCTGCAATTGACATTCGGGAAGTATTATCTTCCTCTCCAGATCACATTACACCAATTCCGAATACATCCCCTTTACTATTAGGAACCCTCAATTTCCGAGGACGAGCCGCTTGGGTTGCTGATTTAGGTCAGTTTTTAGGTGGTTCAGAACCGTTAAATACAGATTGCTCAGAAATTCCAATCATTATTGTTGAAGACCAGGAAGTTATTGTCGGGCTGGCTATTGAGCGAATTGTTGGCATGGATTGGCTTAAGGTCGATAAAGTTCAACCTTCTAAAAACCCATTAGATAATATGGCTGCATTTCTAAAAGGTGAATGGCTGGTAGATGAGGCAGCTAACCGATCGCTTCATCTACTTGATCCAATAACCGTACTGCGCTCGGCACGGTGGGCAGCATAAGCAGATTAGAAAGCAGCAGCCAATTGTTTTATCAATCATTATTCTTCGGAATTGGTTGATAAAAATACAACTTCTAGTGAAGAAACAGAATAAATGCAGGGGAGGAGCAGGAAGATGGCATCGAGCACTCAATACGCCCAAGAGTACCAGCAAGCCGTTAGCGCCTACGTAAAAGGAGGCTATCAGGAAGCTGCGGCTATTACTGATCAACTCGTTGAAAGTTATCCCAATGATCCTAACCTCCGGCTTTTACGTGGTCACGTCTACTATTGCCTACAACATTACGATATTGCCCGTGAACAATATCAAATGGTTTTAGGATTAACCTCAGATCCTGAGTTGCTTGAGTGTGCCAACAATAGTTTGGTAAATACCGAACAATTTAGCGCTTCTCAAGAAGTTGAGAATACGCAGCAGCCAGTAGCTAGTTCAGAAGAAACCCATATTGCTACTGGTTCCTACGCCATAGAAATAGAGGAGACAGTAGGCTCCGACTTCGGCAACCCCCATTCAAATAATCTAAGCGAGTTTGATGTTGAAGAGCAAAACCGCTCCAAGAATGAACCAGAATTGATAGACCCTTTTAGCAATGGGCCTAATGTCTCATTCCCAGAGCAAGAGGTGTCGCCCCATCTTGAATTTAATCCGTTTGCGATTGAACCAGTTTCTAGAGACTATGAGCAACGTCGAACAGGCCCGTTTGGTTTCGAAGCTGAGACAGCTTTATCCATAGAAGAGGTAACTCCTCAAGATAGTTCAACTTCCCCAGAAAGTCTTGAATTATTACGAACTAACCCAGAACTGGTTGCTCAACCCGATGATCCAGATATCCCTCTTTGGTCAACCGAAGCATCCTCTGAGGCGCTAAGTTCAGAGAATACAGCGAACCCGTCCCCCCAAGCTGAAGAGGTTAATCATCAACAAAACTGTGAAGCCGCAGATCTACCGCCGGATTTTAATGAATTTGAACAGGGCTTGAGTGGTAGTGGCCTTGAAAATGAGCATGCAGAAACCCTCATTTACACCGGCCCCAACTCTGACCCACTGAATGAAGCAATTGATACTCAGAATATCCTTAGCTTCTCAAATGACTTAGGCGAGCCACCTAGCTTTACCTTTGACGAAAACTTTTCTGGGGACTCGGGCTTTGAGCAAGAGTCTGCTCCTGCTCAGCAACCACCGTCTTTAGAGGATACAAATCCGTCAACAAACTTTAGTAGCAATGGTGGCTCAATAGCCCAAGATGGAGTCTTAAGCCAGCGGCAAGATTTTACGCCGCCAACTAAAAGCCCTCCCATCAACCCTACACCGATAGTTAATCGAGGATTACTGGCCTCTTTCAACCACACCTCCCTAGGAACTAAACAACTGCTCATAGCTGGTTTGACTGGAGTAGTTTCAGCCTTGACAGTTGTTACTGTCAGCCAATTTTCTCCTGACTCTCCTCCTCGGCAAGAGAATGTAGTCTTCTCTCAACTGAGCAAAACAGGTCTAACCGCGATCGCTGCCGGAATTGCGGGTGGCGGTATAACACTTGTCCTGGGACAAATCACGGCTAAACAACTTCAGCGTACTGCTGCTGATCTTCAAGCTCAATGTGATGCAGTTGCTCTTGGCAACCTAGACGCTAAAGCGAGGGTAGACTCTGAAGATGAACTGGGGAGCCTCGCGAATAGCTTCAACCAAATGACCCAGACCCTTTACACAACAACTCGCGAGGCTCAACGAAGAGCAGAAGAGCAAGAAAAGGCAAAGGAAGATTTACAGCGGCAAGTAATGCGGCTGCTGGATGATGTAGAAGGTGCAGCTCGCGGCGACCTGACGGTACAAGCCGAAGCAACCGCTGATGTGCTGGGAGCGGTAGCAGATTCATTTAACCTGACCATTCAGAACCTGCAAAAACTTGTGCAGCAGGTAAAGATGGCAGCGCGGCAAGTGAGTCAGGAAGCAACTGAAAATGACATCTTTGCGCGTGACCTGTCTGCTGGCGCTCTCGAGCAAGCAGAAGAGTTGGTTGTAACCCTGAATTCGGTTCAGACGTTGGCTGACTCAATTCAACGAGTTGCCGAAAATGCTAGAGAAGCAAATAAAGTAGCTCAATACGCTTCTGCAACTGCGCTTAAAGGAGGTGAGTCGATACAACGCACAGTTGCAGGTATCTTACAGATTCGAGGAACGGTTGCAGAAACAACTCGAAAGGTAAAGCGATTGGCAGAATCCACTCAAGAGATCAACAAAATTATTGGATTAATCTCCCAGATAGCCTCTCGGACGAACCTGTTAGCTCTTAACGCGAGTATTGAAGCTGCCCGTGCCGGGGACGCAGGTCGCGGTTTTGCAGTAGTAGCCGACGAGGTGCGCCAGCTTGCTAACCGCTCAGCTAAGGCGTCGAAAGCAATTGAGCAAATCGTCCTGCAGATTCAGGGTGAGACCAGCCAGGTAATGACCGCAATGGCAGAAGGAACTCAGCAGGTAATCGAGGGAACCCGACTTGCAGAACAGACTAAACAATCTCTTGAAGATATTATTCAGGTTTCTCAACAGATTGATGAGCTTGTTGGTTCCATAACCTCTGTGATAGTGGAGCAGACAGACAGCTCGCGAGCAATGGCTCAAGTCGTGCAAGCTGCCGAGTTAACTGCTCAGAGGACTTCCCAGGAAGCACATAGAGTCTCGGGTTCCCTGCTACGTCTGGTTCAAGTGGCTCAAGATCTTCAAGCATCAGTTGAGCGATTCAAACTAGAGAGAACAGAGGTTGGTTCCTGAGAGCGACAAAGAGTTTTCTACATTAGCCTGTGAGCTTACCTTCAGTCAGGGCATAGGTTCTCTCAAAAATCTGGGGCTTGATGCCAATCTTACTTAACTCCTGTTATTTATAGCGGTTCTCACTACATAAAGTACAAGATCAAATGCAAAACCTTCTTGAATAGCCACATTCTGCGGCTTGTGAGTGTTGTACCGTCATTTGAACCGCTGTAGACGTCGATATAAGCAAAAAAGCATTCTAGGGGGGACTGCTATGCAGCCGGAACAACAGCGAATTATGGGTTACTTCATTGAAGGGGTAAAGGAACACCTCAATACTATTGAGCAGGGCTTGCTAAGTTTGCAAAAGATGATTGAAGAGCCCGAGATGCTGGGTGAGGTCTTCCGAGCAACTCATTCTATCAAAGGAGGAGCAGCGATGCTGGGAATTGATAGCATCCAGCAGATAGCCCATGCTTTAGAAGACTACTTTAAGATACTCAAGGAACATCCAGTTAGGGTTGATCAAAAGCTAGAATCTTTATTTTTTTTGGGTTTTGACACTTTGCAGGAGCTTTTGGAGGAGATTCAAAGCCCATTTGGTCTGACGGATAAAGTCGCGGCTAATGCTACAAAAACAGTTGAGGTTGTTTCGGCGGAACTCAGGTCTCATTTAGCTACACTACTGAGCCAAACGAGTGAGGGAGATTCCACCGATACTCTAGAGTTAGACGGCCTACAGAATTTAGATGTAAGTGGGGAAGAACCGGGAGTACCCTTCACTAGAAATCTAACCCCTTCACCCAGTCAGGAAGTAGACCTAATAGCCCAAATTTTTTTGGCGGGGGAAGCACCTGCAGACCCTTTAAATGAGAGGGTTTCGTTTGAGGACTCGCTCGATCAGTTCCTAAGCTTGGCACCATCCACGATAAAGGATGAACTAGATGAAGTATTTAAAGGTACTTCTTCAGATGAATTTCCGGGTGAACTAGAAATCGATGGCTTAGCAAATTTTTCTTTCGAGCTAGCTCCATTGAACAGTGAATATTCCCAAGGAGCCGATCCTGCTGTCGAAATGTTGCCCTTAGAACAAACCTTGGGCAAAGTTCCGGAAGGGAGTATTAATAACTCTTATTCTGCGGAGCTAGAAGCACTATTAGCAGAAGTAAATCTAGGTGAGGCCCCATCGCCGGCTCTACTGGCTACTCCTCAGAAATTCCCTGATCCTGATGCAGAAACTGAAACAGGGGAGCCTGCTAGGGTGCAGAAGGAAGACAAGACAGCTCAGCCTAAACCTCAGATTAGCCGCAGAGCAAGCGGGAACTCTGGTGAGCAAACCCTGCGTGTTTCCGTTAAACAACTGGACTACCTTGGCAACCTCGTTGAAGAACTGGTAGTCGACCGTAATAGCTTGGAACAAAATCAAGAGCGATTGCGAGAGTCTTTAGACAAATTGCTGTACCAAGCTCAGCAATTGAACAACGTCAGTCAACAGATGCAGGATCTTTACGAGCGATCGCTGCTTGGAAGTTCCTTACTCTCAGCCTCCTATCCCTACCAACCTCCTCAGTATGCTCAGTATGTCAGTTCCCTAGACAGCTCTAGAACTGCAGCGCCTCAAACTGAGCCCTCAACGGGTACCCGGTTTGAGGCGCTGGAAATGGACCGCTTTACTAGCTTCCATACACTTTTTCAAGAAGTTATTGAACGAATTGTTCGCCTCCGAGAGGCAGCCTCTGACATTGAATTTACAGTTGATGAATCCGACCAAGTTGCCCGAATGTTTCGACAGGCGACGACCCAATTACAAGCAGGGCTAACTCAATCACGGATGGTCCCTTTCGCTCAAATTGCTGAGCGATTGCCTCGTGCAGCCCGGGATATAGCGCTCAAGTGCGGCAAACGTACCAACCTGGAAATTGAAGGTGGCGAAATACTAATTGACAAAGGGATATTGGAACGGCTTTACGATCCCATAACTCACTTGGTGAATAATACGTTGACCCATGGGATTGAACTTCCTGAGGTTCGTCAATTACTAGGAAAACCCCTAGCAGGCCAGATTAAAGTTCAAGCCTGCTATCAAGGTAATCAAACTATTATTTCAGTGTCTGACGATGGAGCCGGCATTGATCCAGAACGAGTCAAAGCGAAGGCTATTGAGAAGGGCTTGGTTTCCCCCAAGGTAGCTGACAGCTTATCTCCAACCCAGATTTACAATTTGTTATTTCTTTCCGGTTTCAGTACGAAGGACCAGGCAGATGATTTAGCTGGCCGAGGGGTTGGTCTGGACGTCGTGCGAACGAGTTTGGATGAGATCCGCGGTGCCATTAGTACCGATTCAACCCTAGGTAAGGGAACAACATTTACGATTCGCTTACCGCTGACGCTCAGTATTGCCAAGGCACTTTTCTGCATTGACAATCACTGCCAGGTGCCTTTCCGCTGGACAGTGTTGAAGATGTTCTGAATATTCCTGAAGACTTGATTCAATTCGACGCAGAAGGCAACCCCGTACTTGAATGGCGTAACTTGCTCATGCCATTCCGGTCCCTATCGAGTTGCTCACTCATAACCGTCGCCTTAGCCGAGGTAACTTATACGCGGGCAACCAAGATGAGAACTTGATATCAGTCGTTATTCTGCGGGGTGCAGGTAACTTCCTGGCGGTTCAGGTTGGCCAAGCTTTAGGTGAGCAAGAGATTGTGATTAAGCAACTGCCAGGACCGGTCCCGAAACCCGTGGGTTTAGCTGGGGTGACAGTGCTGGGAGATGGCAGAATTATGCCAATCGCCGACGTGTTAGAGCTAATTGATCTGGCAACTGGAAAGTTGGCAGTGGCAGACACGACCTGCTGGCAGAGCCATGGGGCGACAACAGAACCGGCACCGAAGACGGAACCTTTAGTCTTGATTGTGGATGACTCAATTACAGTGCGGGAAATACTCTCAACAACTTTTAATAAGCTTGGTTATCGGGTAGAGCAGGCTCGTGAGGGTCAGGAGGCTTGGGAGAAACTTCAGTCAGGGCTCCCCTGTGATTTAGTGTTTTGTGATATTGAAATGCCTAGAATGGATGGTCTAGAATTGTTGGCGAGGATTCAGCAAGATCCATTACTGAATCACTTACCAATTGTGATATTGACCTCACGAGGGGCTGAGCGGCATCGGCAGATGGCGATTCAACTAGGAGCCAAGGGTTACTTTAAGAAGCCCTACTTGGAAGAAGCTTTACTTGATGCAGCCCAACGTCTACTAAAGGTGAAGTACTAGCAAATTAAAGCTTATCGTTTAAGCGCTAGTTGCTAATGCCTAAATATGCAGGAAGCCCAATTCTAGACTACATCGCCGGACTGCTTCCATTGCTTGTTACTGGATACAAGCCGCTAGCGCCGTTAGACGTGCCCAGGTAGAGGCTAAGATTCGTCTTGGTTTAGAATAAGTTTACAACCAGAACAACCCCAAGGTTGTGCTTCTTTGAGACTTCTGTGTGTGAATGTTTCCCCTGATTTGATTGAGCTTGACTTCTCGACTCTTCCCCTTTAAAACTAGATGACTTTCAGCAAGCTGGCGATCGCAGCCCTAGAAACCAACCACTCAGTTGTTGTTTGTGTTCCTACGGGTTCTGGTAAGACTTTAATTGGTGAATATGCTATTTACCGAGCTTTGAGCCAAAAGACGAGTCTTTTACACCACACCGCTGAAGGCCTGTCAAACCAAAAATTCCGGGACTTCCGCCAGCGGTTCGGTGCAGAGCGAGTAGGTCTGCTCACAGGTGATATCTCAGTTAACCGAGACGCGCCGGTTCTGGTGATGACGACGAGAGATTTTCCGTAACATGCTGTACGGCACTCCCATTGGTGAGGTTGGGACCTCTTTGAGGGGATGTGGAGGCTGTGGTCTTAGATGAATGCCACTACATGAATGACCGTCAGCGGGGAACAGTTTGGGAAAAATCAATTATTTACTGTCAGCAGAAATTCAGCTCGTTGCCCTTTCAGCGACTGTTGCCAACAGCGATCAACTTACCGACTGGATCAACCGTATCCATGGGCCGACGGACCTGATTCACTCGGACTTTCGACCCGTACCCCTGCAATTTTACTTCTGCAATCCCAAAGGGTTATTTCCACTTAAATCGGGATCAGACCACAATCAATCCCCGGCTCCAGTCTCAAAGCAAGCGTGGTGGGCGGGTAATAAAAGCCGTCACGAGAAGCGGCCAGAAAGCCCAGGTTTAGCTTACGTCATCAGCCAGCTACAGCAGCGAGATATGCTCCCGGCAATTTACTTCATCTTCAGCCGTCAGGGATGTAATCAAGCTGTCGCAGAGGTCAGCCATCTTCAGCTCCTAAACGAGCAAGAAGCGGAACAACTTAAGTTACAGAATTGATCAATTTCTCATACGCCATCCAGAGGTAGGTAAAGCAGAGGAATTAAACCTTTGTATCGGGGTATTGCAGCTCATCATGCTGGTCTTTTACCCCTTTGGAAGGGGCTGGTTGAGGAATTATTTCAACAGGGATTAATCAAGGTAGTGTTTGCCACAGAAACATTGGCAGCTGGCATTAATATGCCAGCTCGCACGACCGTTATCTCTAGTCTTTCCAAGCGAACCGATAGTGGTCATCGGCTACTAAATCCTTCTGAGTTTCTCCAAATGGCTGGTCGAGCAGGACGTCGGAGGATGGACCAACTTGGATATGTAGTCACACAGCAAACGCCTTTTGAAGGAGTCAAGGAGGCAGCTTACCTTGCCACGGCCAAGGCTGATCCCTTGGTAAGCCAGTTTGCGCCAAGTTATGGAATGGTGCTTAATCTTTTGCAAACCCATACTCTGGCAGAAGCGAGGAACTGGTTGAGCGTAGCTTTGGTCAATACCTTGCCACTCTCTCCTAACTCCTCAACGGCAGGCGATTGCTGACCTTACCGCTGAGCTAACTCATTCAAGCTCAACTCGCGTCGGTTGATTTAGCAGCTCTAGCTAGCTACCAAAAGCTACGGGAGCGCCTTAAAGAAGAGCGCCGTTTGCTCAGAACACTGCAGCAACAAGCCGACGAAGCTCGCGCGAACGAGCTTGCTCTTGCTGTTGCGTTTTCACTTCCAGGAACAATCATCAGCCTGAAGAATAAGCAAGGAGCGCCCGGCCCTGAGGGCCACCTTACCGCCTAGAGAGCAAACCAATAAGAAAGTTCTAATCGGTATGCCGCGCCCCTGCCTGCAGTTTTAGTCACTAAGGTACCCGGTCCTGGCCAATTTCCCTACTTGGTGTGTCTAGGGCAGGATAATCGCTGGTATGTGGTCACGACTGCTGAAATTGTGGGTCTACACACAGAACTGCCGCGGCTGGAATGGGCAGAGGACCTTGGGATTCCCACAGAGCTGCTGCTAAAGCCTGGCCTCTCTCGCATGGGTACTGACGCAACCCTAGAATTTGCCCGACAGATCCCTCAGCCTCAGCTGAATCCAGCGCCAGAAGTTTTGGCCCAACTGGAACAAGTGGAAGTAATTGAAACACAGCTATCCGCCAATCCCGCCCACCAGTGGCAGAATCAGGCAGCACTACTCAAGCTACAGCGACGAGCTGCTTATTTACAAGAGCAACTCAATTACCGCCAAGCCAAGCTTGATGAACAGTCTCAGCGTCACTGGGAGGAGTTTCTCCACCTCATCGAAATCTTACAAAGCTTTGGGGCCCTTGAGGGCCTGTCTCCCACGACCTTGGGGCTAGCGATTGCTGCTATACGGGGCGATAATGAGCTATGGTTAGGGCTGGCTCTGGCATCGGGGGAACTTGATGACCTAGACCCCCATCATTTAGCGGCTGCCTGTGCTGCCCTTGTAACCGAAGTATCTCGTTCAGATGGCGGCACCCGTAATTCTGTCTCCAAACCTGTGGAAGCAGCTCTTGCTGGGCTACGCTCTACTCGCCGACAGCTTTTTCAACTTCAGCGTCGCTACAGCGTGGTTTTGCCTTTATGGCTAGAGTACGAGCTCGTCGAGTTGGTAGAACAATGGGCTTTGGGAGTGGAGTGGCTTGACCTTTGTGCCAGCACTAGTCTAGATGAGGGAGACATTGTCCGAATCTTGCGACGAACGCTTGATTTTTTATCTCAAGTTCCTTATATTCCCTGCGTCTCCAATGAAATTCGACAAAATGCCTATCGAGCGACTCACCTCATTAATCGTTTTCCAATTAATGAGGTGGTTTGAGATCATCGTGGCCTGTTGAGCCAGCAGGTCCCCTATTTTCAACAACTGAACTTGCGGGGTTCGGATGCTTATTAGCAATAGTGGGTAGAGTTTTATCAGCTGCTTGGGCAAGATTGGGTAGCTCTAAACAGTAACCTGCACCGTAAACCGTTTTAATGTAGCGGGGATGACGGGCGTCAGGCTCCAGCTTCGTTCTTAAATGTCTAATATGTACTCGGATTGTCTCAATATCGTCGTTGGGATCGTAACCCCAGACTTCTCTGAGAATTTTGCTCGGAGAAACAGTCTGACCATGGCGCTGTAGTAAACAGTGGAGGAGTTCGAACTCTAAGTGCGTTAGTTTGACGATCTGGTTAAACCATACAACTTCTAACCGCTCAGGTACTAACGTCAACGGTCCATAGCTGAGAATTTCACTGTGCTTAGCAGCTTGAGGAATCCGATCCGTTCTTCGAAGCAAGGCTCGCACTCGTACTAACATTTCCTCCACTTCAAATGGTTTCGTCAGGTAGTCATCTGCCCCAGCATTGAACCCCTCAACCTTGTTATTAGTTTGACTGAGCCCAGTCAGCATTAACACGGGAATGTTGACCGTACGTTCATCCCGACGTAGACGTTGGCAGATTGTGAACCCATCTACCTTGGGCAGCATTAGATCTAGCATGATTAAGTCGGGTAATAGCTGTACAGCCAGAGCCTGCCCCTTAATGCCATCTGCTGAACGGCTAACATCATATCCAGCCGCTTCTAGATTCATGGCAAGTAATTCTGAAATAGCTGGGTCGTCCTCAATGACCAGTACTCGAGGCTTCATTTAATCTCTTGGCTGTAAGGGTTCTGGAACGGTCGAAGAATAGTGTCGGACTACGAAGAGCCTGTAAAGATTATAAGCGGGATTCTAAAATCCTCATAAAAGGCCGGTACGTGTTTAAAGCGTCGTTGGTGCAGCTAGAGATCTATTGTGCCTTGCTTAAACCTGGTGCCCAAGAACCACCTTGGTTAAATCTATATGAGGGAGAGGGAGTTTTTAATCTTGCTCCTAGTGCAGGGCTCCCTCCCAGCAGTCTTTGAGCCTTTTTAAACTGTTTGTTGATTAGACTCTTGACTCATCCTTTACCAATCAGAGCTGCTTCTCCAGATAGGGGTTTAACAGACGGCTGCGATACCATAGGTAGATAACATCACGCTTGCCTATGGATTGCTCCCTGCCCACAGAGGTACTTTTAACTCACCCACAGCATTCGTTAGGAACTGTCTACTTAGATTGGAGCCCCCAACCGGGTGCTTACCTAGATTTTGAGAACAAAACTTACACGGTCTTAGAACGTCGTCATCGTTATCAGTTAAAAGCAGGGCAATACCATCTCTCCAAGATTGCTGTGTATGTCCAGCCAGCTCAACGTCCAGCAGAGCGTAGTTTAGTCGATGGACGGTGGGTATTGGGAAATATTAATTGTCGCTTCAATGCTCGCTCCGAACTTTTGTGCTGTGCGGTTAACCCAACGGGCCCCTGCGATCGCTGTTACTTCTTTGAGAATCTAGAACAAGCCGGTGATTCGCTACATTCCTAAAACTTCGCCCCCCATTAAGTGAACCCCGTTAGCAAAATCCCAGCCTGACTGACGTCGTTTTCCAGCCAGTTGAACTTCTCGCAAGAGTATTGCTCCTTGCCCCGTCTGCACAATTGGTCCTAATTCTTTAGCAATTCCTAGGACTTCACCGGGAGAACCAGAACTAGAGAAAAGCTGAGAAGGCCAATTTGCTGCTAGCGCCTGCATCTCAGGGGGTAAGTGAGACCAGTAATCAGCTCCTAGCGGTGCAGTCGCAATAATCTTCAACGAAGCCCCGCGAAACAGAGTCACGCAGTTAGGGAAGAATCCGCGTACCTGGTTGTGAAACTGAATTGCGGTCCGGGACCAGTCCAACTCAAAGTCTTGTTTGCGGATTAAAGCGGCATAGGTGGCTTGGGATGAGTCCTGGGGAATTGGCTGCACCTCTCGCTGTTGCAGCTTCAACAAGGTTTCAATCAATAAATTTGCGCCCAAAGCTGAAAGGGCTGCCGCGACATCTTGAGAGTGATCGAGTAGCTGGATTGGGTAATAGGACTTAAGCAGCATGGGGCCTGTATCCATACCAGCATCCATCAGCATCGTCGTTACCCCTGTTTCAAGCTCGCCGTGGTAAAGGGACCACTGAATCGGAGCGGCGCCACGATATTTTGGTAACAGTGAACCGTGACAGTTGATACACCCTAAGTGAGGCAGGTCTAAAACCTCCTGGGACAGAATTTGACCATAGGCGACAACGATAAAAGCATCTGCCTGAAGCTGTCGAAGCTGTGCCAGTATTTCAGGAGTGTTTTTAAGCTTGTGCGGCTGCCAAATTGGTAGGTTAGCTGCTGCGGCTACTAATTTTACTGCACCGGGGGTTACTTGGTTTCCTCGGCCGCGACGCTTATCAGGCTGAGTTACAACCCCTAGCACATCAAACTGGGGATGAGTGAGCAGGTGCTGCAAGCTGGGCACAGCAAACTGGGGTGTGCCAAAAAAAACTACTCTCATCGCGTCCCGGATAAAATTGCTTCAGTCAACTCCACTTAAACTACCATCTACGGTAATTTTTCAAGGGCAGGGTAGAGCAACTCTTGGCGTTTCACCGCAGGTAGACGAAATGAAGAGCGCCGTTACTCCTATGGAGCTAGCGTCTCCATAGGAGAATCCTGAAAATCTCCAACCCAATCACACAGTATTTAACATCGTTCTGCTCGGCACTAATGCTCTAAACTCTAAAGGTTCGCTGAATCCTTAAAATCTCCAACCAAATCACAAAGTATTTAACATCGTTCTGCTCGGCACTAATGCTCTAAACTCTAAAGGTTCGCTGGCGCTGGGCTTCATAGAGGATTAAGGCCGCCGCGATCGCCACATTCAGTGACTCGACACCCCGGCTTAAGGGAATCTTGACGTACCGATCAGCAATCCTGCTCAGAGTAGCCGACAGTCCTGCACCTTCATTCCCCAGCAAGATTAAGCTGGGAGGCCGTAAGTCTAGCTCCCAATAGCTTAAGGGAGCATCCGGCTGAGTGGCGATTAGCTGTATCCCCTGCTTTTGATAGCGGCGTAGCTCAGTGTCGAGCTCAGGAACCATCGCCATTGGCAAGCGAAACCACTGACCGGCAGAGGCTCGCAGAACCTTGGGATGCTCTAAATCCACGCTGCCACTACTGAGGAGTAATCCCTCAGCCCCGGCTGCAGTTGCTGTGCGAATAATCGTGCCCAGGTTGCCAGGATCCTGGATCGTTTCTAGAACCAATCCCAAGCTAGTGAAGTTAAAAGCACAGAACCGGCGGCAAGCAGTGGCAACGACCCCATCTGGCTGTGTTGTGGTTGCGATCGCCGCTAGTAGGTTTGGGCTAACCAATTCACAGCGCTGTGCCAGGGCGCAGACTTGCTGCCATAAGTGTTCATGCTTTTGCTGCCACTCGGCTGTATAACAGACGGCCATTAAAGGCCACTTGAGAGCGCAGGCTTCTTCGAGCAAGTGAGTGCCCTCGAGCAAAAAAAGCTGTTGTTCAGCCCGGCCCTTAGGATGATGCAGCTTGCGAATTTGCTTGATTAAAGAGTTTTGTAAGCTCGTTAGCACTGAGCCGGTACCAAACTTAAAGAACATCAATTCAGAGATTACCCTGAAGTATGGCAGCCCAAATCCATCGAAGATGCGGAACCGGGGACTTGAACCCCGAAGGCCTTGCGGCCACTAGAACCTGAATCTAGCGCGTCTACCAATTCCGCCAGTTCCGCTCAATGTAGTAATTCCCAAGGTTTATAATCATCCAGCAATTTCTATTATCCGTCAACCACCTCCAAGTCGTAAACGTCATTACTGTACAAACGTCATTACTGTGTAATAGATATGTATAAAAGGACAGCCAGATACGTTAAGTAACTCTATCGAAGAATAATTCTCGTTTTCGAGAATCTTCCGGTAGAATCAAAACCAAACTATGCTTTTCTTGCTGAATTCAGTCCTAGGAGGACAGGAACATTACTCCCTCTCTAAGCTCGACAGACAATAATTCATCTTTCCAGCCCAACCAGTCTGTGCTCCACATCTGGGGTAGAACTCCTCTACAAGGACATGTTGAGATCAGCGGTGCTAAAAATTCGGCTCTAGCTTTGATGGCTGGGGCATTGCTCTCCTCTGAAACTTGCCGTCTCCGCAATGTTCCTAACCTCGTCGATATTACTCGTATGGGAAAGGTACTGTCCGCCCTAGGAATAAAGTTAAAGCAGGATGGTGATCTTTTAGAGATAGATGCCAGTCACATTAGTCATTCCACAGCACCCTACCAATTAGTGAGCCAGCTACGCGCCAGCTTCTTTGTCATTGGTCCGCTGCTGGCTCGTTTAGGGGTTGCCCGTGTTCCCTTGCCTGGCGGTTGTGCAATTGGGGCAAGACCCGTTGATTTGCACGTCCGTGGCCTCCAGGCAATGGGAGCTGATGTTCAGTTTGAACACGGCGTTGTCATGGCCTATGCTCGCAAACTCCAAGGGGCAAGAATTTATCTCGACTGTCCCAGCGTTGGGGCAACAGAAACCCTGATGATGGCGGCAACCTTGGCCGAGGGGGAAACAATCATTGAAAATGCCGCTCAAGAACCTGAGATTGTCGATCTGGCCAATTTCTGCCAGGCCATGGGAGCTCAGATTCAAGGGGCGGGAACAAGCACGATTACGGTTGTTGGGGTATCGCAGTTGCATGGTACTGATTACTCAATCATTCCCGATCGAATTGAGGCTGGTACCTTTTTAATTGCCGGGGCAATCACTCGTTCGGAAATTAGCCTCTCTCCAGTAGTGCCTGATCACTTAACGGCCGTTATTTCTAAGCTTCAGGCGATTGGGGTAGAAGTGATTTCAGATACACCTAATCAATTACGGGTGGTGCCGGGACAAACCTATAGAGGAACAGACATTGAAACCTACTTCTATCCGGGTTTTCCCACAGACATGCAGCCCATGTTCATGTCGTTGCTGACCTTGAGCGAGGGCAGCAGTGTGATTACAGAGACAATTTTTGAAAAACGCTTACAGCATGTCCAAGAATTCAAGCGGATGGGCGCAGACATTCGAATCAAAGGTAACCATGCCTTTATCAATGGTGTGCCAATGCTATCTGGGGCCCCTGTGGTAGCAACTGATCTGCGGGCTGCTGCAGGGCTCGTTGTTGCAGCCTTGGCCGCCGAGGGCAAGTCAACGATTCAAGGTTTACAGTACTTAGATCGGGGGTACGAAAAGCTAGAGCGAAAACTGCAAGGCCTGGGAGCCCGCCTGGAGCGAGTGCCGTTGGATACCCCAGAGGTTCAACCAGTACCCCCATCGGTTTCTGTTTGAGCTCCCAGCCTGGAGGCAGTTTCTCTCTCGATATACTAGGAGTAGTGGGTCTAGCGAAAACCACTGAAAGCAGTTCACTTAGGGTTAGACCCAATCTAAATTTGTCGTGAGATGCCTGCATGACCTCAAAAACCTTAATGATCGGCCTGAGGGCAGATCAGTTTCGTCATCCCCTTGACTTGGAAGCAACGGCGGCCTTAAAGCAATTGCCTGGTCTAGATATGGTTATCCGGAACTTGCTGGGGCCAATGGCTGAACAGGTTTTTTACCTGGATAACATTGCCTCCAGCATTCTAGTTGGGGAGCAGCAGTTGCCCCACTTGCACCAACTGTTGCTAGAAGCCTGCCAGGTTTTAGATTTAGAACCTCCTCAACTTTACGTGCGCCAGCATCCGGCTCCCAATGCCTACACCTTTGCCGTGCGAGGTAAGCAGCCTTTTGTGGTGCTGCACACTTCTTTGATTGAGCTGCTGAACCCAGAAGAGATTCAAGCGGTGATTGCTCATGAACTCGGTCATCTCAAGTGCGACCACGGTGTCTATTTGACGCTAGCTAACTTGGTCGTCTTAGCAGCTGGACAACTACCCAGGCTTGGTAGCTGGATTGCCCAAAGTTTACAGGCTCAAGTACTACAGTGGATTAGATGTGCTGAATTTACTTGCGATCGCGCGGCCTTACTGGTGGCACAGGACCCCAAGGTGGTTATTTCTGTTCTGATGAAGCTAGCGGGAGGGTCCCCGACACTGGCACCTCAGCTGAACTTAGATGCTTTTTTAGCCCAGGCACGGGCCTACGATGCGGTCAACGACGAATTGGGCCAACTGCTTAAACGAGCCCGCTCCGCTGAGCTAACCCACCCACTGCCAGTCCTGCGGGCGCGGGAAATTGATCGCTGGGCCAGTAGTCCAGCCTTCCAGTCCCTATTCCAGATGCAATCAGTTCAGTATAATAGTGAAGCACCATCCAAGGGCGGGTGGCGAAATTGGTAGACGCACCACACTCAAAATGTGGCGGCTTCGGTCGTGAGAGTTCGAGTCTCTCCCCGCCCACTTACTGATTGAGCATCATCAGTGGAACCTTTACGCATTGCTCAGGTTACGGACACGCACCTGTTTTCGGACAGGGCTCAGCAAATGATGGGTTGTACAACGGCTGATACCTTTGAAGTTATCCTAGAGCGCTTGAGCCAACTTCAGCCTAGAACCAATCTCCTGTTGCTGACGGGTGACCTTTCCCATGATGAAACCCCTGAGTCTTACCAGTGGCTTCAACGTCGGCTGATGCCATTGAAAATTCCAGCTTATTGGTTACCGGGTAACCATGACAGTTTGCCGGTAATGGAGCAAGTCTTGAGGCAGCCACCGATTTCTCCAGAAAAACGCTGTATGGCAGGGGGATGGTGCTTGCTGCTGCTGAATTCTCTCGTACCCGGATGTGTTCACGGTGAGCTTTCTGCGGCTAGTTTAGAGTGGCTGGAGCAGCAGCTACAGCTGAGCGATCGCCCTACCCTCATCAGCCTGCATCATCCCCCCTGCTCGATTCATTCCGACTGGATGGATGCGATCAATCTCCAAAACCCAGAAAAGCTCTTGGCTGTAATTGATCGCTATCCCCAGATCAAACTTGTAGTCTTTGGTCACATTCATCAAGCTTTTCAGGAAGAGCGTCGGGGGGTTCACTATCTCGGCTCCCCTTCAACCTGCGTGCAGTTTAAGCCTGGAGCGAAGGAGTTTGCGATTGATTCGGTTCAACCTGGATTTAGACTCTTGACCCTATTCCCAGATGGTAGTTTCCAGACAAAGATAGTGCGGCTAGATTACGACGATGCTCTGCCGATCGCTTGACCTGCTAGCCAAGCAGTTGTCCAAGCGCTTTGAAAGTTGAACCCCCCAGTAACGCCGTCAATATCTAAGATCTCGCCAGCAAAGAACAGGCCAGGGCAGCAGCAGCTCTCCATGGTTTTTAAGTTCACTTCTTTGAGATTGACGCCGCCGCAGGTGACAAACTCCTCTTTGAATACGCCCTAACCTTGAATGGCGTAGCTACCTCGGATAAGTTCTTCAATAAGTTTATTCAAGGCTCTGTTGGATAGCTCGGCCCAACGTTGATCACTCGGGATACCAGAACTGATCACTAAGCGCTGCCAGAGACGGCGGGGAAGAGGAACGGGGCAACTAGACGTGATTCCTCGCCGGGACCACTGAGACTTGATAGCGAGTAATTCCTGGCGGAGGGTTTCCTGCTTGTACTGAGGCAGCCAGTTAATCCAGAGGGTTGCTTGATAGCGACTGTGATGCAGAATCCTAGCACCCCAGGCAGACAACTTCAGCACCGATGGACCGCTTAGACCCCAGTGGGTAATCACAAGGGGGCCACTCTGCTCCAGCTTATCACCAGCAGTCGTAACTAATTGCAGGCGCACAGCCTCCACTGACACCCCAGCTAAATCCCTTAGACGCTGATCTAGCACGTTAAAAGTAGCACGTTAAAAGTAAAGAGTGAGGGAATCGGAGGGTTGATGGTGTGACCCAAACCTTTCGCTAACCGGTAACCTTGAGCATTACTGCCCGTGGCCAACAGCAGGCGATCGCTGTGTAAAGTTTCTTTTGTCTTCAGGTGAATCTCAAAGTAACTGCTAGCAACCGTCGAGTTGGCTGGCGGGACTACCAGCGCCTTACTTTCAGGTGCGGTTGAAGTAGCCGGGGCAGGTGCAATCGTTGGGGTAACTCGTCGGCAAGCAGCGACCGCAGTATCGGTACAAATTTTCACCCCAGCTGCTTGGGCAGTTTCAGTTAGACAGTCGACAATAGTTGTGGAGCAGTCAGTTATGGGAAACATCCGGCCATCTGCTTCCGTTTTCAGCTTTACACCCCGAGCCGCAAACCAATTGATGGTGTCACGGGGCTGAAATCGGCTCAGTGGGCCTCGCAGCGCTTTACCCCCTCTGGGATAATGCTGGACTAATAAGGCTGGTTCAAAGCAAGAATGAGTGACATTGCAACGGCCACCGCCAGAGATGCGGACTTTAGTAAGTAACTGACGGCCAGCCTCAAGTAGGACAATCTGGGTATCAGGGTAGGTCTCGGCGGCAGCGATCGCGCCGAAAAATCCGGCTGCACCACCACCGACAACAATGATTCTCTCGGGTTGTGACAAGAGAGGGTAGGCTCCAGACAATAAGGACTTACCTTAGACATTTTAAAAAAACAAACCCTCTAACTGCTTAGAGGGAAACACAAAACCTGAACGAGATAGCTTACATTGTCCTTACTAGTATTTGCCTGCCTGCTCCATTACGGAGGTAGTAATGTCTGGTATTGAGTTAAAACTCTCCCTTGCTAAACCGAATGCCGAGTAATGAACAAACCTGCACTAACTCACGAGTTCACTACAGGTAATGTTGGACATGGGCTCAACAAAGGAGAAATTCTATCCCCAGTAATCAAGAAGGTTTATCTTGCAAACTAGCCTTGCACTGTAATCTTTCCGGCCATCCCAGCACCCCGGTGAGGTTCGCAATAGTAGGCATAGTCACCTGTGGGCATATCCTCGCCAAAGGTTACTTCAAATGATTCGCCTGGGCTAAACAGCAGTTGCTTGTGAGACAACTTTTTCGCTAGTACTTTATCACCCCCTGGAACTTGCTTATCGTCAAAAACTGCATTGTGCGGTGCAAGTTTATTATTGACCCACTTCACCGTGTCACCGGGTTTAACAGTTAATTCTGACGGTTCATATTTCAAAGCGCCCTTATCCGTTCCCATCTTGACAGTAAAGGTCTCAGCAGCTGCGGAGGGGGTGACCAGCATAAAACTACTGGCGACTAGGACAACAGTCAACAGTGCTAGACTTAAGCTGCGTAAAATTGATGCGATAAATTTCATAAATTTCCTCTGAAGGTTTTAGCTTAGCTTACTCTCAGCTTGGCCTATTTTCTGTACAATACTCATCTCCCTTTAGGAGATAAAGCTTTCGGCTTAACCGGAAAGGTTGTTTAGATATTGGTGTTCAACCTTATTCTTTAAGATTTTAAGGCAAATGGTTGCCTGAGTTCAGAACATTCTTAGACCCGTAATTCAAAATGTCTTACTGCCCCAGCCCGGTGCTTCCTGCGCGGCTCGTAGAATGAAAGCCGCTAGGTTTTCTACCTGGGGCTGCGACATCCAGCTTTCTGGAACTTGCCGACACCAGAAGGTCTCCTCGCTGCCGTCATAAGTCATGGGCTTTCTCAGGAAAGCGACTAAGCTGTTGATGTTATCACGAGCTGGGTTCGCCCCCTTAAGATCAGCTAAAGATAGAGAAGTTAAGGGATCGGGTAAGGTAGAACCCCCAACATGGCAGTTTTTACAGCTATCTTCAAACAGGTGTTTGCCATCGGAGAGATCGATTGGAGAAAACAGGCGCGTGTGACCTTGCTGATCTATTTCTAAGGGAACAGGTTCTTTTACTTTAAGGTAGCGGGTAACGTAAGTGTCTACTGTATCTGCCTGAACCGGGAAGCTAGCGCTCGCGATAAAGCACAGCAAAAAGAGGCTCGGCAGGGAGCAGACGCAAAGAAACGCAGACGAAACGAGACTAAGAGGGGGTTTGGGGCAAATTCTGGTTTGGTTAGAGGCTCATAGTTTAAAAGCCAACTTTACCAGCACAGCGGTCTCCCAAGATTTTACTTTGAAATAAAAATGTGCCTGACGCCACCAAGTCATCTTCGGTAAGATTTCTCATTTCCAGGATAAATATCTGCGCTCTTAAGGCTGGGATGGACTTCGGCAATTGACTCCTCCCCATCGTAAGTAGTCGGATTTTTTCATATAATCGACTAGTCCCTTCAACGTTATCTCGGGGGAGTTGCCAGCGCTAGCGTTTCCGGCCTGAGGTTTATGTCTGGGTTAGTTGCGGTTACTCCGCCCTTGTGGCACTGGGCACAGACATTGTTGAACAAGCGTTGGCCTTGTTTGACCTCTTGGGGGGTTAATACAATTGTGTCTCCCTGCCCGCTAAGTTTGACTGTGCGGGTCGCCTCGTCTACAACGGCAGCAGAGGCACTGCCACTCAACACCTGAAAGGTGAAAAATACAGCGGCTACAACAAGCCAAATGTATCTTTTTAACATGGTTCTCCTTAAAGCTTGTCTTGGTAATGAGTTGCTTAACATTTGGAACAATGCAACAGACCAGTTTCTAACAACGACCTGAAGGTGTTACTCGGTATCCTCACAGACAAAGTATTCAAGAGCAGCGAACCAGATTTGCGGTAAGAACCCCAAAGAAATGGTTGGCCCAAACTGCTCCCAGAGAAAGGAGTTATCTTTGAGGACCTGCATTTTTATGAGCCATAATTTCTACAATAATTGCTTTGGCGTCCTCTAAGGCTAGACGAGTTTGAGGGGTTTTATAGGCAATTCCCAGCTGGTCACAGAGGCAAAAGATATCTTCAACTTGAAGATGAAAGTCTTCGGCAATTTCTGCAACGGTAAGGTCTGCAAAGCCCATAATGCTTCTTTGCAAGGATTGAAAACTGTCTACCTAATATCATGCCATTGAGCTGCACTTTTCTAAAGTAAACCTGGTGGAACCAGGATCAATCGACGGCAGCAGGGCGAGGAACAGTTTCTGGGTGATCGTGGAAACGCTTTTGCATCGTCGTTACCATCCAGTGAGCAGCACTTGGCATTGGCTGGTGCAGTTGAATCAGGCGAGCCAAGGTTTTTTTGAGTTGGGTTCGCTGCACAATTGCATCGATAAAACCATGACTCAGCAAATACTCAGCCGTCTGAAAGTCCTCTGGCAACTTTTCTTTGAGGGTGTTTTCTACAACTCGACGGCCAGCAAACCCAACAGTCGCCTTAGGTTCTGCTAAAATTACATCGCCCAACATGGCAAAACTTGCCGTGACTCCTCCGGTTGTTGGGTGGGTCAACACAGGGACATAGAGTAAGCGTGCTGCCCGGTGACGCTCTAGGGCGGCCGATGTTTTGGCCATTTGCATCAGGCTCAACATGCCTTCCTGCATCCGGGCTCCCCCAGAAGCACAGACAATTACCAAGGGTAGGCGTTCCCGAGTTGCCTGTTCAATCAGACGGGTAAGCTTTTCTCCCACTACAGACCCCATACTGCCCCCCATAAAGCGGAAGTCCATGACGCCCAGAGCAAAGGGCAAGCCTGCTAGCTGCCCTATACCCGTTTGGACTGCATCGAGCAACCCTGTCTTTTCCTGGTACTCGCGCAGGCGATCGCTGTAGGGCTTGCGATCGTGAAACTTCAATGGATCGGTAGGAACTAGATGCTCATCAATTGGTATCCAGGTACCTGAATCAATGAGTTGTTGAATTCGTTCTGCACTGTATACCCGCCTATGATGGTTGCACTCAGGACAAACCATCTGGTTAGCACGCAGATCTTTTGTGTAGGTTAAGACGTTGCAGTCCTCGCATTTGGTCCATAGCCCATCAGCAATCTCTCGCTCTTGCTGCTCCCGACTAATTGGACCTGATTTTCGTCGGTTAGCAAACCAGTCAAATAAGGACATGACAACAATCCTTCAAACTACCAATAGGCCAGCAATCAATTGGCCTTAAACTCTCTTAACTTCTATAGCATCTCACCTTTGGTGTAAACAATATTGAATTGCTTTTTCAATACACTGCTCAGATAACAAACTGCGCTAGCGGCTGTCTAGGCCATAACTCTGCTTGTCCCTCACTCAATTTACCTTCAGACCTTCTTGAGATTGCAACATTTCGCAATCTTTGTAGTACAAGTTTTGCCCTGAGATTTGGGCACACTTAATTTTAGGTTCAAACACTCTTGAAACACTCTTGAGGCTTTAGCGCCTTTCCTCTCCCTCGGTTACAAATTACCTTGGCGGTCCTTGGATAATCGGTTTATGACTTCAAGCATGAAGAACAGGTTCCCCTTATGGCAATTTTTGAATCAACCTGTTTTTAGTCGAACCTCAAAATTAGTGCTTAATCCCTTTCACTTCTGGTACCTTTACCAAGTTCAGCTCCTAGAGCGTTGCTGGCAGAGAACCTATAAATGCCATCCTCGCCACTAGCATAGTTCACTGGAACGAAACGACTACCTCCAGGCAAGCGACTTGCAGGCTTCTCGAACCAGAAAGTCCTTGAAAGTTTAGAGTTAACTCAACTGTGTTAGCCTATAAGGGTTGTCTTAATACACCACACATCTAGGGTTTCGGGTGTTTCTGAAGAGTAAATTCTTTCGAAATCCGCCTGGATGGAGGATAAACCCGAAGTAGGAGTCACAAAGAATATGCCGGTTATCAGTTTGCCTCAGATGCTGGAATCTGGGGTTCATTTTGGTCATCAAGCTCGTCGCTGGAATCCCAAGATGGACCCTTATATCTTTACGGAGCGCAATGGGGTCCACATTATTGATTTAGTGCAGACAGCTCAGCTCATGGATGAAGCCTACGAGTATACGCGGTCTGCCTCAGAGCAGGGCAAGCGCTTCCTATTTATTGGTACAAAACGGCAAGCTGCCGGAATTGTTGCCCAAGAAGCCTCACGCTGTGGTAGCTACTACGTAAACCAGCGTTGGTTAGGGGGAATGTTAACCAACTGGGCCACCATTAAGACTCGCGCTGACCGGCTCAAGGATCTTGAGCGACGTCAAGAAACGGGTGTCCTCGACTTGTTGCCAAAGAAAGAAGCTTCAGTTTTGCGCCGGGAGCTAGAGAGGCTACAAAAGTACCTCGGTGGCATTAAGGTCATGCGAAAAATTCCTGATGTGGTCCTGATTGTGGATCAAAAGCGGGAATACAATGCGGTGCAAGAGTGCCAGAAGCTAGGAATTCCAATCATTTCTCTGTTAGATACCAACTGCGACCCAGACTTGGTAGATATTCCTATCCCAGCCAACGATGATGCCATTCGCTCGGTTAAGCTGATTGTCAGTAAGCTGGCTGACGCCATTTATGAAGGTCGCCATGGTCAGCTAGAGACTGAAGAAGAATACGAGGAAGAAACTGACGCCGAATTGGAAGATTCCTTCGAGCCGCAAGCAGAGGAGGAATCGGGAGAATCGTAGCACAATAGTATTGATCATCACAGTAAAGACTGAGGCAATAAAGATGGCAGAAATCTCCGCCCAAAGTGTACGGGAACTGCGCGAAAAAACTGGCGCGGGTATGATGGATTGCAAAAGAGCTCTCCAGGAAACGAGTGGAGAGATGACGAAGGCTATAGAGCATCTCCGTCAAAAGGGCTTAGCTTCTGCCGCAAAGAAAGCAGGACGAGTTGCCGCAGAGGGCTTGGTCGATAGCTACATCCATACTGGAGGTCGCATTGGAGTTTTGGTGGAAGTCAATTGTGAGACCGACTTCGTGGCTCGTAATGACGCGTTTAAAGCCCTGGTCCAAGACATCGCTAAGCAAGTCGCCGCTTCGCCGAATATAGAGTACGTGCAGATCAGCGATATTCCCGCAGAAGTGGTTGACCGCGAAAAAGCGGTTGCCATGGGATCTGACGCTTTGAAGGGGAAACCGGAAGCCATTAAAGAGAAAATTGTTCAAGGCAAGGTTGAGAAAACCTTAAGAGAGCTGTGCTTAATGGATCAGCCCTTTATCCGGGACCAAAATATGACCGTGGAAGAGCTGGTTAAACAAGCTGTTGCTCAACTGGGGGAAAATATTCAAGTCCGGCGCTTTGACCGTTTTGTTTTAGGCGAAGGTGTTGAAAGGAAAACAGCTGATTTTGCTGAAGAAGTGGCGGCTCAGGTTGCAGGTGGTAGCTGAGTAGCTCTTCGTTAAGTGCATTCAGTTTTGAATCAAAGACAGGCTGGCAATGCTAACCTGTCTTTGTTATTTCATGGGCATTGTGCTGAAGACGTTCAACGAACAAGCATAATTAGGCACAATCGTAGGTAAAAATAGCAGAAACGTTCAAAGGGTATGCTAGGAGCCATTGAGCAAATTGAGCAGGAAATTACAGCGCTGAAAGTAGCTGTCGACACAATTGCTCAAGATTGCTGCAGTACCTATGCCGGCTACCTTGGGGTGTTGGGGCAGGCAGTCCGCCAACAGCTCATTATGGCTAGTTATCGCCTGTGCACTCAAATCTATCCTCGTGCCTTTTTGGGCTTATCCTTAATTCAGCGGCAGCAGTTACAGCAAACCTTGCAGCAACTGGGGCAGCAGTCCGAGCAAAGGTTGCAGAAAAACCTGGGGCTGCTTGTGGTTCCCGCAGGTACTAAGTTAGAGGACCCGGAGCAGTTGAACCAAGCGATCGCGCAGCTGGAGCTATCAGTCGCCGAGGAATTGCGACGGGTTTCCTCCGAAGCCAACCTATGCTTACAGCGCTATGACATTCTTTCTGGCACCGTTTTAGAGATTGTGCTCAAAGAGGCGGCAAAAGCGGAAGCGTTAGGGGGAGCAATTACGGGGCCACCTAATCTTTTAACTGCTGTGATTGAAACCGAGGAGGCTGACCTTTCAAACGTTCCAGCAATCGACTTTAGCTCAGAAACAGATCGGGGCCCTCAGTTAATTTTAGAAGACGCTCAAAGTGCTTCTGAAGATCCTGATCTCCCCGATGAGCAAGAAACTATTTCCACGGCGATCGCCGCGATCTACCTCCGTCTGGGAGAAATTGAGTTTGCTGACTCAACCGTAATGCTCTGGCGTAATCGCCTGCGTAAACTTGGGGCTCAATTAGGGGGCCTCCAGCGAGTTTACTAAAAAGCAACAGGAACGAACCATTGCCGAAGCGGAAGCTGCCTGGCACGCTAGCTGGTCTGATCCTCTTGAGAGCTGAATTGCCGATGCAAACTTCAAAGGAGAACGCTCAAGCCTCTACTAATAATCCCACTGCCAGACTGGGTACGACTGCAGCGGGCGCTAGCTGCTGAAGCAACGAGAGGTTTCGCGGACGTAGTGGGGAAACAGCATCGGTTTAGTGAATTTCTCAGCTTGAGTTTTGCCCAACCCCACCCGAGGGTTTATCCTCAGCCGATCAGTGTCGCTGGCGAGAGATAACAGTTCGGTTCGCCCGTTATCCAGAGTTAGCAATCTCTCAGAGACAGCATTTAGTGGCTGATACCCGGCGATTTCTCTACCAGAGTGCAGCAGGCATTAGGGCACAGGAGCCAACCAGACTTAGAACCAGCAACTCGCACAACCTGTACCCGCCCGTTCGGGGTTTCGGGGTCTGTATCCCTGAGCAGTCCCTGACAGATCTAGCTGGAATTGGCCCTCGCAGTGGAGAGCGGCTTGCCAGGCTTGGCCTCTGTACTGTAAGAGACCTACTTTATTACTATCCCCGGGACCACATTGACTATGCGCGTCAGTTCAGTATTCGGGACCTGGTGGCTGGAGAAACGGTTACTCTCGTAGCGACCGTACGTCGCTGCAACTGCTTCAGCAGCCCGCGCAATCCAAAGCTGACTATTTTTGAGCTGGTACTCAAGGATTACACAGGTCAGATTAAACTCAGTCGCTTCTTTGCCGGTCACCGCTATCGGGGTCGCGGCTGGCAAGAGCAACAAAAGCGCCTTTATCCCCCTGGAGCTGTAGTTGCTGCTTCTGGCCTCGTGAAGGAGAGTAAGCACGGCATCACCCTTGAAAACCCAGAACTGGAGGTTTTACAGCACTCAGGAGAGGCGATTGATTCCACAAAGGTAGGTCGGGTTGTCCCCATTTATTCCCTCACTGGGGGTTGAACCAAATGTAGTCCGGCGGGCGGTTATAGCAGCACTGCCGGCTGTAGCCACCTCAGGAAGCCCTGCCGGTGTCCCTGCGCCAGCGGTATGCCGTGATTGAGATTTCCCAGGCGATCGCCCAGACCACTTTCCACCGGACAGTCAAGCCTTAAACGCGGCGCGCCGTCGACTGGTATTTGATGAATTTTTCTACCTACAGTTAGGACTGCTGAAACGCCGCCAGCAGCAGCGGCAGTCTCAGTCTAGTGTCGTACTGGCACCCCAGGGACAGATGATTGATCGCTTCTACCAACTGCTGCCCTTTGCCCTTACCCAGGCGCAGCAGCGTGTCGTCAATGATATCCTCAGGGACCTCAACTCACCCGCTCCGATGAACCGGCTTGTCCAGGGGGATGTGGGCTCCGGGAAAACTGTCGTTGCGGTGATTGCGATGATAGCGGCGATCCAGGCGGGCTACCAGGCAGCGCTCATGGCCCCAACAGAGGTGCTGGCAGAGCAGCACTATCGCAAGCTGGTGAGCTGGTTTAATCAACTACATTTGCCCGTAGAGCTGCTGACGGGTTCCACAAAAATTGCCAAACGCCGGCAAATTCACTCCCAATTACAAACTGGAGAACTGCCTATTTTAGTTGGCACCCATGCCCTGATTCAAGACACTGTAGAGTTTGCCCATCTTGGCTTGGTGGTGATTGATGAACAACACCGCTTTGGGGTGCAGCAGCGAGCTCGCCTGCAGCAGAAGGGAGAACACCCCCACGTCCTGACCATGACAGCGACACCGATTCCGCGAACGTTGGCCTTGACCCTCCATGGGGAACTGGATGTCAGTCAGATTGATGAGCTGCCCCCTGGACGCCGGCCGATTCAGACCACTATTTTGCAAAAAGGTGACCGTCCCCGTGCCTATGACATGATCCGTCGGGAGGTGTCTCAAGGCCGGCAGGTTTACGTGGTGTTACCACTAGTTGCTGAGTCAGAAAAACTGGACCTGCGATCGGCAATTGACGAGCATCAACGGCTGCAAGAAAGTGTGTTTCCCCAATTTAAGGTAGGGTTGCTCCACGGACGGATGACCTCAGCCGAAAAAGACGAGGCAATTAACTCATTCCGGGATGGCGAAGTCCAGATTTTGGTGTCCACCACTGTGGTCGAGGTTGGCGTAGATATTCCTAATGCAACCGTGATGCTAATTGAACATGCAGAACGCTTTGGCTTATCCCAACTGCACCAACTGCGGGGGCGGGTCGGGCGGGGAGCCAGCCAGTCCTACTGCCTGCTGTTGAATAGTTCCCAGGCGGAAACAGCACGCCAGCGTCTGAAAGTCCTGGAGCAGTCTCAAGATGGCTTTTTTATTGCCGAAATGGACATGCGCTTTCGTGGTCCCGGCGAAGTGCTAGGCGTGCGCCAGTCAGGACTGCCGGATTTTGCCCTGGCCAGCTTGGTAGAAGATCAAGAAGTTTTGGAACTGGCACGGGAAGCAGCAGAAAAAGTCATGGCTAAAAACGAGACTCTGGAGCGCTGGCCTTTGATCAAAGCAGAACTCCAATACCGCTACCAGCGGTTGATGGGCGGGGCGATTTTAACGTGATTCCTCAAAAGATTTTCGCTCCCTGGTATCAGAGGGCATTATAGGAACAACTCTCTCAGCTTGTATTGTGCCCAGATTCCGCAAGCCCGCTGTAAGCAGTTGCTAATTTTCCAGCCTCAAATCAACAGGTAGTATCGACCACAAGCTGAGCCTAACTCCTACTGGGCCAAGGGTGGACAAACACTCTTCTTCCTTAAGTTATCAGGAATGGCTTCGTGGTTCAAAAAATATGGATTTAAACACAGGCTTAATAGCTAAGCTTGCTAGTAGACCCTCTACTGAAGCAGACACGGAGGCGTAGAAGGAAGCTATGACTATCAAGGTGATTGGTGCAGGTTATGGACGCACAGGCACACTTTCGCTGAAATCAGCCCTGGAAACGTTGGGGTTTGGGAAGTGCTACCACATGATTGAGTTGCTGCAAAACCCTGGTGGGGTCGAATTCTGGGAAGCCGCTAGCCAAGGAAAACCCATCAACTGGAAAGCTCTGTTCCAGGGTTACCAGGCCATTGTTGATTTTCCCGGCTGTTCTTTTTATCAGGACCTGATGCAGTACTATCCCGATGCCAAGGTCGTGTTGACAGTGCGGGACCCGCAGGCATGGTACGAGAGTTCGTTGAACACAATTTATAAAGCAGGTCCTCAAGGGATTCAGAAGTTGCTGATAACCTTGCAGCTTCCGTTTTCAGCAAAGCTCAGGCGAGTTATGCGCGTCTTCCGCCTAGCCGACCAGGTGTATTGGCGGGGTGAGTTCCAAGGCAGGTTCCAGGACAAGGAATACGCAATTGAATGCTTTCAGCAGCACATTGAAGAAGTCAAGCGGGTTGTGCCTGTAGAGCAGCTCTTGGTGTATGAGGTGAAGGAGGGATGGGAACCGTTGTGTGGCTTCCTTGATGTGCCCGCTCCCCTAGGTGAGCCGTTTCCCCGCCTCAATGAGCGAGAGACCTTCGGTCAGATGCCACAACAGCTGATGCAATAAACCAATGCTGCAATCAACATTAAGAATCTCGCTGTAGAGCATTCAGTGAGTAAAGCTTGTGGGGTCCGATGCAATAACTTTGATAGAGCAGTGAGGCAGGTAGGCTCTTATCTGCTTAGATCTGAGACGGTAAGCTACTCTTGTTTTTATGGATATCTAAATCTACCTCATGGCAGTAACAGTTCAGCAACTCCTGCAACACAAGCAGCAAGGTCGGCCCATTGTTGCCCTGACTGCCTGGGATTATGCTTTGGCTCAAGTAGTCGATCAGGCTGGCGTTGACATTGTGCTGGTTGGAGACTCCCTGGCAATGGTAGCTCTGGGGTATGAAACCACTCTGCCGGTAAACTTGGATGAGATGCTGCATCACGCTAGGGCAGTGCGGCGAGGAGTGCAGCACGCTTTAGTAGTCTGCGACCTGCCATTTTTAAGTTACCAGGAAAGCTTTCAACAGGCATTGCACTCTGCAGGCCGGGTGCTCAAGGAAACAGGAGCCCAGGCCGTTAAGTTAGAAGGGGGCTATCCGGCAATGGCGGAAATTGTCAGCCGTCTGGTGCAAACGGGAATCCCCGTCATGGGCCATGTGGGTCTAACGCCCCAGGCTGTGCATCAACTAGGGGGATATCGCAAGCAGGGAAAATCATCCGAAACAGCAGAGAAAATTATCGCTGAGGCGATCGCCTTGGAGCAGGCAGGAGCATTTGCGATCGTTCTGGAGCACATTCCCGCAGAGTTAGCCTTACAGATCACGCAAAAACTGAATATTCCGACAATTGGAATTGGTGCGGGACCCCACTGTGATGGTCAAGTGTTGGTCACGGCTGACTTACTGGGGCTTTCTCAGTGGCAGCCACCCTTTGCTAAGTCCTACACCAACCTCCGGCAGGAGATTACCCAGGCGGTGCAGCAATTTAGCGCGGAAGTGCGAGGCCACCAGTTTCCTGATCCAGGAGTAAAATAGCGTTTCAGGAACACTAGTCACACCTGCATAGGTAGGGAGATTGGCACTCGCCCACCCATCAAGGAGTTGAGACTGAATTCTCGGTCATGCTGTTCTAACCACTTACCTTTGAAGCGTCACGCTGTGAGGTCAAAGCCTGAAATTTTGCAATTGTCGCTTGGATGGCGAGGCGGAGGGAGGAGCGATCGCGGAGCCAGTGATCAACCCCGGTAGACAGTTTAGATTAAATAACAGCGCCAATTCCCATCCCCAATGCAGTATCCTCTAGAAACCCTTCAACGGGCAAAGCAAGCCATACGCTGTAGCCCCTTCCAGATGCACCTATTTGCAACTATGCGATTCAAAAGTGTTGCTCTACAGGAAATTTCTGGCCAAACAGGGGTGCAGAAACAGTACACCCAGCGTTCAATCTCTGAGCTGGTTGCTGAAAATACGCTACTTTGGCTCATTCAAGTTGGAGTTCTCCGTCGGGAAGTGGATGGGCAAGGACTGACTGACAGCTTTCGCCTCACCCCCTTGGGCCGCCAGTTGATGGATCAATGGCAAGACCAGCAGAATACTTGGGCTCCCCCTTCTTTGAAAGATCGCCTGCAAAACGGCTGTCGTCGCTGGCTGCGGCTCCCCGGATAAATGACAAACGCTTTAATGGTCGTAGGAACCACCTCCCATGCTGGGAAATCTCTGCTGACGGCGGCGATCTGTCGCATCTTGGCCCGTCAGGGTTGGCGGGTTGCGCCATTTAAAGGGCAAAATATGGCCTTGAATGCCTACGTCACGGCCCGTGGCGATGAAATGGGTCATGCTCAGGCAGTACAAGCCTGGGCTGCCGGGGTGGAGCCAGTGGTAGACATGAACCCGATTTTGCTAAAGCCTCAGGGAGACATGACCTCCCAAGTGATTCTGAACGGTAAAGCTGTGGGCAAGGTGGGTGCTGCTGATTACTACAAACAGTACTTTGATGTCGGCTGGCAAGCAATTCAAGCGGCACTACAGCGTTTGAGCCAGGACTTTGACTGGATTGTCTGTGAGGGTGCGGGCAGTCCCGCAGAGATCAACCTCAAGCATCGGGACTTGACAAATATGCGTGTAGCAAAATACTTGAATGCTCCCACTCTCCTGGTAGTCGATATTGATCGAGGCGGGGCTTTTGCCCACGTGGTGGGTACCCTGGAACTCCTGGATCCTGAGGAACGAGCTTTAATTCGAGGTGTAATTATTAATAAGTTCCGGGGCCAGCGATCGCTGCTTCAACCTGGCATTACCTGGTTAGAAGAACGTACTGGCATTCCAGTGGTGGGTGTTATCCCCTGGCTAGAGCATGCCTTTCCCGCCGAAGACTCCCTGGATTTGTTTGACCGTCGGTCCAATGCCAAGGGGGACCTTAACATTGCGGTGATCCGCCTGCCCCGAATTGCTAACTTCACAGATTTTGATCCCCTAGAAGCTGAGGCCACAGTCAATCTTCGCTACCTCAGTCCTCACCAATCCCTTGGTGAACCTGATGCCGTGATTATTCCCGGTTCTAAGACAACGCCTGCCGATTTGGTAACACTGCAGGCCACGGGCATGGCCACGCAGCTACAGAACTACGCAGCAGCAGGTGGCACGATTATCGGCATCTGCGGTGGCTTGCAAATGCTAGGGCAGACTGTGAGTGATCCAGAGGGGCTAGAAGGGACAGCCGGAGAGTACAGCGGTCTTGGCCTTCTACCTTTAGAAACGGTGATTACCCCTGAGAAAGTTACCCGTCAACGGCAGGCGATCGCCCTGTATCCCCAAAAACTCTTGGTAACTGGCTATGAAATCCATCAGGGCCGGACCACGATACTCGAAAACCTCCCGCCCCTTTTTGAGGATCCGAGCCTCGGCATTGCCAGCCGTAACCAATCTGTCTGGGGCACCTATCTTCATGGACTCTTTGATAACGGTGCTTGGCGGCGAACTTGGCTCAATCAACTGCGGCAGCGGCAAGGCCTGAAGCCTTTACCAATAGACATTGCCAACTACCCAGAGCAGCGCTCAATATTGCTAGATGCGGTAACAGATGTCGTTGCCGCCCATCTGGACTGAATTCCCCTCATGAAAGCTGCCAAACCTAGCCTCATGGTCTAGAACCTACTCCAATACCTCAAACGAGTGAGCTAAAATCGCAGGTCAAGCCTCTGTGTCCGGACTGTCTTTGTTGCTTAACGATCCAGCTCACCAGACAACTCAAAACTTTTGGACATCGCCTATTCGTTGGCTAGCTGTTCCCCACTCACAACATCCAGGGTCGAGCTGTAGTGTACCATCGGGGAAACCGCTGTAGAGTTAATTCTGGCGGTAACTGCAACCTACTTGCTAAGACGAGGAAGAGTCCCTTGACGAATGAAGCTTCATCAGTAGTCACTGTTTATACGGACGGTGGGTGTATCGGCAATCCAGGGCCGGGCGGTTGGGCGGCTATTTTGCAATTTGGCCCTCATTGTCGAGAAATTAGTGGCCGGTTTCGCGAAACGACCAATAACCGCATGGAACTGCAGGCAGCGATCGCCGCCTTAGAGAGTTTGCAGCGTCCCTGCCAGGTGAAGCTCTATACCGATAGTACCTATGTACGAAACGGTATCACGCAATGGGTCCAGACTTGGCAACGGAACGGCTGGCGGACCGCAGGCCGGAAACCTGTCAAAAATAAGGACTTGTGGCAGCGCTTGCTCGTCGCGATCGCACGGCACCAGCCTGCTGGCGGTATAACCTGGATCTGGGTTAAAGGCCACGCCGGCCATCAATACAATGAAGCGGTGGACCGACTGGCGAATCAGGCAGCCCGCAGCGTCACCCCCGCAGATCCGCTGGATCGAGTCGGCTCTGAGTTCGGCACCACAACCAGTGTCGGCTAACGCAATGCTTCATCTTTGGCTACCGAGATTTCTAATAATCCATTTTTTGCTGTGTCTGTGAAGTTATCAGCGCCGGGTGTCCTAGACTCAGAAAGGACGATTATCTGGCGCTGCAAGGGAGCAAGCCTATGCGACTCACTCAAATGCTCTTTGTCACACTGCGGGAAAACCCGGTGGAAGCGGAAATTCCTAGCCATAAATTACTATTGCGGGCTGGCTACATTCGCCGCATTGGTAGCGGGATTTATGTCTACCTACCTCTGATGTGGCGGGTGCTGCAAAAAGTCTCCCAGATTGTCCGGGAAGAAATGAATGCAACCGGGGCCCAAGAGTGTTTATTACCGCAGCTGCAGCCTGCAGAACTATGGCAAGAATCCGGACGCTGGCATACCTATACTCAAGCGGAGGGCATTATGTTTGCGCTCCAGGATCGCCAGGAGCGTAAACTCGGACTGGGGCCCACTCATGAGGAAGTGATCACCGCGATCGCCCGCGACATGCTCCGCTCTTACCGCCAGTTACCCCTCCAGCTTTACCAAATCCAAAGCAAGTTCCGCGACGAGATCCGGCCCCGATTTGGTCTGCTGCGGGGACGAGAATTCATTATGAAGGATGGTTACTCCTTTCATAGCGATATTGAAAGTCTGCAGCAAACCTATGCCCGGATGCACCAAGCCTACAGCAATATCCTGCAGCGGTGCGGTTTGGCCTTTCGCTCAGTCCAGGCTGATCCAGGTGCCATTGGCGGAGCGGGTTCAGAGGAGTTTATGGTCCTGGCTGAGGCTGGGGAAGATGAGGTGCTCTACAGCGAGGATGGACAGTACGCCGCCAACGTTGAAAAAGCAATTTCTCTCGCTTCACCCCCGCAGCCATCGCCCTTTACTACCTATGAAAGGCGGGCAACGCCGGGAACAGAAACCATCGAGCAGGTCTGTCAACTGCTGCAGTGCTCCCCGACCCAGGTGGTCAAAAATGTGCTTTACCAGGCTAGATACGACAGCGGCGTGATGGTGTTGGTACTCGTCAGTATCCGGGGTGATCAAGATATCAATGAGGTGAAGCTGCAAAATGAGCTGATGCAGTTAGCAGCACAGTACGGCAGCAAAACAATCTTGACCTTAGAAATTCCAGACGCCAAAGCCCAGCAGCTTTGGGCAACGAAGCCCCTGCCTCTAGGCTATATGGCTCCTGATATCGAAAATGACTACATCAAACCCGCTAAAAACCTGTCTCTAGAGTTCTTGCGGTTGGTAGACAAGACGGCTGTTGATCTGCAGCATTATGTCACGGGTGCCAACGAAGTCGGCTACCATGTCGTCGGGGCTAACTGGGGTGATCCTTTTCGCTTGCCCGAGCGCGTTGTGGATATCCGCAAAGCGAAGCCCGGCGATCGCGCTGTGCATGACGAAACCCAACGCCTTCAGAGCGCCAGGGGCATTGAAATTGGGCACATCTTTCAGTTAGGGACAAAGTATTCCCAGGCTATGGGAGCGACCTATACGAATGAGCAGGGTGAGGAGGTACCACTGGTAATGGGCTGTTACGGTGTTGGCGTATCCCGCCTAGCCCAGGCTGCAGTGGAGCAGTCCTACGATAAAAATGGCATCATTTGGCCCTTGGCGATCGCCCCCTACCAGGCAATTATCACCATTCCCAATGTGGCTGACTCTGCCCAGGTGAGTGCTGGCGAGAAACTGTACACAGAACTGAACCAAGCCGGGATTGAAACCTTACTAGACGACCGCAATGAACGGGCCGGGGTTAAGTTTAAAGATGCGGACTTGATCGGCATCCCCTACCGGATTGTTACCGGGCGATCGCTAAGCGTTGGCAAAGTTGAAGTCGTATCACGAGCTAGCGGACAGTCTCAGGAACTGCTTTTAGAGGAAGTAGCATCCACCCTGAAGCAGTGGATTGAGCAAGCCCTTGCCTGAGGCACCTGCTGTAGCCGCCAACGAGCTGGGTCCTGCTAAGAACCTCCCGTTTCATATCCTGTACAACACGCTAGCAGCACCCAGCTCGTACAATTGAGATAATTTCTGGTGTCAGGTAATGAGGCATGTATTGCTTACACCCTTTTCTAAGTGACATTTGACTGACGGTTTTGAAAGAATAGCCCGTTGCCAACGTAGTGAACAAGAGAGTTCCTCACACCCTTTGTTCCAGCCTTTAATCTAGGATTTCGGTCATGAAACAACAATCCGATCGCAGCATCCCCCTCAGTGTCGTCACTCAGTAAAGATCTCAACAGCGTAGAGGAGGGCAAGAGCGCTTCGAGAGTTGGAGCTTTCGCTGGGTTTCTCGGCGCTGATTTTAGCGGTAGGTGGTGCCACTGCCTGGTGGACCTTAACCAGCACCCAACCGAATCCCTCCGCAACACCGCCAGTGGCTCAATCAACCGCCTCTAGCTCCCCCGCTCCAGCTACCGGGGAAAAGGTCGAAATTTACTGGCTTCAGCCGAATAATGCTGAGATCAAGCTTGCCCCGATGGTGATCGCGCTTGATCCAGCAAACTCCTCTCCTAGTGCAATTTTAGAAGCTGCAACTGAACAATTGTTAGCAGGTCCCACAGACCCAGCTGTAACCACGACTATCCCTCAAGGTACAAAGCTGAACTCCTTGGAGGTTAAGCCAGATGGCGTTCACGTAGATCTATCAAAAGAATTTACGGAGAGGGTGGTGGGAGTGCCTCAATGCAGGGGCGAGTTGCTCAAGTTCTTTATACAGCAACGAGTTTAGAGCCAGGGGCAAAAGTCTGGCTGGCAGTAGACGGACAGCTGCTAGAGACTTTAGGTGGTGAAGGATTACTACTTGAGCAGCCAATGACGCGACAAAACTTTAAGGAGAATTTCTCACTCAGCTAGGCTACTTCCTGCTATCAACAGGACTGAGATGGGGAGGGAATGGGGACGTTGTTCCTGATCAGCGAGATTTAGATGCTGATAAACCATGCTACAGAGCTCAAAAATTAGGTCGTCTTCAACGCTGTAGTAAGCTGAAGTGCCTTGCCGGCGACAACTCAAAATCCCTGCCTGTAGCATTAATTTTAAGTGTTTAGAAACATTTGCCTGGCTCGTTTCACTGGCTTCTACAAGATCCTGTACACGTTTCTCACCATCTCGCAATAAATCTAACAGCTGCAGACGCATGGGTTGACCCAAAATGCTGAAGTACTCGGCCAGTTGCGGCATAGGTTCTTGAGACACGGGCTTAGCTGACTCCATCAGGCTCTAATGACTAAACAACAGCTTCCCCCGTATAGTTATGCAGATTCTAGAGATAGTATTAGCGTTAAATCTTTGACATCTCTCGAAATAGAGACCCAAAATCCTACAGCAGCTATTCCCTTGCGTGAATCATATTTCCAACAACTTTTCCTAGTAAAACCTTACCTGAGATGATCCTAGCCTGTAATTACCGTTCATGAGCTAGAAACTCGCATGAGGGGCTGGCCGTACTCAACTGGCTCGCCGTTCTGGACTAAGATTTCGGTAATCCGGCCGTCCACCTCAGCCTCGATTTCATTCATGAGTTTCATGGCTTCGATAATACAAACGGCTTGCCCGCGAGTGATGATGTCATCTACCTCAACAAAGGGAGACTCATCCGGGGTAGGGGAGCGATAGAAGGTTCCTACCATGGGTGAGACAATCTCGATTCCTTTCTTGGTAAGGGTTACAGGGGCAGGTTCACTGCTGAGACTTGTAGATGGGCTACTGGTAGCAGTGGGTTGGATGGCAGGGAGTGTGGCTTCCCGCAGGCGTTCTCCTTTGCGGATGGTCAGTTCAAAATCGTTGCTTTTGAGCGTCAGCTCAGCAATGTCTGTCTGGCTCAGAATTGCTAGTAACTCACGTAGTTCATTGAGATCAAGTTGCACAATTCTTCTAGCTCCCTATTCTCGGCCTTGATAAGAATCTGTGCGTGTATCAACTTTGATCCGCTCACCCACAGTAATAAATAGAGGAACCATCACCTGAGCCCCGGTTTCCACGATCGCGGGTTTCGTTCCACCGGTAGCGGTATCGCCTTTGACCCCTGGATCGGTTTGGGTCACCTCCAGAACAACGGAAGTAGGTAGTTCGACTTCGATAACCTGTTCACCCCAGCGGATAACGTTGACCTCCATGCCTTCTTTGATGTATTTGACGCGATCACCTATCTGAGCGGCGCTGAGCCGAGATTCCTCATAGGTTTCCATATCCATAAAGACTAATTGGTCAGCCTCTTTGTAGGTATGCTGCATGGTACTTTTTTCCAGGTTTGCTTGGGGTACGGTTTCTCCCGCTCGGAAGGTTCGCTCTACCACGTTGCCGGTTTGAGCATTCTTTAACTTTGTGCGGACAAACGCAGCTCCCTTACCTGGCTTAACGTGGAGGAACTCTACCACTCGCCATACTCCTCCGTCTAATTCAATGCTGACGCCGGGGCGAAAGTCATTACTGGAAATCATAAGTCTTGATAGGCAATAATCAGCAACTCATTTTACAGCGGTTTACACAACGGTACATCACCGCTTAACCCTGGGGTACTCAAATTTCGGCACCGCTGCTTGAGACGATCTTAAAAATAGGACCGTAAACAGAATTGCAGGCCACTAGATGTTCCAGCGCTGCCTAGAAGATTCTCAGTGAAAGTATTTCTGGTTTTTTACTGCTGGCCCTCTTGCTAGACCCACCCCAGTAAAGCAGGAAGAAGATTGTCAAAAATCTGTACTTTTATGAAAAGAAGCAATTTGCTAAAAATTAAGTTAGCTTAAGTGCCTATCAAAGCTAGGGTTATCTGCCTAGCCCCTATTTGCTTTAGCGATTCGAGCGCATTTCATCTCTAAGTCCTGTACTAAGCTACCTTAGATGTTGTGGGTTTGTCCACGCTCCAAATCCAAAACGGCTTGAGCGCTCAATTTACTGGCAGGACTAAGGAACGATGACGACATGAATTACGAGCCTCAGAAGCAGCGACAACAGCACGATCCGTCAGTGCTGTTCAGGAACGTGCTGCTGATAGCGGTGGCATTGCAGTAGCAACGCTGCTCCTCTTGATCGGTACCTGGCGGACGGGAATTCACTTCTTCGATGATCTAAAGTCACTATTCAACCTACCGCAGCCAGCTCCTGAGGTTGACGTACACTCCATTGTTATCCAGCAAGTGCGCGGTTCTAGCGAGCTGACGACTACTGTTTTTACCATGCAGGCCATAGTCCCAACTAGGCAGGATATAGAGGTAGGAAACTTTATCGTCGGCACGACTAAATTGCTCTATATTGCTTATGGTGAGGTGAGAGCCGGAGTTGACTTGAGCGCTCTGGCAGCCGAGGACGTAACAGTGAGCAGTGATACCCTCCGCGTCCGCATTCCTCCGCCTCGTATCCTTGACAGCAAAATTGATGTGAATCGCTCTAAGGTGTATGACTATAACCGGGGCTTTTTGAACTTAGGACCAGACGTAGCACCAAAATTACAGACACTAGCAGAGCGAGAGGCGTTGCAAAAAATCGTTGCTGCTGCCTGTGCCGATGGAGTGCTAGAAAAAGCCAACAACCGAGCAAGGCTAGTTGTCACTCAACTATTGAAGCAAGGAGGCAACAAGGTTACCGTGGAAACTCAACCACCTTTACCTGATGTTTGCAAATAAGGGTTTTGCTGCAACAAAACCGAGCTATGACCTATTAAAGATCTGCCAGATGAGTTTGTCCTGAGATAGGGCTTGGAAATCGTTAAATCGCGGTGTTTAAAGGGTTTCCTAGCATGGCCAACCCGTTGGAAAGCAGATAAAGGCAGTAGTCCATGCCTTCCCTCTAGGTAGTTTGAATACAGGAAACTATTCAAACAGTAAGAATGAGCGGACTGAGTATGACTAAGATTTAGTCGCTGTTGATTCGCGAATCATAGCCTGCCCCTTCTGCATCATAATCTGCCCCTGCTGCATCATTGCTTGGCCTTCCATTGCCCTCGCTGCATTGTTCTGCATCATGCCACCTTGCTGCATCATGGTTTCACCTTGTTTCACCATGGCTTCGCCATCCTTTCTCATCATCATCGTGCTGTCTTTCGGCATCTTGAAATCTCTAGATGTAGCCTCGACAACAGTAGAGGCAGCAGTAGGACCTGTCTGGTTGTCTCCAGAGGTGCTACAGGCAGTCAAACTGACGGTTAGCAGAAGGACGATAAAAATTACATTCCAGTTCATAGGTTTCAAGTATTTGGGAAGATATCATCAGCAGCTAGGAGCTGCGGGAGGGGTCTCGCAACACATACCCAACACCTCGCACTGTTTGAATCAGGCGCTTTTCTTGGTTGGCTTCTAGTTTAAGTCGTAAGTAGCGAATGTAGACTTCAATGATATTGGAATCGCCCATAAAGTCATAGCCCCAGACCTGTTCTAGAATCTGATCGCGAGTGATTACCTACTGGGGATGGACCAGCAAATAGTCCAGTAAGTCAAACTCTTTTGCGGTCAGTTCAATCAAGCGATCGCCGCGATGAACTTCTCGGGTCCGTCGATTCAAGCGCAGGTCGGCAAACTGCAGTATATCTGGACCTGTTTCCGAAGTGCGGCGCAGGTGAGCCCGCACCCTAGCCAACAACTCTTCAATGCTGAAAGGCTTGACCACGTAGTCATCGGCGCCGGCATCTAAACCCAACACGCGATCGCTCACATCATCTTTTGCTGTTAATAAAATAATTGAGACTTTATCGCCTGTTGTTCGCAGCCTCCGGCAAACTTCCAGACCAGATAGCCCGGGAAGCAACCAATCTAGGATGATCAGATCGGGTTGCAAATCGCGTGCTGCCGTCAGTCCTGCTAACCCATCATGGACGACGCTGACTTGATAGGCTTCATAGCTCAGTTCCAACTCAATCATCCGGGCTAGTTTGGCTTCATCTTCAACGAGCAAGATATGAGCAGTCATGGATTTGGGGATTGGGCTGGTAAGGTAACTGTAAACATGCTACCTTCCCCCACTTTGGAGCGAACTGCAACCCGACCCCCCATTCCCTCTACCAGCGTTTTCACAATAGAGAGTCCTAAGCCGTAGCCCCCCGAGAGATCTAAACTACTCCTATTACTGGAACGAGCCCTGGCTTCATCGACCCGGTAGAAACGCTCAAAAATGCGAGTTTGTTGTTGCAGCGGAATACCCTGCCCGCGATCGCTGACCTGAATGATTACTTCTTCGTCTGTCTGAATAAACATCACCGTGACAGGCTGACTGGGGTCAGAGTACTTCAAGGCATTAGCAATCAGGTTCAGGAGAACTTGCTTCAGGCGATTTTCGTCCGCTATCACTTCTACTAGAAACGGGGCGGCATCAATGATGATTTCCTGATCACTAAACTGCTTCGCCATCCCGACAACTTCAACCACAAGATCGTTTAGCACCAAGGGTTTTAATTGGAAGTGCATGATGCCACTGTCTGCCCGGGCTAATTCAAGCAAGTCCTGTAGTAAGCGGATGGTGCGATTTGCTTCTGAAGAGGCAATTTGCAACGCTTCTCGTTGGGGCTCAGTCAGGTTGCCCCCCCGCCTTAAGGTACTTTGCAAGTAACCATGAACAATTGTTAAAGGGGTCCGCAACTCGTGGGAGACATTGCCCACAAATTGTCGCTGCTGCTCCCAGGCTGCCGACAGGCGCAATAGCATTGTGTTAAAGGTTTGAGCTAATTCCTTGACTTCGCTGGGAGGATGTTCTAGGTGCATTTGCACTTGCCCTAGGTCGTTTGCCGAGATTGCTGCAGCCATTTGGCTCATCTGCCGTAGGGGCTGGAGCGATCGCTCGACATACAGAGCAATGACGACTGTTATCGCAATGATGACCGAGATACAGATGATGCCCAAGTTACGGACCATGATCATCAGCTGGACTTGGTCGCTGGTGATATCCTGAGCTACATTAAGCTGGCCGAGAATTTTGCCTTTTGCTTTTAGGGGGCTACTCGATAGAATGAGGTAGCGTTCGTTAACGGTAGCCACCAGTGGTTGGCTCGGCATTTCTAAACCAGCCATGAGTTGAGCCGGAATATTCATGTAGGGACCCTTTAATGTCTCAGACTGAGCCAGAACAGTCCCGTCAGAACGATTAACCCATATAAACAAGTTGGGTGTTGCTAGATTATCGATCGCCTTTTTTAGGCCTACCTCTAGGGGCACCATTTCGGTATAGAGGGTAACGTCGCGGGGAAACCGTTCAATAATATTCACGGCACCTTGCCTATGAGAATTGACAAGAGTCTGGTACATTTGCCAGCTTGTCAAGGCCGCAAGGCTGCCTAATCCTAAGATTGAGACGGCGGTAATTCCTACTGTAAGACGAAATTGTAGCGAGAGTGGATCAATTCGCTTTCTGAGGCGACTGGCGGCTTGAAGAAAATCGACCACAAATTTATTCAAAAACGAAACATTCTAATTGATAAATTTTGTTAATTTCAGCCTAGCAATAAATTCTGAGAAACTACTAAGTGACAAGTAAGTAACAAGTAAGAAAGCTAAAATCAAAGTCGCTTTATGATGGGTTTTCGACTTTCAAATATCAACCTTTGTTCATGCCTACCTAGGTGCACATCAGTACTCAGATGGCGGGCTGTCACATTGGCTTTTCCTGAGAAATTTGCTCTAAAGCTTTCTTGGCGATCCGGGTGACGTACACAGTCACTGCAACCGTTGCCAGCAAACCCATTGTATAAAAGACCCACCTGGCTGGGGCTATGGGCTGTCCTCCAGTACCGAGCATAGCGAGACTGCCTGCTAGGGAACCTAGGTAAACGTATAGCACTGTCCCTGGTGTGATCCCAATCCAGGTTAGCAAGAAGTAGTCTTTGAAGGATACCTGGGTAAGTGCCAAAGGCGTAGTTCAGTAGGTTAAAAAGGAAAATTGAGATAGTCGCGTGAGTCCAACAATTTTCCAACCTTCCCTAGCAACAGCCTCATCTATCGCTTTGAACTTTCTCTGCCCTCAACGTGCTTCTCAACCCAGCCCCGTGCTAAATACCGTCCTACCAGAAAAGCGGCTGTAGCACCGATAGTAGCACCAATAGAAACATAGATTGATCCTAAAACCACGCCAAAAAGCAGCCCAGCTCCTAAAGTCAAGATCGAGCCGGGAATAAACAGGAAGCGTGGCCAGAATATAGATGACAATAAACGCTACAGGACCCCAGGGGCCAAGGCCAGCAATCCAATCCAACAGGCTCGTTAAAAACTCCTGGACGTTAAAGTACCTGGCTGTAGCTATCAGAGCAGTAATCAGGATCATCCAGCAGAACAATTTCAGGACTGTTACTCCGCCGTGGATTGGTCTTTCAGTCATCATTCATTTCAGTTGCTTGCTTAAGGATAAACGCCTCTGTGGGTTTTCCCCCAGAAAAGCTCTCTCAACCGAAGCTAGTACCATGCTCTTAGCAGCATTCCATCTTTCTCTAGCTCACTATCAGTTCAGCTCCGGCAAAGCTGGACTTTCAAGGATTTTTTGTATAGTTTTTCTGTACCTTTAGAAGCTTTTGGGGTCGATATCAATCGAGTACTTTGACACTTTTACTAATTTGGCATGATTCTTCATGAGCTTGCGGTGATTATCCCAGTCGCTCCTGGAGAAGCAGCATGGCCTTGCTTAATGGCTGATCTTAAAGATTGCCGCTGGAAGCTGAGATTCTACTGGTCAGTCCAGAACTACCCGCCAAGCCCCTGCAGTACTTACTTGACGATCTAGCCTCAAGGAATGTGCGATGGCTGCAAAGCCGCAAAGGGGCGAGGACGCCAGCTAAATGCCGGAGCCAATGCTACACACAAGCCCTATCTCTGGTTTCTCCACGCAGACTCTCGGCTGGCTGAATCAGCGCTACATAAACTGGAACAGTCACTCCAGCAGCAGCCGGAGGCGCTGCACTACTTTTAATTTGTCATTCTTGAATGATGGACCTGCCTTAACGGCCATAAATGCCGTGGGGTTTGGTTTCGGTCTCATTTCTTTGGCTTGCCCTTCGGAGACCAAGGGTTTTGCCTGGCTCGCAAGCTGTGGGAGAAACTGAGTGGCTTCCGCGAAAGATGCGAGTTATGGCGAAGATCATCTTTTGGTTTGGCAAGCCCGATACCAAGGAATTAAGCTGCACTGCACCGGAGGATTAATCAAAACGAGTGCCCGTAGGTACCGAGAAAATGGCTGGGGGATGACCACTTCACTCATCTTGCTCTCACAGCAAAACAAGCGTTCCCAGAAGGTTGGGAAATTACTCAAAGCCCGCTTTCATCTTTGGCCCTTCGATCCCTTAAGCAAGCAGCAGCGGAACTGGATGTATCCGCGATCGCCCAGGCGAGGAATAAAATAATGCGATCGCAATCGCCCCAGCTAGTCAATAATCTTTCTTTAGGGAGAGGCTTTTTAATCTCACGTTAATCTAGAAGCAGGATCTGTGGGTGTACGATGAATGGTTACAGTGGACAATAAATGATTTTTTACTGAGAAATTAGTGAGAAACTTTTAATGTCTTACTCAATCAACTCTTAAGATGACCTTGCAGACTAGCCTATAGCTGACTTAGACGGTTTTTTTGAAGCCCCTCAACCTTTCTGACAACGGCTGTTGTAAAGCGATATTGGTGAGCAATGACATCAACTGCTAAACGAGCCCGACGCCAACCGGCACCCAAACAGGCTACACTGGCAAAAATTTTTCACTGGCTGAACATCATTGGCCTGCTATTGATGATTACCAGTGGACTCCAGATTTACAATGCCAATCCCGTCTTTGGTGGCCGAGGGGGCTGGTCTTTTCCTGACCTGTTTTTGCTGGGGGGTGGGCTTGCCAACGGCAGACACTGGCACTTTGCTGCCATGTGGCTGTTTTCGCTGAATCTACTGGGGTTAGGCATCTACATTTTTACTACCCAACGGTGGAAACAACGTTTCGTTAGTTCCGGGGACCTGAAAGCACTCCGAGTGAGTCAAAATCAAAAGCGCAAAACCTATTCCTGGCATCGGTTAGTTTACACAGCAATCATTCCCATCTTGCTCCTGGCTGTGCTGAGCGGCATAGGGATGTACAAGCCAGCTCAGTTTCCCTGGATTGTTGGCATGTTCGGCAGTTGGCAGGCACTACGGATTGTTCACTTTATTACCGTACCGACGGTGGCAGTCTTCACACTGGTCCACTCCCTGCTGGGTCTCAAGGTAGGCGGCCAACGGCTGCTCCGATCAATTTTTTGGTAGAGGTCTCTATGCATCAGATAACAGGTCAGCCTGGTAGCTTACCCCGCCGGCGATTTCTTCAACTCTCTGGGCTCTCCGGTATCGGTCTCCTCCTGGGTGGCTGTGGGTCTACCCTGTTTGCAGAGAAGGTCGGCGAAACCTTTGAACCCCTGAACCAGAGGCTAGAGATCTTATTATTCAAACCCCAAACCCCTGTACCAGAATTTTCACCCAGCGCGATCGAGCCAGATGCCCTGTTGGTGAATACATTTGGAGAAACGCCGAGACTGAACCCAGCAACATTTCGTTTAATTATTGACGGTGAGGTGAACAATCCTCTCACTATCAGTATGGTTGAGCTCCGGCAGATGCCTTTGACTTCAATGATCATTCGCCATGTCTGCGTCGAGGGTTGGGCAGCAGTCGTCCAGTGGGGCGGCGTCCGGCTGCCGGATCTGATGCGCCTGGTTCAGCCCAAGAATAGTGCTCGCTACGTTTACTTTGAGTCAGCGGATGGTTATTCAGAAAGCTGGGATCTTGCTTCTGCCTTACATCCCCAAACCCTAATGGCTTACCAGAAAAACGGGCAACCCTTGCCTGTTGAGAATGGGGCCCCACTTCGTCTGGCTTCTCCAATCAAATTGGGATACAAGCAAAGTAAGTGGGTGACTCGGATTACGTTGGTTAACGAGTTGATGCCCTCTAGAGGCTATTGGGAGGACCGGGGCTACGACTGGTATGCAGGACTTTAAGTGCTATTGAGTTTAGTCGCCAGAATCGTTTGCAGATCCAAAAAACTGATTGAAGACTTGGTACTAAAGGAGATGGCATGGATAAGTCTTTGCTGCGGCGACGACAGTTACTTCTGTATTTTGGATTAGGGGTTGTGGGAGCAGGTAGCTTTGCTGCTCTGCGCGGTAGTAGCTTCAAGAAAGATGCCGCCACTCCAGCTGCTACTAGGAGGGATACTGCTACCTCTGCTGCTCCCCCGTTGCCAAAACGTCAGCCTTTAGCTGAATTTCAGGGAATTAGCCAGTGGCTAAATTCTTCCCCACTAACTATTGCCGAGCTGAAAGGCAATGTGGTGCTGCTGCAGTTCTGGACATTTGGCTGTAGCGTCTGCCAGCTCACCCTGCCTCACGTTACCCGTTGGCATCGGCAGTATGAGGCACAAGGACTGAAGGTGATCGGAGTCCATACCCCTGAGTTCCCCTATGAGCGTGATATCAACAGTATCAAAAGGGCAGTGAAGCAGGCCCAGATTGCCTATCCTGTTCCGATTGATAATGAACTGAAGACCTGGAAAGCCTATGAAGAACGGTTCTGGCCGCATCTATACTTAGCAGACCGTGACGGCATTATCCGGTTCGACTATGCTGGGGCTGGGGCCTATAACGAGACCGAACAGGCTATCCGCACACTCCTAGGGTAAAGCCTGTGACTCCCTCTTCACCGACAGTGGGTCTAGCGCTGCTTGCAGGAGTTTTAGCCGTCTTATCCCCCTGTATTTTGCCCGTTGTCCCCTTAGTTGTGGGGCGATCGCTGCGGTCCCATCGCTTTGGTCCCATCGCTCTTGTTGTCGGACTGATCGGGGGGTTTGCCCTGATTGGTAGCTTGTTAGGGGTGACCGCTAGCTGGTTTGCTGGATTAGCAACTGTCCTGCGAAACGTTGCGATCGCCCTGCTGCTGGCTGCCGGTCTTCTGGCTATTTTTCCCCAGTGGAGCTACCAACTGTTTGGTCGTTTGCGCTTAGAGCGTTGGGTAAAGGAACCAAAACAGGCTGGATTAGTCGGGGAGTTCTGGCTGGGCACCCAGCTGGGTTTGCTCTGGACACCTTGCGCTGGACCCGTTCTCGGAAGCATCCTAGTTTTGGCGGCAATTGAACACGATGTGGCCAAGGCTTTCATTTTGCTGTTGTCCTACGGTCTGGGGTCAGGGATACCTCTGCTGGCGATCGCCTACGGAGGCCGCTATCTCAGCAAGCATTTAATTAACTTACGTTCTCAGGGTGTCCTGCTGCAAAAAGTGGGTGGAGTGATAGTAGTAGTGAGCGCGATCGCAATTCTTCTTGGTTGGGATGTCCAGCTTCAGCTTTGGTTACTGCCACTTTTTCCAGCGCTACCTTTGTAATCGTTGAGACACCATTGACCTTCAGTCATGGATCGACCCATCGGGCATCGTTGCCCCTTTGAGATTGGCTCCCCGAAGATCGGCTCCTTTCAGGTTGGCCTCAGTTAGATTGGCACCAGTCAAGTCGGCACCGGGTAGGCTTGTCCCACTCAGATTGGCATAGCTGAGATTGGAGTTTCTCAGATCCACCCCACTCAGGTTTGCCCGGAACAGGCTAGCGCTAATCAAATTGGCGTTCTGCAAGTTGGCACTGACTAAATCTGCGTTAATCAGAAAAGCCCGACTGAGTTCAGCACCATTAAGATTGGCACCATTTAAATCAGCACTGATCAAGCTAGCATCACTGAGATCGGCATCTCTCAAGTCAGCTTCAACCAGGTTCGCACCATTTAGATCAATTCGCTGGAGATTTGCCTCACTTAAGTTAGTACTCACTAAGACAGCGTCGCTCAGCTCGGCATCAGCCAGATTGGCACTCGTCAGGCTAGCACTAATCAAATTTGCGCCCTTGAGATTAGCACTACTTAAATCCGCACCTTTCAACTCAGCATGACTGAGCCTGGCACCCCTAAGGTCAGCGCCCCTGAGAACAGCATTTCTTAGATCAGTACCACTTAAGTCGGCATCCCTGAGTTCAGCACCACCAAGATCGACATCGCTTAAGTTTGCACTCACCAGATTGACATCACTCAGGTTAGCAGCTTGGAGATTGGCACCTTTTAAATTTGCTTCAACCAGATTTGCCCCTGACAGCTTGGTCAGCCTCAAACCTCGTAGTTTGGCACCCTTGAGGTTGGCACCACTGAGGTCAGCATCATTGAGGTTGGCGCAACTTAAGTCAGTTCCACTCATCCGGGCACCCCTGAGGTCAGTCCCACTCAAGTTAACATCCACTAAACTGGCAGCCAATAAATTTGCCCTCTGCAAAATAGCCCCACTCAAGTCAGCACCCCTGAGATCGGCATCCGCCAGCCTAGCCCCACTTAAGTCAGCATTCCTTAGATTGATATTTCTGAGGTTGGCATTGCTAAACTGGCTCCCCTGAAGATTGACATCAGGTAAGCTGGCACTGCTGAGATCAGCTCCATTGAGGTTGACCTGATCAAAGTTTCTTTCACCCGCTGCATATTGCTTCCGAAGTTCGTCAACATTCATACCACTGTTTCTCAATGCTTCAATTGGTTGGAACCAGATTACTATTGCAGGAAAGTTGTTATTCTGCCAGGGACTATCTGCCGTCAGTTCTATTCCAGACTGCTGAGTTTTAACTCTATTCTGTTAGGCTAATGGCCGCTAGCATAGCTTGTTCAGAGAGATAAGTGGAGATGATTACTTTCTCCACAATAGCCGCTAGAACCTCTTTCAATTTGTATCTAACTCTTTGCAGATTGAAAATTCTCTATATATAAAGGAATTACCGAGCGGGGGAAGGGATTCTGGATAGTCAAACGCTAGAAGGTCTAGAAATTGAGCTGCAGCGTGTTCGACATTTGCTGGTGATCGAAGACATGAAAGGGCAACATGCCGTTTGCCTTAATACAGCAACTTATTCCATTGGTCGTGACTCCACGAACTCGATTGTGCTCCATTCCAGGTTAGTTTCTCGCCAGCACGCCATTTTACTGCGGGTGACAACTCCCGAAACTGCCAGCTATTCCTTTCGCATCATTGATGGTGATCTCCAAGGAAAGCGAAGCACTAACGGCCTGATCATCAATGACCACCGCTGCTTTTCCCATGACTTGAAACACGGGGACATGATTGTATTTGGTGGAGATGTTAAAGCCCGGTACTATGCTGTTTCTAATCTGTCTGACGCCGAGTTCTTGCAGCGTTGTGAAGCAGAAAACTTCTCTAGCTTACTGTCTCATGCCATCAATCCTTTTGAAACCATTGTTTCACTACCCATCATTGAGGAACCGGAAGACTTGACTGAAGCAGCACTCGTTCGCCTAGCTTCTTTTCCTGAGATGGTTCCTAACCCAATTCTTGAAATTGACTTAAATGGTGTGATTACCTATCTCAACCCAGCGGCACTGATGCTGTTTCCTAATATTCAAGAAGCGGGGCTTGAGCATCCAATGCTGGAAGGGTTACTCACCCTCATTGAGACAGTCCAGGGTGGCCAGGAAAAATTTTTTGTCCGGGAGGTTGTGGTTGATTATCAAACTTTTGAGCAATCTGTACATTACATCTCTGAGAGTGACCTAATTAGAAGTTATGTCACGGATGTAACTCAGCGCAAACGGGCTGAAGAACAACTTCGGCAGCAAGCCCAGCGGGAAGCGATTATCAATCGAATTGTTCAAGCAATGCGGGTAACGTTGATCCCATCAGAGGTGCTACGCATCACAGCTGACTTGTTACCAGAAGCCTTGGGGGTAAGCCACTGCCTGATTGCTCAAACTGGTTCTACTCAAGTCAGCGACCACTACATCAGTCCAACAGCGGTAGAAGAGCAGTTAGTTCAGGCAAACTTTCACTTCACAGAACATTTTAGAAGTAAGCTGGCTCAGGGTGAACAAGTCTTTTTAGCCTACACAGATGCCAGCTTAGTGCCAGAACTGAGATTACTAGCTCAGCAGTGTGGAATTCGGACAATCCTGATTACCCCGTTGTTGTACTTGCACGAGTATCTCGGCAGTATTAGTCTCTACCAGTGCGGTAAAGATGCGCTGCGGCCAGGTGAGGATTATCGTCGTTGGACAGTTGATGAATTAAGTGACGCTAAAACGATCGCCGATCAATGCGCGATCGCTATTCATCAAGCCCAACTCTACCAACAGGTGCAAGATCTCAATACCCACTTGGAGCGCCAAGTGCAGGAACGTACTGCCGAGTTACAGCAAAAAATGCAAGAACTTCAGCGGCTGAACATTCTTAAGGATGACTTTCTCAGCACGGTTTCTCACGAACTGCGGACCCCGATGGCCAACATCAAAATGGCGATTCACATGCTGAAGCAGTCACCTGTGGAAGCGCGGCAAGAGCGCTACCTAAAAATTTTGGAAAATGAGTGTACTCGTGAAACTGAGCTGATTAACGATCTACTCGATCTCCAAAGATTAGAAGCTGGTGTTGAGTCTGCTGGACTAGACGTGCTCCATTTAAACAGCTGGCTACCCAGTGTCATCGAGCCCTTCCAATCTCGAACCCAGCCTCGCCAGCAGTCTTTACGAGTGGAGTATCCCGCCGATTTGCCTTCATTGAGTTCAGACCGCGCCTGGCTGGAGCGCATCTTGGTGGAATTGCTGAACAATGCCTGCAAATACACTCCCGACCGGGGTGAAATTCTGCTGAGTGTCAGTTTCAATCATTTTCCAGACCCCACAGTGACCTTTCGGGTGACCAATGAAGCCAGGATTCCGAGCACTGAGCTACCCCGGATTTTTGATAAGTTTTATCGGATCTCCAACTCTGACCCCTGGAAGCAAGGAGGAACAGGGTTAGGCTTGGCTTTAGTCAAAAAACTTGTGGAGCGGCTCCAGGGCCAAATCCTCGTAGAAAGCAAAGACGGTCTCACTACATTTATCGTCGAGCTACCTCAAAGAAGGATTTCTATGGATTAGTGGCGCCACAACTGATGCTAGCAGCTGAATGATATAAACCTAGGAGGCTTGAGAGCATTCCAGTCAAAAGGGTTGCACGCCGGAGGGCAAAGGTGACACAACAAGAGCGGATGGGTATTAAGCTACCTGCAGCGGCACTGGCAAATCTTAGCCAGGTTGATCAGCTTTGGCAACGTCTCCAATCCAACAACCCCATCATCCCGCAGGTTATTGATCAATCTGAGGCGCTAACTGGAGAACCAGACTGGGACGCAGTCATTTGCGGGGGTACGCTGGGAATTTTCCTTGGCTGTACCTTAGCGAAACGAGGGTGGCGAGTCGCCCTCTTGGAGCGGGGAATTTTGCGAGGCCGTCAACAAGAGTGGAACATTTCCCGTCAGGAGCTAGAGGTGCTGCTGGAACTTGAACTGCTCACACCAGCAGAACTAGACCGAGCAATGGTCACGCAGTACAACCCAGCGCGAATCAGCTTTCTGGGGAACCCGGAGGTATGGGTGCGGGACATACTCAATATCGGAGTTGATCCAATATTTCTCCTAGAAACTCTCAAGTCTAGATTTTTAGAGTATGGGGGCAAGCTGTTAGAAAATACAGCTTTTGAGCGAGCCGTTGTTCATCCAGATGGCGTCATCGTCGAGGCCGGAACCAGCCTGAAGACAAGACTGATGCTAGACGCGATGGGTCACTTCTCGCCCGTCGTAGCACAGGTGCGGGAGAGTAAAAAACCAGAGGGAATCTGCCTGGTTGTTGGCACCTGTGCTCAAGGTTTCCCCAAGAATGAAACGGGAGACCTTTTGGTCACATTCACGCCGCTTCAGCGCCAGTGCCAGTATTTTTGGGAGGCATTCCCGGCGCAAGATGGTCGAACCACTTACCTGTTTACCTATCTGGATACCGATCCGAAGCGGCCCAGCCTAGAAACATTATTTGCGGACTATCTGCGGCTTTTACCTGAGTATCAAGCGATCGCTCCCCAGGAAATTCAGGTTCAACGGGCCTTGTTTGGAATCTTTCCCTGCCATCGCCAAAGCCCCCTAATCCTACCCTGGAACCGCATCCTGGCTATAGGAGACAGCAGCGGCAGCCAGTCCCCGTTGAGCTTTGGTGGGTTTGGAGCCCTGATCCGCCACCTGCAGCGACTCGATGCCGGAATTCATGAAGCCCTGAAGGGCGATACCTTAAACGCTGCCGCCCTACACTTGTTGCAGCCTTATCAACCCAATTTGTCTGTGACCTGGCTGTTTCAACGGGCTATGAGCGTTGGTATCGATCAAACCATTGACCCGAACCAAATCAACCAACTTCTGGGTCAGGTTTTTCAAGTTATGCAGGGACTAGGCGATCCAGTGCTGCATCCTTTTTTGCAAGATGTCGTTCAGTTTTCTCCCCTGACGCAAACCCTTTTAAAGGTTGGCCTGAAAAATCCCCGCTTAATTGCTAAAGTCGCTGCTCAAACCGGCTCTGTTGCCCTACTAGACTGGATGGATCACTATTTGAGGTTAGGGCTTTACAGTTGCCTCAACGCCTTGGAGCCAACTTTAACATCGGGAATTGCGACTTTACCGCCAACCCAGCAGTACTACAGCCATCGTTGGCTAGAAGCCTGGAAGTACGGTTCAGGGGGTGATTATGATCATTAGGCTGCCACTGTATGAAACAGGGCTAAGCTAATCCATAATTCTCTCTAATAGTTGCTATGAGATAAACTGTCGTCCGACTTGTTTTGGGGCTGCTAAAGTTGAAGAAATGTATCGCACTAGCCGATCGCGAAACTCTTCATGACCAGTACCGAGGATGCCCCGCAGCCGTTAAGCTTTATTCCAACTACAGGGTGCGCTAGACCACCCCTAACCTTGTTGTGTGACTTTGATGGCCCCTTAGTAGATGTTTCCGAGCGGTACTATCAAACCTACCAGCTTGCTCTGGCTGATACCCTCAGAATTAATCAAGCCCAGGGTATTGCCCTACCGATCCAGGTTTTGACTAAAGAGCAGTTTTGGCAGATGAAGCAGAATCGCGTCGCTGATGCTGAAATCGCCTTACGGTCGGGCTTGCGATCGCAGCAAATTGAGGTTTTCCTCAGACGCGTCCGCCACTGGGTCAACCAGCCCGCCCTGCTACAACAAGATCAGCTCCAGCCGGGTGTGCGCTGGGCCTTAGCGCTGCTTCATGCTCGCGGCGTCAGCTTGGCAGTAGTCACGCTTCGCTGTCAAAGGCAAGCCAGACAAATCCTAGAACAATACGGCCTCGCTCACCTGTTTACATCAATTCGGGGGACGCATGACGCCTTAGCAGCCTATTGCAACTACACAGAACTCAAAACCCAATTGGTGAGTGAAGCTTTGGCTGAGCATACCTTGCTTCAGTCCCGCACCTGGCTAGTGGGTGACACTGAAGCCGATGTATTGGCTGGGCTAGCCGCTGGCATTTCTACGATTGCGGTCACCTGCGGTATCCGCAGCGCCGCTTATCTCAAAGCGCTGCAGCCAACGCGCCTGCACAACGACTTACTCTCTGTAGCCCATTACCTAGCGGGTTTAGCTCAACTCGTGCAAGCTTGAATAGCAGTCTCGGTTGCTGGGTAGAAACTAGCTAAAATGGAGCTATGTCAACCGCTATCTCTGAGCCAGCACCTATTTCCCAGGAGGGTCATCTCACCTTTGTGCTGGTGGATGGTCATTCTCTAGCATTCCGGTCTTATTACGCCTTTGCTCGCACTCGCGAGGGAGGCTTACGGACTTCCCAAGGCACACCGACTAGTGTTTGCTATGGCTTTCTCAAGGCACTCCTGGAAGTAATGGAGTCAGAGAAGCCTCAGCATCTAGCCGTTGCCTTTGATTTGAGCCTACCGACCTTTCGTCACGACGCGGATAAAACCTATAAAGAGGGTAGACCAGACGTTCCGGAAGACTTTGTGCCTGACCTGCAAAACCTGAAGGAGCTGCTAAACGCCTTTAACCTGCCTGTTCTCACGGCTCCCGGCTACGAAGCAGATGATGTGATTGGCACGTTGGCGAAACAGGCGAGTCAGGCTGGTTATCAGGTCAAGATCCTCAGCGGTGACCAGGATTTGTTTCAGCTGGTTGACCTAGAAACAGGAGTCAGTGTTCTGCACCTGGGTAGTACCTTCGCCCAACGGGGCAGCAATTCTCATCCCCGCGAGTTCGGTCCGGAGCAGGTGAAGCAGAAACTGGGGATTCTACCTTCACAGGTTGTGGATTACAAAGCGCTGTGTGGCGATGCCTCTGACAACATTCCTGGCGTCAAAGGTATTGGGGCCAAGACAGCCGTGCAGTTGCTAGAGCAGTATGGTTCCCTGGAACAGATCTATGCTTCCTTAGATCAAATCAAAGGAGCCGTGCGGCAAAAACTGGAGGCAGGAAAAGAAGCCGCTCTGCACTCCCAGTACATGGCGCAACTGGTGTTGAATGTGCCACTAGAGATCGATCTGGAAGCCTGTCAACTTAAAGGCTTCGACCCGGATACGCTAGCCCCGATTTTGGAAAAGCTGGAATTCCAGTCCTTTTTGGGTAAAATTTCCCAGCTCCAGCACACCTTTGGCGGTTTGCCGATGGCAACAGTGGCTACAGCTTCTGACCCGGCACCCGTAGAGGAGGATTTATGGTTTTTCAGCCCCAGCGATACTGAAGCGGCACAGCAAGCGGCGATCGCCATCACTCCCCAAATTGTTGACACCCCCGAGAAATTAGCCCAACTCGTTGATCGCCTCCAAACCTATACTGATCCAGCAGCACCTGTGGCCTGGGATACAGAGACCGATGCCCTGTCGCCCCGGGATGCTGGGTTAGTTGGAATCGGCTGCTGCTGGGGTCCCGACACCAAGGACATGGCCTACATTCCCGTAGGCCATCAGCGTGGGAGTAATTTAGATCTAGCCGCTGTGCTGACAGCCTTGCGGCCAATCTTGGAAGATACCCGCTACCCTAAAGTGCTGCAGAACGCCAAATTTGACCGCTCAGTACTGCACTTCCAGGGTATTGAGCTGGCTGGGGTGGTTTTTGATACGATGCTTGCCAGCTATGTGCTCAATCCAGAGGGCAACCACAACCTCAGTGAGCTGTCGATGCAGTACTTGGGAATCATACCCAAAAGCTATACTGACATGGTTGAAAGGGGTCAAACTCTGGCAGACCTGGATATTCCAGCAGTGGCAAACTACTGCGGCATGGATGTCTATACCACCTACCATCTCCGCGCGAAACTGCGGAGTCAACTAGAGGCCAGCCCAGCTTTGCACCGGCTGCTGCTGGAGGTGGAACAACCCCTAGAGCCAGTGCTGGCCCTGATGGAGTACTATGGTATTCGCATTGACCAAGCTTACCTGAAAGAACTTTCACAAGGGTTGGAGCAGGATCTAAAGGCGATCGAAGAGCAAGCTTATACGATTGCCGGAGAAAAGTTTAATCTCGGCTCACCGAAGCAATTAAGCGAGATCTTGTTTGAAAAGCGGAATTTAGATCGGCAGAAGTCTCGCAAAACAAAGCTAGGGTACTCGACAGATGCCGCCACCCTCGAGAAGCTGAGAGGTGATGATCCACTAGTCGAGGCAATTCTGGAGTACCGTACCTTAGCCAAATTGAAGTCGACCTACGTAGATGCTTTACCAACCCTGGTTCACTCTCAAACGCAACGGGTCCACACGGATTTCAACCAAGCGATTACCTCCACCGGGCGGCTGTCTTCTTCCAATCCCAACCTGCAGAATATTCCGATTCGCACAAAGTTTAGTCGGCAAATTCGGGCGGCCTTTGTGCCAGAACCCGATTGGTTACTGGTAACGGCAGACTACTCACAGATTGAGCTGCGGATTCTCGCTCACCTGAGCCAAGAGCCTAAGTTAGTCGCAGCCTACCAACAGCAGGAGGATGTGCACACCCTCACCGCACAACTGCTGCTAGAAAAGCAGACCATTACGCCTGATGAACGGCGGCTCGCAAAAATTATTAATTTTGGAGTGATCTATGGCATGGGAGCCCAGCGGTTCGCCCGTGAAGCTCGCGTGAGCTATGCCCAAGGCAAGCGTTTTATTGAACGGTTTTATGAGCGCTACCCTGGTGTGTTTGCCTACCTTCAGCGTATGGAAGCCCAAGCGATCGCCCAGGGATATGTAGAGACTCTGATGGGTCGCCGCCGCTACTTCAACTTCGACAGTCCCAGTTTACGACAGCTCAGAGGCAAAGCGCTGCCAGAAATTGCCGCAATGGATCTAAGCCAGCTCAAGATTAGTAACTACGATCGGGGACTGCTTAGAGCCGCAGCCAACGCACCCATTCAAGGATCAAGCGCTGACATCATTAAAGTTGCCATGATCGGGCTGCATAAGGTGCTTCGCCCCTACCAGGCACGCTTGCTCCTGCAAGTCCACGATGAACTGGTATTTGAACTACCGCCAGCAGAATGGGAGGAACTCAGCTGGCAAATCCAGTCGATCATGGAAAGCGCCGCTGATTTGAGTATTCCCCTGGTCACCGATATTCGTGCTGGTAAAAACTGGATGGAGGCAAAGTAGGGGCAATAGTAGTGTTAGAGCTGTCCCTCTCCCTGGATAATATTTTTTGCTGTAGTCAAGGTTTGCAAACCAATCAGCCCTCTACGATATCCTTTTTGGTTAGACATCCCAAGAAACACAGGGCCGCCTTTTCTTCCTGGGTTACGGGAGAAACGAGGTGAGGCATTGATGTAGGTTGAAGCACTGTTCACTTCCAAGGCAAACGAGCGACTTTCTTGGTAGGATTCGGTTACCAGACAGTCGGCGTGGCCGCTACTATAAACGTTAATCCAAGCGATCGCGGACTCGATGCTGTCTACAGCTTTAAAGGCCACCACTTGATGAAGGTAGGGTTGCTTCCACTCTGCTTCCTCAACCAGCCTCAGATCGGGAAATTCAGCGACTAACTCAGCATCCCCGCGAATCTCAAACCCTTTTTCCCTCAAACTATTCCAAAGGATTACCAGTGAGGAAGGCTTTTGATTGCGGTGAATCAAGACTTTCTCTACCGCGTTGACCGGATCGGGTTCACTCCGATGACTTGCGAGAATGATGGCACGAACTGCCTCGACACTGCCTGACGGAGACCAGTATAGATAGCAATTCCCCATTGCCGATCGCAAAACTGGTGCCGTAGACTGCTGCACAACATGCTGGACTAAACTAGGCCGACCGTAGGGAATAACGAGGTTAACGTACTTGTCTTGGCTGACCAAATCTTTAATCGAAGCGCCTTGATCAGAAGGAAGAGGTTCAAGGCAACCTCGCGGCAGGTCTGCTTCCTCAATCGCCGACTGCAGCATTTGGGCGATGACATTGTTGGCTTGACTGGCCTCACTCCCTCCTCTGAGGATCAAGCTATTGCCTGTCTTGATGCATAATCCAGCTGCGACTAATGCCAGTTCAGGAAACGCTTCATAAATGAAGGCGACCACCCCCAACGGGACCTGTTGGCAATAAATCTGACACTGATCAACCTGGTAGAAACTGTCGGTAATCCGTTCCAGCGGATCTGGCATTTCTGCCAAGTGTTGCAAGATTTGCATCGAATTCTGCAGCCGTTCTGGAGTTAGCTTCAGCCAGCCAATCACAGTGTTGGGAACCGCCATATCCCGGCTGGTTTCGAGATCCAAAGTATTCGCTTCTAAAATCAAATTCTGCTGCTCTTTCAGCATTTGAGCCAGAATTGTCAACACCCGGTTCCGTTCGTTTCCTCGCGTTCGGGCTAGCAGTAGGGAAGCTCGGTGGGCTCGATGAACTGCTGCGACTAGGTCAAACCTTGAAGAATCCATAGGTTATGCAGCTAACGCCGATAGAGAACGAGCCAGGCAACCAAGGCTGGAACTACCGCAAACAAAATTGTTGCGATCGCCCAAAGAATTACCCCTGGGCTCAGGGTCAAGCTTTGTAAAATCAGAGGCAACCATAGTAGTAGAGGCGTCAGGATGAAGAAAGATAGAACTAACGTGAAGTTCCAGTAGTTTTCACCTAGACCTTGGTGGCTTGAACTCCAGTGATGACCAGTCCAGTACCAAGCTCGCTTGTAGGGATAGCTGGAAGCCAATTGTTCAATCATATGGCCGTCTTGTTTGACCACAAAAATTTGCTGGCAGCGCTGGCATCCCAATGCTTCGGTCAAAGCAATCGGAATCAATTGCCCCTGCCGGCGGCAGGGGCAGGGGTAATCAGTACACAGGTCGATTTTTTTTCGAGCTTTCTGAGATCGCACAAGTCTGAATGGTACAAAACGCATCAAAGTGTTCAACCAATCATGAGAGGGTGCTTGTTCGCTAAAAGCGACGTTTGATAACTTGCTGCTCAAATCCTCAGTGCACTCAGAAAGTAGAGAACCACTCCTTAGAATTTGAAACCATGTCCGTCTTCGTAGTCGTTTAGCGCTCCAACGTCAACTCAGGGGATTTAAACCTAGAAAAGCAAGTATTGATTTTACTCTCAATTTTAGCCTGAATTTTGATTGAGCTTCAGGACGTAGGATCGAAGCTACTAGGTCAACCAAATTCATCAAGGCTTGTCGATCTTAGGCCAACCCAGCTACAAACTTCAAGGTCCTGTCAAGATAGCAACATAAAGAGCAGGTAATGCGGCTCGAAATCGAGCGTCACCCAAGGGTGTATAGCGAATGATTGTCGGCCAACGTATCTTGAACAATGACTAGTTCGGTTTGCTGAACCGTGTGGCTGTAGCAAGACGTATCCCGGTAATTTCAGAGGCTTCCAAGCCTATCATCGATTTACGATTGAGAGCAGCCTTCCGGTCTTTGATGAACCTGGTCCATTTCTGAGGAAAAATCTGCAACATTACCCTCCTTTGCTGGAAGCAGGAGCGAATGGACTCTATAAAGTCTCTGTATTATGCTAACGGCTGCCTAAGGAGAAGTTAAAGCCGAGTTATTTTGTTAGCCCGGCTATTTGTGGTAGCCTTCACTAGATATTTGCAGTACAAAATTACCGCACAATCTAGTATTTATTACTTTGGCGAGTATTTGGCAATACCAATAGTGCAACTGATATTGCTAGATAGTGACGTCTGAAAATCGATGCCCAAAAAAGCAGATGTTTACACCATTCTTGTATGAGCAAGAGAACTATTCTCAGTACTATTTTTACCCTGTTCATCTCAGGTTATCTCCCTAGCTCTGCCCTAGCTCAAGCTCAGCTATTGAATCACCCAGATCAACCGGACCAGACCGCTGCTCCTTTAAAGCGTCCTGCTCAACAGATAGATTTTTCCGTTTCAGAAAGCCTAGGGACAGTTCTAGCAATCTCTGTTCACCCCAGTCAGTTCCCCAGGCCATTGGTTCAATCAACCCAAGGTCAGCTACTGAGTCCTTCTCACCGGAGTCAGGCTACTGAGAATCCCAGCCTATCAAGCCAGCCAGTCCAACTGACTCAAGTTCAGCCGCTGGGTCTTCCGGCTCAACTGGTTCCAGAAAACATTCCCGCAACTCCCTATATTCGGCAAACGCGGCAGAGTGCCATTATTCCGCCATCCTCCGCGATCGCCGTTACTTTTTGTTCAGATTTTGAATTTAACAGCAAACATGAATCTGGTTTCCCAATAACCCTCTTTCTAGCGCGCCCTATCTTGGACAGCAATGGCAACACAATCGCTCCAGTGAACTCCCTCGTTAGTGCCAAACTTCAACCCACTGATGAAGGAGCCGAAATGAAAGCTGAGTCTCTGGTGGTGGGTGGGCGAGTTATCCCAATTAAAACCTCAACGATCCCGATTCCGATGCTGACTAGGGTAAGACGGGAAAATTTCAGCTATAGTTACGGGCAAAACAATCAAGGGCTCGCTCTTGGCTTGGCCAATGGTTTACAAAAATGGTTAGGTAACCAAGGCGTACTTTCTGAGGGTGTGAGTGACGTACTCAATTTTGGACTCTCCGTTGCAGAGGGAGTCAGCACCGGGCTGAATAATCGCAAGTCGAAAGCCACTACAACCAGGAAGTTCCCTGAAAGAATTTTGTATGTCTTGACGCTAACCTCTACTATTGCCTTACCTCCAGCGACTACCCAAATCGCTCTAGCTGCTGGAGGTGAAACAGCTGGCCCTGTCTGTTCAGAAAGTGCAGATGAATTCATGTCAGATGAATCTGATACCCCTACAGATGAATTCATGTCAGATGTTTCCCCTTTACACATACCCACACAATCTGATCCTCGAAGACAACGGCCAACTCTCCCCTCTTATGATGTCCCTCCTGCACCCGACACCCCTGAGAGTCACTATTAAGCAGTGAGAGCAACATTAGTCAGATACTCCCTTGATCAAAGGTCTATAGCTCCGGGGACGCCATCTCTCGAGGAATGTAATCTATGCACAAAAAAAAATTATTTTTTTTCAGTCGTACTGCTAGCCGCTTTTCTAGTTGGCCTGGCTTCTCTTGTCAATGCTCAATCTGCCGGAAGAGAAGGGTTAGCAACTCCTAAGTTTGAATTTGCCTTGATTGGTGACTTACCCTATACCTCAAAACAGGAAGCTCAATTTCTCAACCTCAGGGATGACATTAACCAGGCTAAGTTAGCCTTTGTCATCCATGACGGTGACTTCAAAAGTGGCTCAACCCCTTGCAGTGATGCAGTCTTCAACCAGCGCAAAGCGCTATTTCAAACCTTTGAGCACCCTTTTGTTTTTATTCCCGGAGATAACGAGTGGACCGACTGCCACCGCGCCAATAATGGCAGCTACGATCCCCTGGAAAGACTGGCAAAGCTGCGGGCACTTTTTTTTCAGGGTAACGAAAGCTTGGGCAAGAAGACCTTACAACTTACCCGCCAAAGCGACAATCCTCAATTCCATAAATTTCCTGAAAATGTCCGTTGGAGCTACGGGGACGTGATGTTTGTCGGTCTTCACATCGTTGGTAGTAACAACAACTTTGGCCGCACCCCGGAAGCTGATGCAGAATATCAAGAGCGCAACCGGGCTAACCTAGCCTGGATGAAACAGGCATTTGAGTTAGCTAAAAGTAGCGGCAGTCGCGGAATGATGCTGATTATTCAGGCCAATCCAAACTTTGAGCTGCCGTCTACGGATAAAGAACGCACTGGCTTCAATGATTTCCTGGCTGCTTTAGAAGCCGAGACGCTTGGTTTTAAAAAACCAGTGGTGCTGGTCCACGGGGATAGCCACAAGTTTCAGATTAATAAACCGCTATTGGGCGCTAAGAGTAAGCGCCGGATTGAAAACTTCACGCGAGTGGAAACCTTTGGTTCACCGGATGTACACTGGCTGCGGGCGATCGCGGATCCGAGGAACCCAAATCTCTTTCATTTTGAGCAAGAGATTGTTGAGGAAAATTTGATTAACCATGCACTCAAACAAACCGACCGCTAGGCTTTTTGCGGCGAATCCCAATTACTGACGGACGGGGGGGACCCTGAGGATTTCCTTCAATATTGCTCGGCCAGTTGCTGCCTCGTGGGACACTGCGTTTCTGGCTAAAAAGGGTACCATCTAGATCCAGCATTTCAATGTCCCGGCTCAGGAGAGTGTTTTCATTGAATGGGCAGTCTTCACCGGGGTGTTGTACCGACAGGATCAAAGTATCTCCAGCGAAAGTGGGACCTGTCATCTCACAGCGAACCGGACCATAGGCAAACGGAATTACCTCTCCAGCATCAGACCCACTGATGGGAATGTAGAAAAGCCAGTTGTTGCCAAAAACTCCAGTCAGATCGGCAACGTTACCCGTCTTCCCATGGGTGATTTCAGTGGGGGTGCCAGCAGCACCGACGTCAAAGCCGTTGTGAGTGCTGGTGGACATATCGGTAACGCCCCAGACATTGCCTGCCGAATCGAACACTAAATTATCTACATTGGCAAAGCCAGCTCCCGCTTCCGCTCCCGCTTCCCCGCTCTGGGCCAGACGTTCCCAACGGAAGGTCGTGCCCGTACCATCTGCACTCTCTTCAATCAGCTTGTAGAGCCCGCCAAACTGTTGAGTAGCATTCACAGCAGGCATATACTTAGAGACCGTAAAAACCCGAGAATCGGGATACCCATCATCGCTGGGTGCCGCATCGGTGTAAGCAATAAAGACTTCCTTCGTGCGGGGATGAACTTCAATATCCTCAGGACGTGCGGTTGGTGTACCACCGGCGAGATTAGCTGCCAGAAAGGCATCACAGAGAACAGCACCTTGGCTGCTGTAGAAACTTTGCAGCTTTTTATTTTGGTATTGGGGCAAAAACTGCTTCTCATTACTTAAATTTAGAATAAACGCTTCGCCATCCTTTGTTTGGCTGGCAACACCGCTACGGCTGGGTAATTGAAGACCACCATTCTTACTCGCTTTGCCTAGGGCTGCGAGTTCGGTTGCAGCCAGTGTTGAGGGGGGAATGGGGTTCGTCGGAGTGTCTAAACGCAGGGGAATCCAGCGACCGGTACCGTCAGGATGGTAACGAGCGACGTACAGGGTCCCGTTTTCCAAGAGGGCACTGTTAGCCCGATCATTTGGGGATTGCACTGAATCTGAGCTCACATACTTCCAGGTGTGGCCTCCCCGCCGGTCATCCCCCATGTAGGCAATTATCTTGCTTCCAGGTTCTACCCGCAGGGCAATATTTTCGTGGCGATACCGGCCCAGCCAAGTGTGCTTGCGCGGCCGAAAACTGGGGTCAGCAGGATCTAGTTCAACGATCCAGCCGTATTTTTCACCCACTAAGCCAAAGGTAGCGCCAATGGTGTCTGCGGTATATTCAGTTTGCCTGCCGTCCGCTGTTACGGCTTCTGTTACTCCCCCTTGGAAGTTCTCCTCAGCCGAGAGGATGGTTCCCCAGGGTGTTGTGCCGCCGGAACAGTTGTAAGCTGTGCCAATAATTTTATTGCCCAATCCATCAACGCTACGGGTAAAGACTTGGGTTGCTGCTGGTCCCGTGCCAATCAAATAGTTGCTGTCCCCTTTTTGGTAGCTGCGAGACCCCCAAGTGGTAACGGTTTGATACTTATCCGATCGCTGCTGGTTAATTCCTAGCCCTGAGAGGCCGTGGACGCGGCGATTCTTACTATCCACTTGCACCCCAAAGCGCCCGCCGCGATCGCGGGACATCCGCAGCACAGAACCACCCAGGTTGTACAAGAATTCACCTAGGGACTCAAGATTCAAGCGATCGGGGAGCTTTTGCCCAATTACCGGAGCGTAAGTTGTCGGGGCAGATTTTACATCCTCTGGGATGTCGTCCAGGAGGGCAGAAAAGGGAAAAGAGATGTATTCATGGTTGACCCAGAGATAGCCATCATCCATTCCATCTTTGAGCGGAATAAAGGCAGTGTAGTCATTGTTGTAGCCAAAGTACTCCTCTGGATTAGGGAAAACGCGATCGCCCCAGCGGACAATCACATACCGCTCATACTCAGGTGGCACCACGACGTCATCAAGAACCGTGTAGCTATCTAACTTGGTATCATCAGAGGGATCCAGGGTTTCTCCTTGATCAATACCTGTTGCCAGAAAGCTTGCCTGCCGCTGGTATACCGGCAAAGGGTGGGGCAACCGCACCGGCGTCAGCTTTTGGAAATTACTCGCCGGGTTAACACCAGAACCCCCGCCAAAAATTCTGCGACCGAGGATTCCAGCGAGCACGGCAGTCCCCGCACCGCCAGCAAAAAAAAGTAGTAGTTGCCTGCGAGTCAGCTTAGACATACGCTTTCTTCATTCTTTACGGATAGCAAGAATTTAGATGATCCTTCACTGCCGATTTCGGGCCATAGGATATCTACCAAGACTCTATCCCTTGAGATTTTACGCCAACAAAGTTAAGGCTAGTTAATCTTGGGAGTACTTCTGTAAGCAGGAAAACTTCAGTTTGAAAGGTCTAGGGGACAGCCATAATTAGGAAAGTTGAAAGCGATACCTAGCATCCCACTCAAGTATTTCTAAGCTATGCTATAAGTAAATACAGTGCAGAATTTGGAGAACATCTTGGTATCACGACGGCAATTTCTGGCTCTGGCAGGCGCAGGTGCAGCAAGTAGCGTTCTCGTAGCTCCTTTAAAGCAGCTCTTTGCTAGGGAAGCCCGCGGTCAATCGGTTTGGAGCAAAGGCTACGGCCCCTTAAAAAAAGACCCCCAAGGGCTACTCGACCTTCCGGCTGGATTCAAGTACCGCGCCTTCTCGCGGACGGGGGAGAAGATGAGCGATGGTCACGCTGTACCTGCCGATCATGATGGCATGGCTGCTTTTACTGGACCGGCAGGCACCACCATCTTGATCCGCAACCACGAACTCAGCCCTAATGAGGCACCAGGCGTGATCGCCAGCACCGCTCAGCAGTACGATCCCACTTGTCGAGGTGGTACCACAACCCTGACTATTGGACCAGATCGCCAGCTGATAAGGCACTATGGGTCTCTTGCAGGTACTTACCGCAATTGCTCCGGTGGCTCAACTCCTTGGCGGAGCTGGATTAGCTGTGAAGAGAATACCTCGACTCCAGAAACGAATAAGCCAGAAAGCCCGACTAACGTTTCAAAACGTCACGGCTACAACTTTGAAGTGCCGGCTCAGGCTACCGGGCCTGTTTCCCCTGAACCGTTAGTGGCAATGGGACGCTTCAATCATGAGGCGATCGCTGTAGACCCCAGAACTGGAATTGTCTATCAAACCGAAGACAGAGAAGATAGCCTCTTCTACCGATTTATTGCCACGCAGCCAGGGAACTTAAAAGCGGGGGGAGTGCTGGAAGCCCTGAAGATTAAAGAACGCCCTCAGGCAAGCACCCACAGTTTTCCTGCCGGGCGGCCGATGGCCGTCGAGTGGGTCCGCATTGAAGACGTTGATCCTGCCCAGGATACGGTACGGGTTGAGGGCTTTGCGAAAGGGGCTGCCCAGTTTTCTCGCGGTGAGGGTATTGCCTACGGCCAGGGAGAATTGTACTTCACTTGCACCAATGGCGGTAGCGCTGGCCTGGGCCAAGTCTGGCGTTACCTACCCGGTAAGACCGCAGCAGGCGGAATGATTGAATTATTTGTAGAATCCCACGCAGAAAGCGCGATCGATGGACCGGATAATCTTGTGGTTGCCCCTGGGGGAGACTTGATGATTTGTGAAGACGGCTTCGGTGAACAATCTCTCGTTGGGGTGACGCCGAAGGGAGAGCTTTACCAGTTCGCCCGTAATGCCATCAATAATCGGGAGTTCTGCGGAGCCTGCTTTTCACCCGACGGCAAAACGATGTTTGTCAATATTCAAGATCCTGGAATTACCTTCGCGATTTGGGGTCCTTGGGTTTAAGCTGGGAATTCTTTGGTGGAACTTTAGAGTGCGTCAGCGCAGAGGTTGTAGATTATGATCCTATTCCTTTTGCTGCTGACCTTTGCGATTCAACCGAATATCTTGCCAGGAACTCCCTACACCTTGAACAATGCCGCGACCAACCAAGCCAATTCCCCGACCGATGACTTGCGTTAACAGGTAGACCGCCCCCTTTCCTAGAAAGGCAACAACTGAGCGTAGCGGCGGCGCGACGGCATCCCGCAGTTCTAACGCAATGGTTACTCCTAGCCGCAGTCCCGAAAGCTGTCGTAGTTCTTGACTACGGGAAACATAGATCGAGGTCTGATCCACCCCCCACTCCCGTAAGACAAACAAGCGAAACCGGCTTTCAAAAATCTCTTTTGGCTCGTGAATTAAGCTTCTCAGACGATATTTCCAGGACAGAGCATTTCTAAATTTTTCAATCTCGCGAGTTGAGAGCAGACGCTTGTGATACAAATTCTGTTTAATTACCTCTACATCGGCAAATTGATTCAGTAGCGGCTGCAAAACCCCATTAGCAACTTGAATCATCAGATTTTGCAAGATTGCTTCCGCCCTGATGACTGCTTCTAAGGAATCGGGTGAATAGGCATGATTGTCAATTTCTAGGGGAGTTTGAAAGAGTAAACAGGCCAACAAATCCTCCACTAGGGGAATTTTATCCAGCAAAGCTGCTTGAACGGTCTCTGCATCCTGAAGTAATACGGGGACAATTTCCGTATTACGTACGCCACTGCTGGTAAGCCTTGAAATTTGCAGGGTATAGTACTTGCCAAAAAAATCAGTTGTTGTTGCCTGCCATAAGTCCTGCAGAATGGTAAGACGCTTTTCTGCCAATAAAGACGGTTGGACCTGAGAGAAGCGCAGCTCATCAAGAATTGCCTCTAATTTCCTGAGAATGAGATAAAAAAGCTCTCGCTTTTTTTCTAGTCTCAAAATATCGGTTTCCAGCGGCATCCCAGTGACATTCTGTAAATTGCTCTGAAGCTTCCTGGCCGTTGTTTCAAACAGGATCGACTTTAAAGTTTTCGACTGGGCCTCGGAATTATCGGTTTCCGAGTAGAGCCTCAGTAATGCAGTAGAGTGAGGTTGTTCCGGAACCGGGTTGAGTGAGGTTGGTAACCTCTCGCCTGGAGCAGTTGCAGCCGGAGCAGGTAAAAGCCGGTTTGCTACCCATCGCGCCGCTAAAATCTCCCGCCGCCTGCCAGCAATAAATGCCCGCTCGAACCAGGAAAGGGTGGGAATTTGTAATTGGGCCGTCAAACCAGCCAGGCTATCCTCCATTTCCTGGAGTCCTGGCACACTTGAGTTATATAGCAGGCTAGAAAGGGTGCCCGGCGGACTAGGTTGAATTCTGGCTGGACCCCGAGTCAGCGCCAGTACTTGAATGCTTGGGTCCCAGTATTTCTGTCCAGCTGAGATTTGACGGATCACCGCAACGAGATCGGCGATCGCCATGCCTTTGGTACAGTAGCCATCCACCCCGGATTGAAAAGCTGCTGCTAAAAGCTGCTCATCCCGCTGGGAAGTTAAGAGCAGTAACGGTAGGGTTGCCCGCTGCGCTTTAATTCTTTGACAGAGGGTTAACCCTTGACTGGGTGCGCCCAAGCCAATATCAAAAATGACAAGATCGATAGGGGCAGGCTCCAAGTTGGCTGCACTCGCATTGTCGGGCTCATGAGTGCCGTCCAGTGCTAAAACTCGCCAAGCCTCTACCATGCTGCTGGCCTCAGCGACAACCTGAAGGGCAGAAAACCGGTTCAGCCAGAGCCGGAGGCCCAACCGGAAGACCTCATCTTGATCGACTAGCATCAAGTGTAGTGTCCGCTCTTGAGGGGGCTGTGCCCGTTCCTCTGTCATAGTCCTTTCACCTATAGCGTTGCCTCCTAACTCCACCTGGCTCAATGCAACCGTAAAAGGAGAGCAACTTGATCCAATTGCTGTCGGTCAGACGATGTAACACTGGCTCGGCCTATTAAGTGCTGGATTGGGTTAGCATCTAAACGGTCACTGCTGATAATATCTGGAAGCGAAACGCTTAACCTGAAGCTCGTCTCTTTTTAAGGCTACTGGATAGCTAGAGCCCCTAAATATCCACAGGTTAGAGATCCATCTCAGGTTATAGAATGCGCTTGCCTGCTCAAGATACTGTACTTGTTATTCAGTTAGTCGAGAACAACTGTGGTCCCACTCCGCGATGATAACCCTACTCGGATTGTCCCTTATGTTACCTATGGGCTGATCGCGATTAACATCTTAGTCTTTCTCTACGAATTGAGTTTAGGACCGGCGCTCGATCCGTTCTTCCGCACCTGGGCAGTGGTACCGAGAGAGCTGACGCTCAGCTTCTCCGGTCAATTACCGCCTCAACCCCTGCCAGAGTGGATTACGTTGATCACCTCTCAGTTCCTCCATGGCGGTTTCTTGCACATTGCCGGTAACATGCTTTTTCTGGATATTTGGTAACAATGTGGAAGACCAGCTAGGCCATGTGAAATATCTGATCTTTTACCTGGCTTGTGGTGCGCTGGCCGCGCTGTCTCAGTGGTTTTTCAGTGCTTACTCAACCGTTCCTTCTTTGGGTGCTAGCGGCGCGATCGCGGGAGTCATGGGCGCGTATATTCTCAAATTCCCCAAGGCATCTGTACTGACGTTAATTCCTCTGGGGGTTTTTCATCACGACAGCTCGGATTCCGGCAGCATTTTTTCTGGGATTTTGGTTTGTCCAACAGGCTTTTATGGTGCCGCTAGTCTGAACGTCCCCACCAATATTGGCATGGAAAGTGGGGGAGTAGCCTACTGGGCTCATGCCGGCGGATTTGTCTTTGGGGCGATTTTAGGCCCCCTGTTGGGGCTATTTTCTCATTCTCGCTCCAGTGTAAATAAATATTAATTACTACTGTCAGGTCAGATTAGGAGTGATAGCTGCTTTAATTGTCTTGCGATTTTTCATATCCTGAAAGACTTGTTCAAGTCGTTGCAGCGGCTGCTGGTCGTTAATTAGCAGCTCAAAGGGTAGGGTCTGGTTTGCCAAAAGGCTGAGGGCAGCCCGGACATACTGTGGGGTGCTGTGAAATACGCCTTTGAGGGTCAGCTCACTGTAGTGGAGCTGTTCGGTATTGACGGTAATTGTCGAGTCGCGCGGGCAACCGCCAAACAGGTTCACCGTTGCTCCTGGACGGGCACAGGCGATCGCCAGCTCCACACAGCTGGTATGCCAGTCGCTTCAATGACGATATCGGCACCCATGCCTTCAGTCAGCTCCCGCACTACTGCCGGGACATCAGAGCTGGCGGTAGTTAAAGGTTTGCGCTGCCCCCAGTTGTTGGCCCACCTGCAAGCGGGGCTCATGGCCGCCAAATAAAGAACTTTGGCTCCCTGCTGAGCGAGAACACCGACAAACATTAACCCGATCGCGCCATCGCCCAAAACCACTACTCGCTGGCCGGGTTGTAAGCTTGAACGGGCAACTCCATGGAGGACACAAGCTAAGGGTTCGGTAAGGGCCGCGATCGCATTCGGTAAATCCTCTGGAATGGGCAGCAAATTGTGCTGCACAATCGCAGCCGGAACTTTCAAATACTGAGCAAAGGTGCCGTTGTTGAAGGTCAAATTTGCACAGAGAGAATATTCCTGACGGCGACAAAAGAAACAGTTGAAACAGGGAGCTGAGTTGTTAGCAACCACACGGTCCCCTACAGACCAACCTGCAACCCCAGCACCAACTGCGATGATTCGTCCTGCTGCTTCATGTCCAAATAGGGTTGGCGGCCGCAGCATTTTGGCATGCCCCCCGCCGCCAGACCTTGAGATCTGTACCACAGGTGGTCGCAACCGCAACCTGAATCACAACTTCCCCAGGCCCCGGCGTTGGATCAGCCGTTTCTTCCAAGCGCAGGTCTTCTTGACCGTACAGTATTGCTGCTAGCACCTTAGCCTTCTTGAGATTTCATTCGCTATTTCGACAATAGTCAATTTACTTGAGCGTTGGTAGCCGTCCACCGTGTGAGCCTTTGTTGAATTTGAACCGGATTGCCCCCGGCGGCTGGCTGGGTTCTCCAGTTCCCCTCCCGCAGGAAGAGTTATTTGGGGGTCAGGCTTGAGAGCAATGGGCTCAACTAGTATTGCTCACCAAGGGTTGATTAACTGGCTAGCGCTTCTAGGGGCTGCTGATCGGGTTGGGGGTCAAGCTGATCGAGTAGTTCAATAAACTCTCGTTCAAAAGTTATTTGGGCGCGATTGCTCCTACCACCAAGGTACAGACGATCATGCTGCTGTAGGGCCCAAATTTGGGAGTGAGAGACATAGCTCATCATCACCCCTAACATCAGCAAGCCAAATCCGGTGTAGGTAATGGGGATACCTGGATCTGCCTTAATCTGGAGCCCTGTACTGCCGATCACCTCAGCGATTGCCAGTGTGACGCCATTCACTTGCGTAGACATTCCGGAGCGTACGGTGGCAGCTAGCTTGCCAGAAGTGTCGTAAACGAGCAGCATTCCTTGTAAGTCCTTGGCAGCCAGGGAAATCCCATCACTCAAGTCAGGTTTTGTCGGCACCCAGGTACCCCAGAGGCGGCCTTGACCCCCCGTATTGAGGGGTGCCATGGGTAACTGCAGCAGCGGACTGTTGTTGACACGGACTCGCACTGCAGGCGTCGCCCAGTCAGCTTGGTAGAGGGTTACTCCTTGGTGGCGCAAAGGCTGGTTGACGTGAATGGTCTGGCGATCAATCTCCTGGCCCTGAGTATCTAGAACCGACAGATCAGAGTAAAACTGGTCAATCGTTCCTTCTGGCGTATAGTCAATCCAAAAGCGGTTGACGCGGACTGACCAGTCTTGAGCCAGCTGAGGACCAGCCCAGGGACCCGCTTCTACCACATTATGAATCTTAAACGTTTCCCCACTGGGAACCATCTCTTGAGCCATAAAACCAGTCAATGCCCCCCAAATCGCCCCCAGGAGAATCAATAACATACTGGCATGGACCACGAAATGGGTCCAATCTTACCGATTAGTCCTTTACGGGCATAGAGCTGGTTCTTTTGCCAGAAGACATGATAGCGCCGCTGCTTTAGTAGGGTCTGCAAGGACTCTAAGGACCCTGATGCCAATTCCGTGCTCAACGCCAACTTTTGGAACTGCCGCGGCTGCTCGTGGTACTTCCATTTCTGGGCGGCTCCAGGGCGGGAAACTGGCGGGTAAAAGTACAAGCGCTCAAACTCGCACCAAACAAGATCAACAGGGCCAAAAACCACCAGGTGCGGTACACATGGTCCAGGCCGAGAGTCAGAGCACCTTCCAGGTCAAGAAACCCAGCAAAGCCGGATCTTCTGGATAGTTGGCCTGGTAGAAACTGGGGGATTGCCCCTGCTCAATCACGTCCTGCAGTGCTAAACAGGGCGATCGCCAGCAACAGCCCAATGGCTAACCGTAAATCTGCCAGCAGCGGCAAAGAGTTCTTGCTTAAAAAGCGCTGAGGACGTGGTGAGGTCATAGAAGTCTTTATAAAAGTAACTCAGCTAGCATTAACCCGACACTGGGAACACCCGGAACAACAGTGAAAACACGCCAAACCCAACCAGCAAAGCACCACTCGCGGGCGTGAGCCAGCCCGACCAGCGTCGGAATTCCAGAAACTTCTTGATGGCTGCTGTAAAGGTTCCTGCTAGCACCAGCGGCGCGACATACCCAACAGTGTAGGTTAGAAGTAGCCCTCCCCCGACAATCGGATCTTGGGTATTAGAAGCCCAAGCTAGGAGCGTTGCCAATACTGGGGTACTGCAGGGAGAGGCAACCAAACCAAAGGTCAAGCCTACTAAAAAAAGCCCGGATACGGTAAATTTTTGGAGATTGAAGTCGAACTATCTAAAGAGAAACCTCAGCGGTAGGGCTTCCATAGAGATTCAGGCCCATCAGGATGGCAACGATACTAACAACGATAGGCAATCCTATACCAACTTGACCGTATACTTGACCAATCCCTGTCGCGATGATTCCTAAACCCGCCAAGGTGGTTGCCAGCCCCAGGGCAAACCAGGTAGACTGCGCGGCAGCTTGCAGCGGCTCTCTGCTTCGTATCCTCCAATATACAATCGTGATCGGCAACATGGATAGCATGCAGGGCGTCAAGCTCGTCACTAGACCTGCTGCAAAAACGATACCGAGGCTCAGTAAAGTTAGGTGAGTTAACTGAGTTGCAACTAAAGAGTCTACAAATTTTTCCAAACTGTAAGCTGAGCTTGAAGCGGTTCAATCATCTAGTGCCTGTTGCTTAAACTCAAGGGTAGATATAAGACCTCTACGCGACTACGGGTTTCTACGTTGGGAGCGACCAGCCGCCTGAGAAGCCGTGATTTGGTGAAAACTAAGTTAATCCTGATACTCGTCATTTTAACGGAATCGTCGGGAGGTTTGCTGCTTCAGGCGATCAACCGCTGCTAAAAGTGCGGTCAATAGGGGTGGGCCCGCGGGAGCGATCGCGCCTGCTACGGCGACGCCTTGGTAGCACCGCAAGCTGACCTGATTTTTTGCTTCTCTATCCTTGCTGGAGAGAGGGTTTGTGGCCTTACGCGGAGGGAGACTTTCCAGTATGACGTCACTGCCAAGGGTTGTTTGAGCGGGATTAAGGGAATAACTTTAACCAGTTACTCTCACGGGCTACCCGAATCAGTAGCCCAGCTGTCAGCAAGAAATTTGATGAATTTAACGCCGTAACTGAACAACGGAAAGGAGTCCTGTTGTCGGTAAAGCCCCTGTGGCAACCCCAACGTTTAAGAGGGACTGACCGATCATCAGTACCATGGCACCGATCGCGACCAAACGGTGGACGGGATTTCTAGTTTTGACGGCTACTCGCAGTGCCAGTACCCCGTAAGCCGTTAACAGTAGAAAAAGCATCAAGCTGCCAATCAAGCCAAACTCTTCAGCAAATACCGCAAAAATAAAATCTGTGTGGTGAATGGGTAAGTAGGATAGCTTCTGTTGAGATAGCCCAAATCAGTTCCCCAAATCCCTCCGGAACCCACAGCCAACAAACTCTGGATCAACTGATAGCCGTTTCCACCAGGGTCCGCCCAAGGATCTAGAAACGACATGATTCGTACTCTTTGGTACTCCTTGATGCTGACACTTAAGACTGCTGCTAAAAAGCCACTCATGGCGGCTCCTCCGAGGTAGGAGTAAGGCAATCCGGCTGCCAGAGCAATTTAACCAGAGGGTAATGCCGCAGAGGGCGGTGGTACTCAGATTGGGCTGTATGAGAATTCCCAAGAGCACGCTGCCAAAGATGACTAGCCACGTCCCGCGTACCTTCCAGGTCAGCCGTTCCCACTGACCAAATACTTTGGGCGCTTTGCAATACCAAAAAGGTTTAATGATCTCCGAAGGCTGCACGAGAAAGGACCAAGTTCTAGCCAACGCTGAGCACCATTTACGGATAAACCAAGAATAGGAACGGCAAAGATTAGCGCCAATAGACAAAGAACAGTGGACTCGCGATCGCTAAGATGCGTCGAAGTGACGAGTGGACCAAGAGAGAGAAATCCAACTAAACCAATCGCTACCCCAATAAGCTGGCGTTTGAAATAATACAGCCCATCCCCAAACTCGGCCACGCCATTGTAGTGAGAAGCGGAAAATAGAACAACTAGACCAATAAAAAGCCAGAGAAAGGTCAACCAGTGCAGCAGCCGGGCTTCTGTGGCCCAGGTCTGCAAGTGGAAATTGCTTAAACGCGGTAGACGTTCTAGATTCAAAGCTATTCCTGCCCAAGCCAAGACGGTAGCCAGTATAGCGGAACTCCTCTTTAGCGTCACTACTCTAGGAGTGACGCATAAAAAAGAGGTCGTAAAGACCTCTTACTAGGCGTAAACAAAACTGGTAAAGGTGTATGAAGTTCTTATAACAACCCCGTATTAGTTCCAGGCTTGCCGGTTGCCAACTCAACCTTCATAATCTTGCCACCCATTTTCATGATTCGCTGCTGCTCACGGAACCAGTTTTCATGGGGAACAAGCTTGTAAGTAAGTGTTTTGCAGTTCCGCTGGGTACGGATCCGTGTTTGCTATGGGGACGCAAGCAGTAACCCTTAAAACATGCGCATCGGTTTGTTTCTCCTGATCTCGTTAAAACTTTTGGATTTTACTTTCAGCTATCTCTTTGGTTTGGGTGCCCTTTCAGCGAGGTTCTAGCATTGTTGGAACAGTTTTATGAACTTTGGTCAACCGGTTGCCCCACGCTTAATTCTCTTCTAAATGTAATAAGATTTAGCTGTTCAAAGTAAACTCAATCTGGCTGAAAGCTTTTGGAAGATATTTAGCTGAAGGGTGTTGTGGATTCAACTAAAAGTATTAAATTATCAAATTCTAAGTGATCGCAATTGATTCATTAACTTGAAGGCTGGGAGTCGAGGGTCAATCCTAGTTCACTAAAGCCAGTCCCCATATAGTTCAGTGGACATGCCTTTCGATAATCTAAGACTCACTCTAGACTTCCCAGACCCTACGGTAGAACCTATGCCACTCTAAGGCACAAGAATTAGCTCAAGCCAGAGGCGACATAATCAAGGTAAACGCCCATTTCTCTACCAGCGTCAGCGCCGACTAGAGCAGCGGTAACTTCTTTCATTGCTCTGATTGCTTGCATTGTGGCACCAATTGCACACCCAACGAATTGTAGGTTTCTTTCAGGCCATTCAGTACACGCTCATCAAGAATGGAATGATCGCCAGCTAGTGGCGTAGGTAGAATAGCGGAGATAGTAGTCTAGGTCACGAATGCAGGCAGCATACCGGCGAGTCGTGTACATGTTACCGCCGGGACGAGTAACATCTGAGTACAACAAAGACTTAGCGACAGCTTCTTTGACAATATTGCAGCGTTAGCACTAATGGTTTGAGCAGCACGAACTCGTAGTTCACCCAAGTCTGGAAATAGCCTTTCAGCTTGTCCATGGCGGAACTGTTCAGATACTTGCCCTGTACATCAGAGGAGTTGATAACAGAAGTGATTGCATCTTGTATGATTTTGTTTCCTTAATCTGCGAAACCTTGGAGAAATTTGGTTTTTATGCCTGAGGTCTAGAAACCTCTACTGCATAGCACCAATGAGATAGTCAAAATAAGAACCAGCTTCAGTTGCATCATCTCCAGTCATTAGAGAAGAAACAACATTCTTCATCGCCCGCACACCTTCGGCTACAGCAGGAATTGGAGTCCCTAAGCTGTTGTACATCTCCTGCACCCCGACAATGCCGATTTCTTCAATTGGCGTCACATCCTCTGAGACAACTCCGTAGGTCACCAAACGTAGGTAGTAGTTCAGGTCCCGCAGGCAAGTTGCTGTCATTTCCTCCCCATAGGCATTACCGCCGGGAGAAACAATGTCTGGACGCTTTGGAATAACTGGTCGCCAGACTGCTTAACAATTCGCTCACGATTTTCGGACATCGCTTGGGCAACCTGGGACGAGACGTTCGCCACTCGTCACAAAGTTTTTAATTCGGTCTAGTTCACCAGGGCTAAGATAGCGGGCTTCAAAAGCATCAGCATTCACGATTGACTTCGTGACAATACTCATGAATGATTCTCTCCAATAAAAAAGTGAATAGGTGGTTTGGAGTTAGATTAGTGGACCGGGAGATGACTTAAACTATCTCTCAACTCCGGCAATGCTCCCTAAATTGATCTCCAGAAAGGCTGCAATTCTGCAATTTATGAAGTCCAGAGTTTTCTAAAACTAGGCCACTCCCGCAAACATTTTCCGGCATTTAAGCTGCTTTAAGACTGTGACTGCAACAGTTTGTAATATTTGTCTTCATCTTCAACCTGCTAGAGAGCAGTAGCTCTCCAGGAGCATGAGCGGTACCCCGGAGAAACCATCATTGATTTAGTAGGTGTGCAGCCTTCTTACTAATCCAGCAATACCCTGGGTAGGAGTGTGCTGCTCTAGCTCGATTAATTGCAGAGTTGACCTGAATCAGCTCAAGACTAGGAATTACAATCGAGTCATCTTGTTTAGTCAGGCGGTTGTACAACTTCGGTGTTGGGGAAGTTAGCTGCAGGCAGGGTAGGAAACAGACGATAAGGAACGGTGTCTTCCCCAAAGGTTTCAATGTAATCCATGCTGTTGACCAAGGCACCAACAGTTCCTCGAACCCCGTAGTCGCTAGGATCTGCTGTACTGGCAGGATCTCAGCTTGATCCTTAGGGGCACGACCTAGGAAGTGCTTGGTTCCTAACTCAACAACTTTGGTGTTGGGGTAGGGGGTATAGAACCCTTAATGTAAAGGTTAGAGTTACCCAACCCTTCAATAAACTCCTTGACAGTAATCTCACCATTACCTAGCCTGCTTCTAGAGCCGTAAATTCGTTGCGGACTACGTAGGGGTCGATATCCTGCTCAAAAATTTGCCGGTAGGCAGCTTGAATCAGAGTTTGTATTGCTTTTTTGTCCTGGGTACTAGTGAGCTTGAAGACCTTGGTCTGCTCCCGTTGCTTGCCAACGCCTTGGTTGACGCTGAACTGAACTGATGGCTCAGTCTGGCTCTTCTTGAGTCGTACCGAGTTGGACAAAGCGAGGGGTCTCAACTTTCTCGGGCTGAGTACCTGTATTGCCAATGCTGCCAACCCGTAGCGCGACGCAGGGCTTGACCGGCGAGTCAAGTAATGCTGTAGGGAACCGTCTCTCCCCAAAGGCTTCACTGTACTCATCACTGTCAAGAATGGCATCAACCAGGGCATAAAAGCCTTTCTTTGGCGCAAATATCGAAATACTGGTTGGTTTCCTGACGACCATAGGTCGGACGACCTAATAGGCGACGGTGGATATACTCAACCGCCTTGGTCAGCATACAGCGTGGACCAATACAGGTTGCGGAACAGATCAGACTTCGCTAACGGCCGGATAAAGTCACGGACAGTAATTTCACCGTTCTCAGCTTAACTTCCCAAACTTTGAGGCGCTGGCCTTCATAGACATCTCGGCCAAAGACCTGCAGGTAAGCGGCTTTAATCACCGCTTGAGTTGAGCACTGTGGAAAATTTGACGCTAGCACCCTTGGTTCTGCCATTTGTGCTGGGAATCTGATCCAGTCGGAAAATTTTAGGTCCCAGAGAACCAGGAAATTCACCGCGAGCCTCTGGCCTGCTCAGTTGATTATTAATTCCTGGTCCCTGATGAATCAGAATTCGCCGAGTGTCTTTATTGAAGGGAGCAGGGCGGGTACTGGGGTTGCGAGTTTCCTTAGGAAAGATTGCGCCAAACTGAATTTCCAGCGGATCGTTACCGGAACCGTAAGGATGCTGGTCGGGTAGGGGCTGCCCGTAGTCGGCAAAGGTGGTGATAAATTGAGGAACTTTCCGGAAGGGGGCACTGTAACGCGCAGATCTGTTGAGGTCCCAGTTGCGGCACCTTTGTGCTTTCTGGCCCAGACCCGGGAGGTAAGGAACCGTTTTTCTGCCAAAAGTAGGTCTGCGTATTCCTTTGAGTCAATAAAGGCATCAACCAAAGCCGGTGACCACCCTCAGAAACAATCGCAAAATATTTTTGTACTTTCCTTCGCGGCTACCGGGACCACGGCCTAAGAAGTGGCGGAAGGCTGGGTTCTAACGCCCGACTATTGATAAAGGGTTCGTAAACTGCTTTCGGTACAGGGGCGACTTACCCAGTCGACGAACAAACTCCTTCACAGAGAGATATCGCCATTTCGCACTTGCGACTCTAAGTAGGACTGTGATGGCTATAGGCACGGGTGATATCTCGTTCAAAAACCTGACGATAGACAGCCTTGATGACTTCATTTTTTTCCGAGACGGATAAGCCCGGCTTCAGCGACGAACTTAGCCGTCGCTCCAGCATTGCAAATTTGCGGTAGCTGTAGCCCTTGGAGGTCATCCGACGGGCGCTGCCGCAGTTTGTCAGAGGGGCTAGAGCCTTAAACTTATTAACGAGAACTTCAAAGCATTGGCTGACAATCCTTTGGCCTTCAGGGTCGTTATGGAAGTAGCCAATTGCTGAACGGCGCATTTCCTGAAGCGCCACAATAGTAGCGACGCTGGAGCAAGCGTTTTCAATAATCTCTCGCAGGCCCCGGACATTAACCGAGATAATGTTAGGGGTCTCCAGCCACAATGGCATAAGTCGTGTAACGGAGAAACCAGTCCATATCTCGCAGAGACTTCTGCATCCGCTCAGGCCATAGCGCAACGTTGATCGGTCTAAAGGAGGCCGAAATGAATCACTACCACCCCCAGAGGTGCTGAAGAGCGATTCAGGCCTCCAAAAAGCCACCCTCCGGCTTCTACAAAAGTGGCTGTCCCCAGTTTTACCAAATCTTTATTCGTTCCGCCTCCAGAGGCACCCACCAAAGCCTCTTGGGGCTTAGGCCTTATTTAAGTAGGACATGGGGAGCCACCGACAAAGATGCGGTTAGCCGCGACACAATAATTTCTGAATTTTTAGTTAGCGTTGCTGCAATCTCTAGGCGTTTCATCCCAGAACTTAAGAAGACAGCAAGCTCATCTAGTTTCGCGTTGTAAAAAGCGATCCTGTTGCTCAGCTTGAATGGATGGTTGCAGTCGGTACGGTTTGATATAGCTGCGGACGAGCTGACTGAGCTTCTGGCCACTTGCCTTAACACTCATTTATTTCAAAGGCTCCCTTCAGATTACAAAAAAGCCAACTGGCTAGAGGGCTCTAGGCAACCACTTAAAGACTTGCTTGTTAAAAAAGCTGTTGTGAAGGCCAAAACGATTTTTTTGCTGCCTTAGACAATCCAGTCCAGTTATTAGATTAAAACGTTTTGCATTGATTACACTGATTTTCAACAAATGTGTAGTATTTTTTGTCGGATTACTATTAGGCGCATGACAAAAGAATTTTTACCCGCTAGGGAGATAGGGTCCACACTCGTCTAGTGTCGAGCTTAACCGTCTGAAGAGCTTCAACCAGATACATTCGATATAAGGGTGACTAACCTTCCAGTTCACCCGCAAGCACAAGCTGCGTGATCGCCTGCTTTGCATTCGTGCGAAATCTTCCACATCCTTTGAGCCAAAACCAAAACGGCCAGGAGCATCCCGATCGCTTCTAAGGCAAATACCAATCCATAGGCCAGCGTCGGCACGTTAAATACTTGCCTACCCAGATTCAGCAGTGCTCCGCCGGTACCGTTGCGGTCGCCTGGGCCATAGCCTGGGCTAAACCCCAAGCCCCGATGAAGGTTCCTGCTGTTTCAGCAGCCGTTAAATCCAACATCAAGCTTAATGCCCCATTGGTCGTCACGCCGAACCCCAAACCCAGAAGGATCATTAAAGTCTGAAGCAGCGCTTCGGAGAGTGGGTAAACCCAGACAGAAAACCAAGATAAAACAGGGTGGCAAGGAGCAAACACCAAGTCTTGCCGTTTTCTGCTTCCCGAGGCGAGGGACAATCCAAAACCCTGTTGCACTGATGCCAGCGAGGGTGCCAATACCCCAAAATGCGTTCAGTCGAGTACTTTGGGATACAGTCATACCAAAAACTTCGCCAGCGTAGGGTTCTAGAATAGGTTGCTGCATGAACAAGCTAATCGTCATCACCAGCAAAACGTAAAGAACAGGCCGGTTTGACGGCCAGCAGTTAGCACCTCAATGCCGTCCTCAAGGTATCTGTCTTCCCGGCTCACTAGGGTTGAGCGAATGGTAGCGAGAATATCGGCGTTCAATACCGAGAGTGGCCAGAAATGCCAAGCCACAGACGATCGCTGGTACGATAAAACAGTCGGTTGATAGAATCTTGCAGAGTCTCGATGGTCAAGCCTTCCACCAACTTGGCAACGATCGCCGCCCTGGATAGACAATGCCGACCGCGAGCATGGACCAGACTATCCCACCAACTTGGAGCGATTGTCTTCGGACACATTCACCAATAGGCGGTAGCGGCGTTGAGCCGCAGCTAATACAGACGCCGTAGAGGGCAAACATCAATGCTAACAATCCAACCCAAGCGTAAGCCTGAGAAGTCCAACCTGCTTGTAGGCTATTGCCGAGCTGCCAGATAACCTGCACAGCTAGGAAGGCACAGACTGTAAATAAGACAGCACTAATCCAGACATAGCCAGTGCGGTGGTAGCCGAAAAGAGGCCGAGCGTCTGACCGTTGACCAAACCATTCCGGAACTGGGGCAACAAACTGGTACATTGCCAGCACCCCCCGGCGATCGGCGGGAACCGCCAGCAGGCCCTTCGTCAATCAGCACCTGGTTCAGCACCCCCAAGGTGAGAATTGACATGATGCCCAGCCCCATCTGGAACAGACCCAGCCGGAACATCAGAACAAGTTAATTTTGAGCTAACCCTGAATTGGCAGGAACAGTGGATTCAAAGCGAAGATAAGTTACAGGCCATAGCGGTGCTGTGGAAGATAGAACAGGCTGTGGTTCCAACCTTGTGATATTTTGGGTATCGCTGATGCCGGTAACCCCTATGGTAGCCCTCCCAAAAGCTAGAACCTAGACCTTGAAGAAAGGATGCTGAATCCTTCCGAAAGGACCAAGTGGGTGGATGGCAAACTGATTTGAAAATACCCATTGGAGCCAAGAGATGGGGAAAAATCAGATGAGGTTTTATTAAGAGGTGATTTATTATTTTTGCTCCAGTCAAAAAGGCTAACCAGTAAGCAAGAAAGCAAGTAGTAGCAAACAAGGCTATTCTCCAAAGCAGATTTACATCAAATCCAATTTTAAGTGGATCAAGCCCAATACCCCTGAAAATGCAGAGAGCCAAAAAGGGGTAGCATCGAAACTATCCAGACAAACCAAAGAGGCAGCGGCCTCAACAAATCATACAAAGGTGGCTTGTCTTTGTGGGGTATGTCAAAAGCCCAGGACTGAATTTCACCATCCGACAGAAATTAACCCGAAAAGAATAAGCAGCACAACCTTCTCCAGTCAGGCTTTGAGGAAATTTCAGGTTTGCTGTTGATCTATGGATCATCCTACAAGGTGCATGTCAAAGGACGTTTCCACTGGCCAGCAATAGCACTGGTAGCGCAGACTCGGTACACTCAAAATTGCTGTAATTATGCCAACTATGTCAGATTTTGAGGCAGTGAGTGCTGCGGTTCAAAGACTTTACGATACTTACCCGTTTCCTCCAGACCCGCTGCTGAACGATAAACCGCCGGGGTACAACTGGCGCTGGAACTGGCTGGCAGCCTACAACTTCTGCACCGGGCAAAACCGGCCAAGCAAGACATTCGAATTCTCGACGCCGGATGTGGCACAGGCGTTAGCACCGAGTACCTGGCTCACCTTAACCCGGAAGCAGAGGTTGTAGGAATCGGCCCAGTGGCTTTGGCGGTGGCTCAGGAGCGCTGCCAGCGATCGCGAGCCAGCCACGTAGCCTTTCACAACCTGAGCTGTACGATGTAGACCAGCTTCCCGGCTCCTTTGACCTGATCAACTGTGTGGGGGTGCTGCATCATCTCCGGATCAATCCGGGGCATGCAAGCCTTGGCTAGCAAACTGGCTCCCGGTGGGCTACTGCATGTCTTTGTCTATGCGGAGCTCGGTCGCTGGGAAATCAAGTTGATGCAGCAGGCGATCGCCCTCTTGCAAGGAGACAAGCAAGGAGACTACCAGGATGGCGTGAAAGTTGGGCGGCAGATCTTTGCTGCCCTGCCGGAAAACAATCGACTGCGCCAGCGAGAGCAACAGCGATGGTCTCTGGAGAACCAGCGAGATGAGTGCTTTGCTGATATGTACGTCCATCCCCAAGAAATTGACTACACGATAGAGTCACTGTTTGAGCTAGTCGACGCAGCTGGACCAGATTTCTTGGGATTTTCCAATCCTCAGGTCTGGCAATTAGAACGCCTAATTGGTAGAGAGCAGGAATTGGCAGCACGGCTGCAAGCCTGAGCGATCGCCCGCTATCGCCTTGTTGAGCGCTCGATCCAGAAGCCTTCATTACCCACTATGAATTTTTCCTGGGACGGCAGCCTCTGCCCAAAGCTGATTGGTCAGCGGCAGCTCTACTCAGCGCCGTTCCAGAACTCAGCCCCTGTATCGACGGCTGGCCGAGTCGCTGTTTGTTTAACTATAACTATGAGATTATCCGGCTTTCTGAACCGGAATTTCAATTCCTGCAAGCTTGCGGGACACAAACGGTCGGGGAGATTCTCCAGACAGTTCCCTTGGACCTGCAGCAGGTGCAATCACTACAGTCACAACAGCTCATCCTGCTTAGTACCACTCACTGATTTTTGCGATCGCTGATGAAGCTTGCAGCCTCTCAAACTCATCATTAAGTATTGTTACCCCTGCGTGATATGATAGGTGCTGGCCTGTGATCAAGCATTTGAAGCATTTTCTGGAGCCCTGTGAACCTCTCAGACCCAACCGTTCAGGCTTCACCTCTCTATGGGACAGGGGAGCCAATCCAGTTCTGGCTGACAAGCCAGGACGACCCGATGGCAGACTTTTACCAGCTGAAGCGGGAGTTGTTAGTATCAACGCTGGTCCTAACCGCTTTAATATTTGCCTCAGTCTGGTTTTTTTACTCCCTCACCCCTTGCCCTAAATTATTTACTTGGGGCATGCACAGGTGTGGTTTACTTGAGAATGTTGGCGAGAAATGTAGAGCAATTAGGGAGACAAAAGACGAAGCTGGGAAGTTCTCAACTAGCGATTTTGTTAGGTTGATGATTGTAGCACCAATGGAACCAGCTACAGGTTGTGCCCATCTTCCTTGGTTTTCTCACTTATAAAGCTGCCCTTATCTTTTACATGCTGAGGATAGCACTCAATCCCTAATCAGTAGTTTTTAAGCTTCACCGTTGTTTTGATCGACAGCCAGAAAATCTAATGAGATTGTGCTCATGCACCACAGTAGTCTACTGAATAGTTTTCCTTCTGATCTCTCTTTTCTTTGGCTCACTCGAAGTGGGCCAACACCTCTACTGGCAAATTGGCAACCTGAAGCTGCACGGGCAGGTCTTTATCACCTCCTGGATTGTGATCGCAATTCTGCTGGTTGCCCTCCTTGGTAGCCACGCGAACCTCCAGCGAGTCCCGTCGGGCTTCCAAAATTTTATGGAGTATGCCCTGGAATTTATTCGAGACTTGGCAAAATCAAATCGGTGAGAAAGAGTACCGTCCACCAGGTTCCTTTTGTCGTGACGCTATTTTTATTTATTTTTTCTGTCTAACTGGAGTGGTGCTTTGTTTCCCTGGGAAGCTGATCCGGCTACCTGCTAGTGAGCTTGCAGCACCCACCAACGATATCAATACGACGGTTGCTCTAGCACTGCTCACATCGTTGGCCTACTTTTACGCAGGTTTCAGCAAGAAGGGTCTGGGTTATTTTGCCAAGTATATCCAGCCAACGCCGATTTTGTTGCCAATCAATATTTTGGAAGATTTCACTAAGCCGCTCTCCCTGAGCTTCCGCCTGTTTGGTAATATCCTGGCAGACGAGCTGGTTGTAGCGGTACTAGTCTTGCTAGTTCCCTTGTTTGTCCCATACCTGTGATGGCTTTAGGTTTGTTTACCAGTGCGATTCAGGCCCTGATCTTTGCAACCTTGGCAGCCGCCTACATTCACGAGGCACTCGAGGGACACGGTGAGGGAAGAGCATGAGGCCCATTAAAAGGCTCTCAGTCGAGGTAGTTGTCCCAGGCGGTGGATTTTAATATCCTTGCCTCAGCAATCTTCAACTACTGAATTACAACCCGTATAACGTCCACACTCTGACGTTCAACTTTAGTTCTGTAACCCCATTTAAGGAAGATAACTATGGATCCATTAATTGCCGCTGCTTCTGTTATCGCTGCTGCCCTAGCAGTCGGTTTGGCAGCTATTGGCCCTGGGATTGGTCAAGGCAACGCCGCTGGTCAAGCTGTAGAAGGTATCGCTCGCCAGCCGGAGGCAGAAGGTAAAATTCGCGGTACGTTGCTGCTGAGCTTAGCCTTCATGGAAGCGTTAACTATCTACGGTTTGGTGGTGTCTTTGGTGTTGTTGTTTGCCAACCCATTCTCTTAAGACGCAGTGCAGACTTAATGCGCTGAGCGTTCAGCGGGATACTAGCTGTCCTAGCTAGCTATCCGCAAAAGTGGGCGCTCAGCCCCCAACATTTTCAATTGACGTTACAACCTGGCTTTGTGGGCAACGAGTTGTTATGACACACTGGACGATTTTACTAGCTGTTGAAGCCGCCGCTGAAGTTAAAGAAGGGGGTTTATTTGACTTTGATGCTACCTTGCCGTTGATGGCTGTGCAGTTTTGCTGTTAGCTGCCGTTTTAAACGCAGTATTTTACAAGCCTCTTGGCGTCAGGCAATCGATGGGCGAGCTGAATATGTTCGCAGCAACCAGCTTGAAGCGCGTGAGCGACTCGATAAAGCTGAGCGGCTGGCAAAGCAGTACGAGCAGGAGTTAGGCCAAACCCGCAAGAAATCACAAGAAATTGCTGCAGCCCAAGCCGAAGCCCAGGAAAAGGCAAATCCCGGCAGATTGCTGAAGCTTGAGCAAGAGGCGCAAGCTCAGATGCAGCAGGCACAAAAAGAGCTAGAGCAACAAAAGCAACAAGCGTTTAGTTCTCTAGAAAGCCAGGTGGATACGCTAAGTCGTCAAATTCTTGAGAAACTCTTGGGCTCTCAAGCATAAAAGGCTTTCAATACTTAAGGTAGCCGCTTCCTCAAAGCAGTCATTGTCAATCTACTGAGCAGCAAACGATCCAGATGAACATTGGAACTTTTTTATGGCTTGCCGTTGAAGCAGTTCCCCGTGAGTTAGTCACCCCTGCAGTAGATCTTGCATGGTCGGCAGAAGCAGGGGCATTCGGAATCAACTTTAACGTTTTAGAAACTAATTTAATTAACCTGGTAATCATCATTGGGGTATTGATCTACTTCGGGCGTGGTTTTTTGGGTAAGATTCTGGCAAAGCGTCGCGATGAGATTCAAACCGCAATTCAAGAGGCCGAAAAGCGTAAGGAAGATGCTGCGAAATCGTTAGCTGAACAGCAGCAGAAGCTAGCTCAAGCCCAAGCAGAAGCAAAACGGATTTTAGCCTCGGCTGAAGAGAGTGCTAAATCGGCTAGAGCAGCAATTTTGGCCCAAGCGGCTCAGAATGTTGAACGTCTGAAAGAATCGGCAGCGCGAGACACTGCCTCCGATCAAGAGCGAGCGATCGCGGAGCTGCGCCAACGCGTCGTTACCTTAGCCCTGCAACAAGCCGAGGGGCAACTTTCATCTACACTCAAGAGTGAAGATGACCAGCGTAAATTAGTGGATCGCAGTATTGCCCTGCTAGGAGGTCGTTGATGAGCCGCAACTCTTTTCTTACTGAAGTCACTGAACCCTACGCTGAAGCGCTGATGTCTTTAGCAAAACCCCATGATCTCACCGACCGCTTTGGTGAAGATGTTAGCTTTTTACTGAGTCTCCTCAACTCCTCTGCAGAGCTCCGGCAGTTTTTAGGGAGCCCAATCCCGCAAGCTGAAGATAAAAAGCAGGTACTGCGGCAAATTGCTGCAGAACAGCTTCATCCCTTCATGCTTAGCTTTTTAATGCTGATCGTTGATCGCCGCCGCATTCTCTTTTTAGAAGGAATCTGCAAACAATACCAGGCTTTGCTGCGTCAGCTGAATCGCACTGTCTTAGCGGAGGCATCTTCGACGGTAGAGTTAACCGACGAACAGCGGCAAACTGTTATTGCTAAAGTTCAACAGATGACCGGTGCGGAGAAGGTTGAACTCCAGACCAATATCGACCCTGAGCTGATTGGCGGTGTGCTGATTAAGGTCGGCTCCCAGGTACTTGACGCCAGCATCCGGGGACAACTCCGCCGCATCACTAACTCCTTATTGAAAGTGGCAGGATAGTGACTGTGTAATGCCACCACAACCCAATCCTTTTATCCCTTTTCAGTAATCATATTCAAAACAACTCCTATGGTAAGTATCAGACCTGACGAAATTAGCAGCATCATCCGCCAGCAAATCGAGCAGTACGACCAGGAAGTTAAAGTTACAGACGTCGGTACGGTTCTGCAAGTAGGCGACGGCATTGCCCGTGTTTATGGCCTAGACAAAGCCATGGCTGGCGAACTGCTGGAGTTTGAAGACGGGACTACTGGCATCGCCCTGAACCTGGAAGAAGATAACGTCGGTGCAGTACTAATGGGTGCTGGCCGAGATTTGCAAGAGGGCAGTTCCGTTCGCTCTACAGGGCGGATTGCCCAGGTGCCGGTGGGGGACGCCATGGTTGGCCGAGTTCTGGATGCCCTAGCCCGACCGATTGACGGTAAAGGGGATATCCAGACCTCAGAGAGCCGGTTGATTGAGTCTCCTGCCCCCGGCATCATTCAGCGGAAGTCAGTCTACGAACCTCTGCAAACAGGCATTACAGCTATTGACTCCATGGTGCCCATTGGTCGGGGTCAACGAGAATTGATCATTGGCGATCGCCAAACGGGGAAAACTGCGGTTGCGATCGACACTATCTTGAACCAGAAAGGCCAGGACGTCATCTGTGTTTACGTTGCCATCGGCCAAAAAGCTTCAACGGTTGCCCAAGTCGTGGATACCTTCCGCGAGCGGGGTGCTCTCGACTACACCATCGTTGTCGCCTCCAACGCCGATGATCCGGCAACCCTGCAGTGGCTAGCTCCTTACACGGGTGCCACCTTAGCCGAATACTTTATGTATAAGGGAAAGGCTACTCTGGTAGTCTACGACGATCTCTCTAAGCATGCCCAGGCTTACCGTCAGATGTCCCTGCTGTTGCGGCGGCCACCAGGTCGGGAAGCTTACCCTGGGGATGTATTCTATCTCCACTCCCGCCTGTTGGAGCGGGCGGCAAAGCTCAGCTCCGCGTTAGGCGAGGGCAGCATGACTGCTCTCCCGATTATTGAAACGCAAGCGGGTGACGTTTCTGCCTACATTCCGACGAATGTCATCTCGATTACCGATGGTCAGATCTTCCTGTCGTCTGACTTATTCAACGCTGGGTTACGTCCGGCGATCAACGCTGGCATCTCGGTGTCCCGTGTTGGCTCGGCAGCCCAGATTAAAGCGATGAAGCAGGTAGCCGGCAAAATGAAGTTGGAATTAGCCCAGTTTGCCGAACTGGAAGCCTTCTCTCAGTTTGCTTCTGATCTCGATAAAGCAACGCAAAATCAACTGGCTCGGGGTCAGCGGTTGCGAGAGTTGCTAAAGCAGCCCCAGAATGCACCTTTACCTGTAGCAGAGCAGGTAGCAATTATCTATGCTGGCACCAACGGCTACCTGGATGACGTCCCAATTGAGAAAGTATCAACATTTACTGCTGGCTTCCGCGAATATTTACGGACGAGCAAGCCAAAGTTTGCGGAGCTGATCCAGGGTGAGAAAAAGCTTACACCTGACGCCGAGAATATTCTTAAAGAGGCGATCGCAGAACACAAGCAAACCTTCATGGCGACTGCCTAGGAGAAGGGCTATGGCAAATTTGAAAAGCAATCCGTGATCGCATTTCATCGGTAAAAAATACCCAAAAGATTACTGAAGCGATGCGCTTGGTAGCGGCAGCTAGGGGGTGCGTCGTGCTCAGGAGCAGGTCACGGCTACTCGTCCCTTCGCTGACCGGCTGGCCCAAGTTCTATTTAACTCTCCAGGCTCGCCTGCGGTTTGAAGATGCCGATTTACCTCTGTTGAGGCAGCGGCAAGTTCGGAAAGTGGGGTTACTCGTGATCACAGGCGATCGCGGTTTATGCGGTGCTTACAACACTAACGTGATTCGCCGAGGTGTGGAGCGGGCCAAGGAGCTGACATCTGAGGGTGTTGAATACACCTACATCCTGGTGGGCCGCAAGTCCAACCAGTACTTTCAGCGACGTGAGCAGCCAATTGAAAAGCTTTTTATACCGGCTTAGAGCAGGTTCCCACTGCGGCTGAGGCATCTGAAATTGCCGACCAACTCCTGTCGCTTTCTCTCAGAAGAGGTGGATCGGGTCGAGTTAGTTTATACCCGGTTTGTTTCTTTAGTCAGTTCTCGCCCTGTGATTCAGACTCTTCTGCCTTTAGATCCTCCAAGGCTTGCCCCCACAGAAGATGAATTCTTCCGGTTAATTACCCGTGGCGGTCAGTTTCAGGTTGAGCGGCAGAAAGTGCCAACTGAGGTTCGCAATTTGCCCCAAGACATGCCATTTGAGCAAAATCCGGTGCAGATTCTGGATGCACTTACCCTCTATTTGAACAACCAGTTGTTGCGGGCTTTGCAGGAATCTGCAGCGAGTGAATTGAGTGGCGCGGATGACGGCGATGAATAATGCCAGTGACAACGCTAAAGACTTAATTGGCAGTCTGTCCCTGTCCTACAACAAGGCCCGTCAAGCAGCAATCACTCAGGAATTCTAGAAGTTGTTGAGGGGTGCTGAAGCACTCGGTTAAGCTCATCTATTCTTGCTAGCTACATGCGCTTGAGTAGTACTCAAGCGCATTTTTATTGCTTGCTGCCAGAAATCCCGTCAAGCTTTTGCGACCCAAGAGTTTTATCCTCAGAAGGTTTTGCTCGTGCAGCAGTTTTCTCCTGGAGCTAGTCTCTAAACAGCTAAGGACAGTGTTTAGCAGTATAGTTCTGTAAGCGAAAAATTGTCATCAGTCCGGTTTGGCAATCAAGCTGACACCCCTACTGAATCACCAGGCTTTTTATGGCGCTTAGTTCTCGGCTTAAGCAAATTTGTCTTTGGCAAGTCTTTACCCACCAGTGCCCGCAGAGCCACTGGGTGTTATGCTTTGTCTGCTTACGCTACAGAGGAAATCCTGTTAGTGCTAGTTTTGCGAATTGAGTTTATCACTGCCTTTGCTGCCGGCTGTACCGGCAGCATTAACAGGGGTAGCCTATATTGTCGCTCGAGAGAACCTGGGTATCAGATGGTGTTTTAGCATTTAAGCCACCAGAGTGGCAGCTTTAACCTCTCCGCCCGCCAGACATTACAGTACATGGGGCTGATTCTGGGGACGATGTTTTTGGGTATTAGCTATCTTACCAATGTCCTATAACAGCAACGGGTCATGGTCCAAAGTTCAAGGGCAAACAAAGCGGCACACTTTTCTTTGCTTGGGTCGATATCAGATTATTTTTAGTGTTTGCGAGTGGACGCAGGACATTACAGTACATGGGGCTAATTCTGGGGACGATGTCCATTAGCTATTCGCGAATGTCTACCATGTTAATCTTGCTGTTAGCGGCGTCAGATTCGGCGAGCTTTGCTGACTTCCCGGTTAATACGAGCTTTCTGTTACTTCCTGGCTCGCGATGGATTTGTCCCCGCCAGTTGACCCTATTTGGGTGATCGCTTAGTCTACTCCAATGGGATTATTCTCTTCAGTGTCTTCGCTGCTGCCTTAGTCATTGTCTTCCGAGGACAAGTGAATGCAATCATTCCCCTCTATGCTGTCGGCGTGTTTACGTCTTTTACCTTGTCCCAAGCCGGGATGGTGGTTCACTGGTTCAAAGAACGGACTGCTCGCTGGCGTGCCAGTGCTTTGATGAATGGGGTTGGTGCTGTCGCGACCGCAGGGGTTCTAGCGGTGATCGTGACAACAAAATTTTTAGGGGGAGCTTGGCTCGTGGTGGTAGCCGTTCCCCTGTTAGTAAGCTGTTTCATGGCTATTCGGCGTCATTACCAGTTTGTGGCGGCTCAACTAACCACAGAAGGATTAGGACCTAGAGGATACATTCCCAGACCGAAAGTAGAAGTTGTCACCCACCCAGCCGTCGTCGTGGTAGGTCAACTCAACCGGGGTACTGTCGAGGCTTTAGACTATGCCCGCAGCATTGCGGATGAAATCGTCGCCGTGCATGTGGATATAGGGTCTACTGACCGGGAAAAGTTGCAGAAAAAATGGCAAGAGCTAGAGTCAGATATTTCTTTAGTAATTTTAGACTCGCCTTATCGCTCTCTCGTGGAACCACTGGCCAACTATATCCATGAGTTTGAAGAGACACATCCAGGAGTTTTGTCTACTGTCGTCATTCCAACTTTTGTGACGCGAACTTGGTGGGAGGGTCTTTTACATAACCAGACAGCTTTTTTTCTCAAACAAGCTTTACGAGCTAAGAAAAGCCGGGTTGTTACTACCGTTCGCTATTACTTGTAGATCTGAGGAGTTCCTTTACGCAGCAGTTGATGCGATTACTCAAACATCAAAATATCGACATCCATATTATTGCCGCAGAAAACTTACAAACAGAACTCCAACACTTAACGCAGGCTTAACGTCTCACCCTGATAATTGTCTGGCAAAGCTGCGATGGATGCTGCTGGCAGGGGTAAAGATAGCCTTTTAACCAGATAGTAAGGGTCAGTCCTTACCCTAACTTGACATTCTCAGGTCAAACCCTGCATCATTAAAGCTTTATAAGCACTTGATGGCTTCTGCGGCAACTCCTGATAATTCTGGAGAGACATCGTCTGGTTTGTCTTTTATCCATGTTCCGGTTTTGAGCCGAGAACTCATTGCAGGTTTAGCAGTTCATCAGGGCGGACACTACTTAGATGCAACAGTGGGCGGGGGGGGCCACAGTAGCTTGATATTGGCGATCGCACAGGATATTCGAGTTACCGCAATAGATCAAGATGGGCAGGCACTCCTGGCTGCTCAAGCTCAGCTGCAAGCCTATGGCGATCGCGTCCAGTTTTGGCAGGGTAACTTTGCGAAATACGATCCCGGCAAGACCCAGTTTGATGGTATCCTCGCTGATCTAGGTGTGAGTTCTCCTCAAGTAGATCAGCCTGAACGTGGCTTCAGCTTTCGCCATGAGGCTCCTTTAGACATGCGGATGGATCAGCGGCAATCGCTCACAGCTGCGGATTTAATTAATCAATCATCAGAAACAGAACTAGCAGATATCTTCTACACCTATGGAGAGGAGCGTTTTTCCCGCCGTATTGCCCGGCGAATTGTTGAGCGGCGGCCTTTTGAAACTACAACTGAGCTAGCAGCGGCAATTGTCCGGGCAGCTCCGCCGCGATCGCGCCACGGCAGAGACCGCATCCACCCAGCAACTCGAGTTTTTCAAGCCTTACGGATCGCCGTTAACCAAGAATTGGCTGCCTTGGAGACCTTTTTATCTCTTGCACCCAGTTGGTTAAAGCCGGGTGGCCGGATCGGGATCATCAGCTTTCACAGCTTGGAGGATCGCTTGATCAAGCACAGTTTTCGTCATGCCAGTGAGCTACATGTCCTGACTAAGAAGCCCGTAACCCCCCAGCCGGATGAAATCGCCACTAACCCCCGCTCTCGCTCTGCCAAGCTTAGACTAGCTGAACGGCTAGCACCTTAGCTGACACCCCCACAATGGTCTGTTCCAGAGACCCCTTCAAGTCTTCTCAACCCTAAATAATCTAGAGCTTTTTGGTGTAAAAGGGTTTGATATGCCGGTATAGCCAGTCTGTATAAAGACCTTAAACTTTAGCCAGCCCGAGCGGACCCGATGTGTTGCATTAGTTTAATGAGTACTTGCTTGAGGAGTAAATTCTATGCCTGCTGCAACGAAGTCTAAACCTGCTTCAACTTCCCAGCAAATTTATCCCGTAGACTACCAATTTGAAAGGCTGCCATTACCGTTCCAAGCACCCTCAACTACCATAGAATCATCCAGACCACAGTCCGATCAGGTCACCGCAGC